>JAJYLE010000127.1 GCA_021788025.1 Nitrospirota bacterium
AAAAGTAAGCTTTGACATGTATGTGCCGCCTGTGCCCACGGCGCCTATCATCCTGGCCATCTGAAGCGGGGTAACAAGCACATAGCCCTGCCCGATCGCGCAGTTCAAAGACTCGCCGGGATACCACTTCTGCTTCCGCACATCCTTTTTCCACTCGGTATCGGGAATAAGGCCGCTGGACTCCGGCCCAAGTCCCAGGCCCACTTTCCGTCCAAGCCCGAACGCCTTTGCATATTTGGATATCGGGTCTATCCCTGTCCTTAATCCAACGTTATAGAAAAACACGTCGCAGGATTGGACGATGGCGTTGTGAACGCTGATATCGCCATGGCCACGGTGCCTCCAGCAGTGCCATACATGATTGCCCAGGTCAAAAAAACCGGGACAGTTGAACTTCGTGCTGGTATTTATAATGCCGGTTTCCAGCCCCGTCATAGCCGTGATTATCTTAAACGTGGAGCCCGGGGGATACGCGCTCTGGAAAACCCTGTCCAGCATCGGGTGTTTGTCGTCCATGATCAGGGCCTTCCAGTTTGCAGCCGATATGCTCGGTACGAATTCATTTGGGTCAAACGAGGGCTTGCTCATGAACCCCAGTATCTCGCCCGTATTGGGGTTTATCGCCACGAAGGCGCCTGTATGGTTTGCAAACGCGGTCTCCGCCGCCATTTGCATTTTTATGTCCAGCGCAAGGGTCAAGTCCTGACCTTTTTTGGGCGGGACCTCGCCAACCTGCTTGATCTCCCTGCCCATGGCGTCCACTTCTATCAGCTTTTTACCGTCAACTCCGCGTAATTGCTTGTCGTAGAGTTTTTCTATCCCCCACTGGCCTGCGAAGCTGTTTTTGGACACTCCGGCATATTCCGGGGACTCCGCCTGCGCGGGTGTCAGCCTGCCTATGTAGCCAATCAGGTGGGCGGCCGTCTGGCCATAGATGTAATCCCTGGAGATGCCCACGTCCACGGTCAGTTCGGGGAAATCCGAAAGCCTGGCTTCCACGCGGGCCAGGTCGTCGAAGCTGAGGTCATCTTTTATCTTTACCGGCTCCACGGAGCGGCTGGCAGCTGCAAGCGTGCGGGTAAGCCATGCGGGGTCCAGCCCCAGAAGCGCCGAAATGCCTTGTATGTTGGCCGTTTTCAGTCTCTCCGGAATAACGGACACGCTGAAATTGGGCATGTTTTTTACCAGCGGGATGCCGTTTCTGTCGTAGATTATCCCGCGCGGGGCGTAGATGTCCACCACGCGAAGCCTGTTCTCTTCGGATTCCTTCCGCAGTTCCTTGCCCGAGATCACCTGCAATTGCCACAGCCTGACCACTAGCACCAGAAAGGTGGCACCGACCGCTATCAAAACTTTTTTTGTCCTGTTTCCGTGGTCAGCCAATGTTTTCAGGTTCCAGCATCGCCCCAAGCGTCCCGTTTATCAGGCTCTGGGCGGTCAGTTTGAATATGCCCGGCAAAAGAGCGCCCTGGAAATCGCTGAACACCCGCAGACTGGCATACTCTGTCATGCCGCCCAGGAATGTGAGGCCGGCTGCCCCAAGGAAACCCAGAAGCGGTGTCCAGCGGAAAAACCCCTTTGAAAGATAATGCGCGAAAAAACCTATTGCTCCCCTGGAGAGCATCCCAGGCCCAATCAGCACAGAACCCAGGCTGTCTTCAACAAGCCCCAGCGATGCCCCAAGCGCAATTCCCGAATAGGCCGAACGGCTGTAGCCTACCCAGAATGCCATCAGGCTGGCAAAATCGGAGCGCAGGCCAAACAGCTTCAGGTTAAGATCCGCAATCAGCACAAGGAGGCACAGAAGGAGGAATTTAAGGGTGCGTTTCATCTGTCTGCTGCCCCTGGCCCGGCACTGGCGGAAGCGAGGGGTCTCTTCTTATTATTGTCACTTGCTCTATGTCTGAGGTATCCACGGCTGGCTTTACGGTAATCTGCCTGAAAAAACCCGCTTCTTCCACAACCTTCGATACCTGCCCGGCATTGATGCCATCGGGGAACAGCCCGTCCAGCCCGGAGGTGGCCACTTTGTCCCCCTTGTTCACCTTTATATCGTAGGTGACATATTTGAGAATGCAGTCATTCGCTCCGGAGCCTGCCAGGATGGCTTCCTGGCCGCCCGGCCCCAGCCTTACGGCGGCCGCAAACCTTGCGTCCGTTACAAGCAGCACAAGGCTGTAGCCTTTTTCCGCGCGGATCACCTTGCCCGCCAGACCGTCCGGAGTTATGGCTATCATGTTTTTTTGTATGCCTTCTTCGCGTCCGGCGTCTATGGTGAAGGTATTGGCCCACCTGCCCGCGCCGCGCGCAACAACGTTTGCTGTTGCCACATACTGGGGGGAATGCTGCTTCAGATCAAGAAGGGCTTTAAGTCTTGCGGCCTCAAGTGCGCCGGCTTCAGCCTTTTCATAACGGGCCTTCATATCCTGCAACCGTTTTGTAAGCACTTTAACGCGGTGGGCGTTCGCGGTGATATCGGTGAAGAAACCGGTGACAGCCCTGTAGGCCCCCTGAAGACCGCCCGAAAGGCCGTAAAACGCTTTGTTTACGGGCGCCAGCGGGTCTATGGCGCCTTTTCTGACCTGGTAGGTCATCACGGATGCGGCGGCGACAACCAGCAGGACAAAGAGCAGGGATCTTTTACTCCGCATTAATTGATGGCTATCTTCTTAAGGAGCTCCAGTTCGTCGAGCATCTTGCCGACGCCCTTCACAACGGCCGTAAGAGGGTCCTCAGCCACAACAACCGGCAGCCCCGTGGATTCTTTTATAAGCACGTCCAGGCCCGAAAGAAGTGCGCCGCCGCCGGCAAGCACTATACCCCTGTCCACAATGTCCGCGGCCAGTTCCGGGGGGGTATTTTCAAGCGCCACCTTTATGGTTTCGATAATGATATTTACAGGCTCCTGAAGGGCCTCCATTATCTCGTCCTCGTTGATGGTGAAGGTCTTGGGTATGCCAGACACAAGATCGCGTCCCTTTATCTCCATGGTCTTTGGCTCGCGGTGTTCGAACTTGTAGGCGGAACCCAGTTCTATCTTTATCGCCTCGGACGTCCTGTCGCCAATCATCAGATTGTACCTGCGCTTTATGTAGGCTATTATGGACTCGTCCATCTTGTCGCCGCCCACTCTTGCCACCTTGCTTATCACTATGCCGTCCAATGAGATTACCGCGATATCCGTGGTGCCGCCGCCGATGTCCACAATCATGTTGCCGGAGGGTTCGCCCACGGGCAGGCCAACGCCCAGGGCAGCCGCCATCGGCTCTTCTATAAGATACACTTCCCTTGCACCGGAGGCCTGGGCCGCGTCTTTGACGGCCCTCTGTTCCACCTGGGTAATGCCCGAAGGCACGCCGATGATCACCCTTGGGGAAACAAAACTCCTTCTGTTATGGACCGTGCCGATAAAATGCTTCAGCATCTCGCCGGTTGCATCGAAGTCCGCTATAACGCCTTCCTTCATCGGTCTTATCGCATATATATTGGCCGGGGTCTTGCCAAGCATCTTCTTGGCGTCGCCGCCCACGGCAACAACCTTTTTGTTGTCCTTCCGCACTACAACAACGGAAGGCTCGTTAAGCACTATCCCGTTGCCTTTCATATAAACCAGGGTGTTTGCGGTGCCCAGGTCTATGGCCAGGTCGTTTGAAAACCAGCCCATTATCTTGCTAAACATCAAACTGCCTCCTTGAAACGGGCCTCCACGACCCAGGTATTTGCAATCTCGTCTCCGATTCTCCTTGCCTCAGGACTGCCGAAGAGCACTAAAAACTCCAAAGTGAAGATCACGAGGGTTAAAATCCATCCTGCAAAGGGTATCTTCCATAATAACAAAGCCAGTGCGATAGTTGCATTGCGGAGGGCCGATTCGCGCACCTGGCAGGGCGCGCCCTGAGGGCCTTTAACGGCCAGCCCCATTAATCTTTTCCCCAGGCTGGCGCCTCCGGCAACACCGTCGCCTATAAGAATGTAACCCACACCGGCCAGAAAACCCGCCGTGTGCAGGACCTGGGCCGCCGTAATTACCAGAATCAGATCGATTCCCCTTGCCACTGCCCTTGTAAGCAGGCTCGCCTGCCTGGCTTCAGCCATAACAGAAAATTTTAACATTTTTAATCCAGACAGATAAACCTTTTAAATCACAGGCTAATTGCCAGCCAGTCCGGCCGCTTTTCAGGGATTGCGGTTGCAGCATTTTTTCAAAAAACTTAAAATGAATGCTGTATGCTGGAACGGTCCAGGACAGCTGCTGTCATAATAATTGGAAACGAGATACTCTCCGGGAAAACCAGGGACGAGAATTCACCCTATTTTGCGGCCCAGCTGAGGGCCCTTGGGGTGGACCTTTCGCTGGTTACGGTAATCCCGGACATAGTGGAAGATATAGCCAATACTGTTTCGGAGTGTTCCCGCAGGTTCGATTACGTCTTTACCTCCGGAGGCGTTGGGCCAACCCATGATGATGTTACATTTGAGGGCGTTGCGCGCGCATTTGGGGTAGGCCTTGCGGAGAACGCTCAGCTTACGGCCCTTATCACCCGGAAATGCGGCGAGGGGCTCTCACGCACCGCAATGAGAATGGCCCTTCTGCCCGAGGGCGCGGAACTGGTGAACGTTGAGGGCATGAACTTCCCGCCGGTAAGGATTAAAAACGTGTACGTGCTGCCGGGCGTGCCGGAATTTTTGAGGGCCAAGTTCGAAAAGATAAAGGAGCGTTTCAGGCAGAAGCCTTTTTATATCAAACGCGTTTATGTGGAGGAAGACGAGTGCCGGATAGCAGACGCGCTGTCCAGCACGGCCCAGGAGTTTGAGGGGGTGGAGATAGGCAGCTACCCCAAATCCGGGAATGACGGGTTCAGGGTGCTGGTTACGCTTGAAAGCAGGGACGAGGCAACGCTTGTCCGCGCGCTTGAAAGGCTTTTGGGCCTGCTGCCTTCAAAGATAGTTGTGAAGACGGAGTAGAGCTGTTTCAAAAGTTTCCCCGCTTTCCCACCTTTATTTGTATGGGGGCCGCGCCCCTAGGACCCCATTAAAACCAGGTAACAGATTAGGTTATTGAGATTTGGCCGTACCCTGGGGAAGCGGGGGGCTGAGCGAAGTGGGCGGGCGAGTCCTGGCGGAGCCTGACCAGTTTAAATCATAAACTGAAAACGGGGCCGTTCGAGACGAGCCCTAACAAAGACGAACGCCCCGTGCGAAAAAGTTAGAGGGCAAATGGCAACGGCCAAATGAACAGCAGAAACAAGCACATTGGATAACCGCTCCCAAGTGTGGCAAACTTCTGGACCGTATCAAATGGCCCTTTGTCCGCCCTTTGGGGAGGGTAGGGAGAGGGTGTAATAACTTTAGTCCTCCGGCTTGCCAGAGCGGATCGACTTCAGATACTCATCCCACTCAATCGGCAGAAGATACTTCTTTTTCGTATTGCACTCCTTGCAGGCGGGGACCAGATTTTCCTTTACGGACTTGCCGCCCCTGGCCAGCGGCACAATATGCTCCATCGTAAGCTCGGCGGGCTTGAACGTGCCCCCGCAAAAATGGCATGTGCCTTTTTCCCGCTTCCGCTTCCACCAGGGCGAGCTCCTGAGCACCCGCGCCTTCTGCCGCTCTTTTTTGATGTGCTCTTCAGGCGCTGTGTAATAAAATTCGTGTGACATGATTTATTTTAACCCTAATGTTACGGCAAGAGGGTTTGTATGAAAAAAAACGCAACTGCTGCCTCCCGCGGGTTCAGGGTTGTACCCACTGCTGCATCATGGACCCTTACCGCTAGTTGGCCGTTCCAGTTCACCGCAGCGGCGTCCCGCGCCTGTGGAATAGCACCACGGGGTAGTCTTTGGCCGTTCTGAAGAGGTGCTGGGCAGGATCTTCACGGTTCTCAAAGGGCAGGTCGGGGTAATTCAGCACTATGGGGTCGTACTTGCCAAGCGGCACCTCGGCCAGAAGGAATTTGCGGACCCTCATATCTTTTTCGCAGATGACGTGCCTTCGTATGATTACCCAGTCCGCATTCTTTGCCGGGGTCAGGTCCTCACCAGTCAGCCCGCCAACCACGCGCAAGCCGGTATAGAATTTCACTGGCATGTCGCCATACGTTATAGCAACCACGTCGCCCTTGTTCGCGTGCTTCTGCAGGTACTCAACAATTCCATCGATGGGCCCTTTGTAATTATGCGTGATCTCATATATATAGTCCGGCACTGACCATAAGGAGCCCAACAGGATGAGTATCAGGCCAACGGCTACGGGCCCAGCTATGCGGTGGGCTGAGGCTGCCCGGTCCAGGATAAGAGCGGTTATCAGGCATGCAACGGGAATTACCGGCGCTATGTACCTGAAAAATGGATATGGCGTGGTAAGCGAAACTGCCGCTATTGTAGCAGCGGAAAACAGCAGTAATAGGACCGCCTTCTTCCAGGAATGCGCATCCGTTCCGGATGGCTGCATTTTTCCATGCAGCATCCGTCCGGCAGCCCAAAGGACGGGAAGGGCCAGAAGCAGCAGAGGCGGAAATATATAACTTCTGATCTGCCGTAGGTACTCCCTGAAGAATAAGCCATAATCCCGCACGGCAAAGGCGCTTACGGCGCTAATCGAATTTACCAGCGGGGAAAACCAGATGATCCACGGTGCGTTTACCAAAACTGTGATACCCGAAACTGCCAAAAGCGCCTTAAGCCTGCTTCGATGAAACAGCGCGCAGTAAAGAA
This sequence comes from Nitrospirota bacterium, assembly GCA_021788025.1. Classification (GTDB taxonomy): domain Bacteria; phylum Nitrospirota; class Thermodesulfovibrionia; order Thermodesulfovibrionales; family JdFR-88; genus JAKAKS01. The sequence goes on from JAJYLE010000127.1 coordinate 6,714, forward strand.
ACGCCGAGCCCAGCAGGGCTGCGTAATAAAGGTAATTGGTATGAAATAGCGCGATAGAAGAGAGTATAAACACAGGGCCGGAACGCTTCCGCCGCTCTATCAGCCCATAGCAACTGTAAAGCGAAAGCAGGGTAAAAAACATGCTCGGCGCATAATACCTGCACTGGCGGCTAAGGATCAGAAACGGCACGTTCAAAACCAGCGCCAGGGCTGCAAGCAGGCCCGCCCTCCTGCTTTGCCACATGGATTTAGCCATTAAATATGCAAGCGCTACTGTTGCGGCCCCAAAAAGCGCAAAAGGCAGACGCGCCGCAAATGTGGTATCGCCAAGAAAATACAGGAAGGGCGCAAGCACATAAAGCGAGAGCCACGGATACCACCGCCACACATAATCCCTGCCGTATTCCCTGCCGAGCTCCTGGGAAAAAAAGTTTCTGCCATCATAGCCCAGTGGCACGCCATGAGAAATGATGGTCTTGGCCAGGCAGGCCGTTTGGGCCTCATCCTGCCACATGTGCTGATTGCTTATGCCAGCCAATAGCCAGACCGACGCGGCCAAAAATATAAGCGCTGCAATAAGCGAGTCCGTTTTGAATTTAGGGGAGATCATATTATCAATCTTTAAAACCTGCTTTTATCGATATAAGGAGAAGGGCCAAACCCGTCATCTTGCATACCCCTCCAATGCCATAAACACATTTTCAGATATAAACTGCGGAATTATAACAGATTCGAAAAGTCAGAGTTCATTTGGGAAAAAACATTTGGGAAAAACTCCCCAAAGAGCCTCAGAGCAGGGAGGGTTTCCGCTTCAGGCCGGGCGCGTCCCACGGCCCAGCGCCCTAACCCGGGTGCATTGAAATTCTGGAGATTACGCAGAAGCCATGCCCTTGCATGCGTTCAAAATGTACGCGGAGTACGGCCACAAGCCTATGCGCTTTGTATCGGCAGATCACTTTATATTTCGGGTTGAATTATTGCCCATCGGGATAAAGGAGCTGGTGCGCACCGGCAAGGTGGCCATCCTCCGTGAAGGCATGAAGAAGTAGCCGGTTCCCTTTTCTTTTTATATGTTCCAGCCTTTTCGGGACTTTCCTTTGATTTCAGCCTGTTAGCCGCAAATTTTTGTTCCATCTGTTCCATCTGCTTCGTTACCTTCTCTGCCCTAAGCGCCTGATTTTTAAGGATTTTGGCTTTTTGTTTCAAAAAGTTTGTTCCAATCCCCAAGTAGCTGTTTTTTT
>JAJYLE010000128.1 GCA_021788025.1 Nitrospirota bacterium
AGGCGTATGAGATGGTGGGCAAATTCGCTTCCAAGTTCACCCGCTCCTCGGTTTACGAATCCAGAAGGACAGGGGAAAACAAGGTGGAGATCACCGTAACCCCGAAAGAGGGCATTGCCGAAAAGCCCTTCCAATGCCAGAACAGGATTGGCTATTTTGAATCCATCGCCGTCATTTTTAACAATAACATTCCTGACATACAGCATGATGAATGCATCTTCAAAGGCGGCAAGGTATGCCACTACACCATCACGTGGAAGAGTTCCGAGGCGGCCACCCTGAAAAAGATCGCCTTCTTCTCCGCCGCGCTGTTTATGATCATCGCGCCGGCATCATACGCAGTTAGCCCATGGGCCTTCAGCACGGGCTTTTACGTCTTTTTGTTCATGATGGTCTTTACCGGCGCGCTAGCCTACTCTGATTTCCTTGAAAAAAAGGAGCTCCGGACGGCCCTTGGCAGTTTCAAAAACACATCCGACAAGCTGGTGGACCAGATAGACATCCAGTACAATAATGCGCTCATTATCCAGGAGATAGGTTATGTGATAAGCAAACAGACAGGGGTTGACAAGCTCCTGCTGAATATCATAAGGATACTGGAAAAACGGCTCGAATTCGACAGGGGAATGATCCTGCTGGCCAACCCTGGCAGAACGGAGCTCGCTTTCCGGGCCGGGTTTGGATACAACAAGGAACAATCGGATATCCTGAACGGCGCCCGCTTCCACCTCAGAAGAACATCTTCCGGTGTATTTTCCGCCTGCTTTTTCGAGCAGGAGCCTTTTCTGATAAACAACGCCGATGAGATCAAGTTCCTGCTTTCCCAGCACAGCCGGGAATTCATGGAACATATGAACGTAAAGTCCTTTATCTGCTGCCCGATAATCTACGAAAACGAATCGATAGGGGTCCTTGCGCTGGACAACGTAAACGTGAGGCGGCATTTCCTGCAGTCCGACGTGAATATGCTGATGGGAATTGCCCCCCAGATCGCCGTAAGCATACACAACGCGCTGGAAACCGAAGCAAAGGAAAAGCAGTTCAAGTCCGTCATCCAGATGCTGGCCGCCAGCATCGACGCCCGCGACAGCCTCACGGCAGGCCATTCAATAAAGGTCACGGAGTATGCCACGGGCATATGCCGCGAACTGGGCACAACAAGGGATTTCATGGAGATGGTGCGTGTGGCCGCCCTTCTGCACGATTACGGCAAGATAGGCGTGCGCGACTCCGTCCTGAAAAAGGAGGGGCGCCTCACCCCGGAGGAATACGAGGAGATAAAGACGCACGCGATACAGACCAAGGAGATCCTGGAGCAGATCAAATTCGAGGGCATATACGCCGGCGTCCCTGAAGTGGCCGCCTATCATCATGAAAAGCTGGACGGGACGGGCTATCCCCTGGGGCTTAAAGGCGACGAAATACCACTTGGGGCCCGTATAATAGCCGTGGCCGACTTCTTCGAGGCCGTGACTTCAAAGAGGCATTACAGGGAGCCGATGCGCGTCAGTGATGGTTTTGCGCTGCTCAGGGAACAAAGCGAAATCCATTACGACCCGGAAGTAATCGAGGCATTTTTCAGGTATTACACTAAAACTTACGGCGCCGTTTAAGGCTTCACGCCCCGGCAGGCTATAAGAGGGGTGTAGATGAACCTCCTTGGGTCCTTGAAAAAATCCAGAAACTCGGTTAAAAAGCCCTGCCCCCCATCCGGGTATTCATCAAAAGGAAAGTTTATCTTTGAGGTGGCTACCTCTATCTTCTTGAACCAGTTGTATAAATCTTCCTGCTTCCATTGGCCGAAGATAAGATGATGGGCCGAAACGTTCACATCTATGTCCTTAAAACCCATGTCGAAGAGGAAGGAATAGAGTTTTCGCCCGGCATACGGGTCGAAATCCGCCTTCTCCTCCAGCGCGCGGATAAGTTTAAACAGGGTATTTTCAAGGCGTGGCGGCAGGCTGTAATGGCTCAGGCAATTATGGTCCAGGTCTATCAGGCAAAGTACGCCGCCGGGCCGCAGGAGTTCTGAAATTTTCTTTACCAGCCCGAAACTGCCGGAACGGTAATATTCCAGTACAAACCGCACCCATATGAAATCGAAAAGACCGGCCTGGCCGGGGGCCAGGCCGGAGATGTCCGCCTGTACAAACTTTATCCCGTTGCCGCCCGTATCTCCGCCGCCGTAATTCTGGCGGGCATATTCTATCCGTTGCCTGGAGGCATCAAACCCAACGGCTTCGCCTCCGGGCTGCACAAGTCCGTAAAGCACCGAAGTTGTCTTGCCCGGGCCGCACCCTATGTCGGCCACACGCATCCCCGGTTTTAGCCCGGCCCACAGGGCCTGCTCCCTGATGCGCCGGACATCCGTCTTTATTTCAAGCCTCAGTGCCTCTTCAGGATGCTCCATCAAATAGCCGTCTGCCACCGGGTTATGATGGCATCTTCTTGCGATTTTTTCAATGTCCAGGCGGAGAATTTTACGTGAAGTCCGCCAGTTTTGATGTTTTCTTTGACTTTAATCCGCCCGTATTTTATCCTATTGAACTGGAGACTGTTTTTGGAAATTTTTGACCTTACTATAGAAGAACTAAGGTTGCGCATAAGCCGCAAGGAGGTTTCAGCGGCCGAGGCGCTGGATTCCGTACTCTCCCGCATAGATAAAGTGGAGGGGCGGATAAAGGCGTACAATACGCTCACCCCGGAAAAGGCGCGCGGGATGCTTGCGGAGGCCGATGAAAAAGCCCCGCTCTATGGCATACCGCTTGCCATAAAGGACAATATGTGCACCAGGGGAGTACGGACCACCTGCTCCTCCAAAATGCTGGAAAATTTCGTCCCCGTATATGAAAGCACCGTCACATCGAAGCTGATCAAGGCCGGATATGTCCTTGTAGGCAAAACAAATCTGGACGAGTTCGCCATGGGCTCATCCACAGAGAACTCCGCGTTCAAGACCACAAGCAACCCTTGGGATACAGAGCGCATTCCAGGCGGCTCCAGCGGCGGGTCCGCTGCGGCTGTGGCGGCTGGCCAGTGCGTTGGAGCGCTCGGCTCCGATACAGGCGGCTCCATCAGGCAGCCGGCGGCCCTTTGCGGCGTAGTGGGGCTTAAACCCACTTACGGCAGGGTTTCAAGGTATGGGCTTGTGGCGTTTGCCTCCTCATTGGACCAGATAGGGCCGATAACAAAAACCGTGAAAGATACGGCCATCCTGATGAACGCTATTTCCGGACGGGACCCAATGGATTCCACATCGGCCCCCATCCCAGTACCCGATTTCGAGGCGGCGGCCGGCAAGGACATAAAAGGGATTAAGGTTGGAATCCCGAAGGAATATTTTATAGAGGGAATGGACCCGGAAGTGGATACAGCCGTAAGGGAAGCCATAAAGAAGCTTGAGTCTCTGGGGGCCATCCCCGTTGAGATAAGCCTTCCAAACACGCAGTATGCCATCGCCACATATTATGTATTGGCCACATCCGAGGCGTCTTCCAACCTGGCCAGGTATGACGGCGTAAAGTACGGCTTCAGGGCCGAAGGCAGGGATTTGCTGGACATGTACATGCAAACCCGCTCCAGGGGATTTGGCCCGGAGGTAAAGCGCAGGATAATGCTTGGTACCTATGCCCTGTCTGCGGGGTATTATGAGGCCTATTATGGCAAAGCCCAACAGGTGCGCACTCTTATAAAAAGGGATTTTGATAACGCGTTAAAGGAAGTGGACGTTATCGCCACCCCCACCTCGCCCACCGCGGCCTTCAAGATGGGCGAGAAGACGGCCGACCCGCTCCAGATGTATCTTTCGGACATATTCACTATTTCCATAAATCTTGCGGGCGTGCCCGCCATCTCGCTTCCATGCGGGTTCACAAAATCCGGGCTGCCGATAGGTTTGCAGCTGATAGGCGGGCATTTTGATGAGGAAGGGATAATAAAAGCAGCTTACGCTTATGAGCAGTCCACCGGTTGGCATAAGAGGAGGCCCGCATTATGAGCAGCAATGTTGCGGGAGAAAAATTCGAGGCCGTTATAGGGCTGGAAGTTCATGCGCAGCTCCTTACGAACTCCAAGATCTTCTGCGGATGCTCCACCGCGTTCGGCGCGGCGCCTAATTCCCAGACCTGCCCGGTATGCACCGGCCAGCCGGGGTCACTTCCCGTAATGAACGAAAAGGCAATCCAGTACACGATAAAGACAGGGCTTGCTATGGACTGCTCGATATCGCCATACAGCCGGTTTGCAAGGAAAAATTATTTTTATCCGGACCTGCCCAAGGGCTACCAGATAAGCCAGTACGAACTGCCGCTGTGCCTTAAAGGCAGGGTGGTAATCGAGACATCCGAAGGCAAAAAAGAAATAGGCATCACCCGCATACATCTTGAAGAGGATGCCGGAAAGAACATACACGAGGCTGGCCCTTTTAGCTTTGTGGACCTTAACCGGGGCGGCATGCCCCTGATGGAGATAGTGTCCGAGCCGGACATGCGCTCCCCCGCAGAGGCAGGCGCGTACATGCGGAAATTGAGGACAATTCTCAGGTACATAGGTGTGTGCGACGGCAATATGGAGCAGGGATCGCTGCGGTGCGACGCCAACGTGTCCGTCCGTCCAAAGGGCCAGAAAGAGCTTGGCGTAAAGGTTGAATTGAAGAACATGAACTCCTTCCGGTTCGTGGAGAAGGCGCTTGAGTATGAGATTAACAGGCAGGTGCGCGCCATTGAAGCCGGCGAGCCTATATTGCAGGAGACAAGATTGTGGGACTCCGCCGCGGGTGTAACCCTGTCCATGCGCAGCAAGGAGGAGGCCCACGACTATCGATACTTCCCGGAGCCGGACCTTGTCCCCGTTACCGTGCCGGACAACGACATAAAGCGGATAAAGGAATCTCTTCCGGAACTACCGGATATTAAGCGCGAAAGGTTTGTATCCGTTTACGGCCTGCCGGAGTACGATGCGGACCAGCTTACCGCCGAGAAGCCGGTTGCCGAGTGGTTCGAGGAAACCGTAAAGCTAGGCGCAAAGCCCAAGACTGTAAGCAACTGGGTAATGGGCGAACTGATGCGGCTTTTAAACGAGGAAGGCGCGCCAATAGAGAAATCCAGCGTAACCCCGCAGGCGCTGGCGGAAATGCTTGCGCTGATAGACAATGGCACGATAAGCGGCAAGATAGCAAAGACCGTTTTTGATGAAATGTACCGCACCGGCAAGCCTGCCAAAAAGATAGTGGAAGAAAAAGGGCTGGTTCAGATTACCGATACCGGCGCGCTGGAGTCCGCTATAGACGCGGTGATGGCCGCCTCCCCTTCCGAGGTAGAGCGTTACAGGGCCGGCGAGGAAAAACTCTTCGGGTTCTTTGTTGGCCAGGTGATGAAGGCCACAAAGGGCAAGGCCAACCCAGCAGCCGCCAACGACATGCTTAAAAAGAGGCTGAAGGGTTAATTCCGGCGTTTTTCTGTCATTCCCACCAAGGTTAGAACGTCCCGGCTTTGCTTCTGTCATCAGCCTTAATTCTTTTTTCCGCGCCCGTTTTGCCTCTAATTTTTTCGCGGGGCGGTGTCCGGCCCCGGCTTATGGAATCCGCGAACTGAGAGAAACAGGATTTATTTATTCTTCCCATGACCTTGACTCTTTTCCCTGCTAAAAAATATACTGAACGAGTGTTCAGTACTCGCTGTTTTTTCTCATTAAAAGAAAACAAATTACTCGTATGAGGGGCATTTACGGCCAGAGACTCGGCCCCGCTGGGGCCAAGAAGCGCATACTCGAAGCCGCGGAGCGGATATTCGAGGAAGAAGGTTACTCCAAATCCACCGTTCGCAAAGTCGCGGCAAAAGCCGGTCTTAGTGTTGGCACTATCTACTTCTACTACAAGGACAAGGAGGAGCTTTACACCGCCCTCTTCCGCCGCCAGCTTGAAAGTTTTTCGGAAATGACTGAGCCGCTAAGGCGGCAGGAGCCCGTTGCGGCCCTCAGGGGCCTTGTGGATTTCTATCTGGATTATGCCGTAAAGAAGGCAAAGCTTGTCTCCATGCAGATAAAGGAGTACGACCTGGAGATAAGGAAACCGCTCAAAAAGGCTTTTTTTGATGCCCAGAAAAAACTGATTGCAGACATACTTGAACGCGGCATAAAACAAAAGGTATTCAGACAGATGGACTGCCGCGAAACGGCATCAGCCCTTTTTTATTGCCTGAGGGGGATGATACTGGCCCAGCTCTCAGGGGAACTGGGATATCAGGCAAAAGGCCGCCTCCGTGGAAAACCCTGCGAATTGTTTTTAAATGGGCTTCTGAAAAACAAATGAACGGATATACGCAGACAAACAAATGGATGGTGGCGCTTACGGTTATAACCGGAACGATCATGAGCGCCCTGGACACCAGCATCGTAAACGTGGCCCTTCCATATATGAGAGGCAACCTCGGCGTAAGCGTGGAGGAGATAACATGGGTTGCCACGGGCTATATGCTTTCAAGCGTGATAATCATGCCAATCACCGGCATGCTCAGCGCCCGTTTTGGCCGCAGGAATCTTTACCTGATTAACGTGTTCCTGTTTACCGCAAGCTCTTTCATGTGCGGTGTTTCATGGGACCTCGCCTCGCTCGTTTTTTTCAGGATATTGCAGGGCATAGGCGGCGGGGCGATCATACCGGTATCGCAGGCCATTTTAAGAGAGAGCTTCCCGCCGGAGGAACAGGGCATGGCCATGGGTATTTACGGCTTCGGCGTTGTTCTGGGCCCGGCCTTCGGCCCCACTATCGGGGGCTGGCTTACGGACAATTACTCCTGGCCATGGATATTCTATATAAATATTCCAATTGGCATCATCAACATGCTTCTGGTGGCCCGTTTTCTGCACGACCCGCCCTATCTTAAGCGCGAGAAAGGCAAGCTGGACCTGCCCGGGCTTTTCTTTCTTGTGTTCGGGCTGGGCGCGCTTCAGTTGATGCTTGAAAAAGGGGAGCAGAAGGACTGGTTTCAGTCCGGCTTTATAGTGTGGCTGGCCGTCAGTTCCTGTTTGTGCCTGTTGCTTTTCATATGGCGTGAACTGGTTACGGACAGGCCAGCGGTGGACTTGCGGGTTCTAAAAAACCTGCCCTTTGCCTCCGGCACAATGCTTGGCGGGGTATTGGGCATGGGGCTGTACGGAAGCCTTTTTCTGCTGCCTCTGTTTCTTCAGCAGCTTCTTGGATATCCGGCCTTCGATTCCGGGCTTGTACTGATGCCAAGGAGCCTTGCCATGGCTATCATGATGCCCATAGCCGGGAGATTTTATAACAGGCTTGGCCCCAGGGCGCTGATAGGCATGGGGCTTGTGATAACCGCGTTCTCATTCATGCAGCTATCGGCCATGTCGCTGGATGTGGGGTTCTGGGACCTTTTCATACCGCAGTCCCTTCAGGGCGCGGGGTTCGGCATGATATTTGTGGCCCTTAGCACGGCCGCCCTTGCAAGCATAAAGAAGAGCGAGATGACTGCCGCAAGCGGGCTGTATAATGTTGTGCGCCAGGTATTTGGCAGCGTAGGCATTGCCATCGCCGCAACCGAGCTTACGCGCGGCGAGCAGATTTTCAGGGCCGGGCTGGTAAAAGATATTACGCCCTTCACTCGAAACTCTTCCTATTTTCTGCGCGCCATGTCAGGCACAATGGCCAGCCAGGGCGGCGGCCCGGCGCTGGCCAGATACAGGGCGCTTGGGGTTTTAAACGGGCAGCTCCAGCGGCAGGCGTCGATGCTCTCCTACAATCATGTTTTTTCACTTGTTACCGTCTTGTTTGCAATATCGGTTCCCCTGGTATTCCTGTTAAAAGACGGGCATCCGCCGGAAGAAGGCGAGATTATCATTGATTAGCATGCA
>JAJYLE010000129.1 GCA_021788025.1 Nitrospirota bacterium
AGAGCGCTATCCTGGTTGTAGATGCGGCTCAGGGCGTTGAGGCGCAGACCATAGCAAATGCCTATCTTGCGCTTGAAAACAATCTGGAAATAGTCCCGGTTATAAACAAGATAGACCTGCCCCAGGCGGACCCCGGAAAAGTCATCGAGCAGCTGGGCGAGACTATCCCCATAGAAACGGACGGGGCCATAATAGCAAGCGCAAAGGCAGGCATTGGCATAAAAGAGATACTTGAGGCGGTAGTAAAAAAAGTCCCGCCCCCTTCGGGGCTGGACAGCTCCCCCCTTGAGGCGCTGATCTTTGATTCCTGGTTCGATGCTTACAGAGGCGTAATTACGCTTGTGAGGGTTGTGGAAGGCGAAGTGACTGCCGGAATGAAGATAAGGCTGATGGGGACCGCCAAGGATTACGAGGCGATAGAAGTGGGCGTGTTCACGCCAAAGCCGCTTTCCACCGGGCGGTTAGGGGCCGGGGAGGTTGGCTACATAATAGCCGGGATAAAAAGCATATCTGATACCCAGGTGGGCGACACCATAACCTCAGCCGAAAACCCTGCCGGAAGCCCGCTTCCGGGGTACAGGGAGGCGCGTCCGATGGTCTTCTGCGGGCTCTATCCCACGGAGCAGCATCAATACGAGGGCCTTAAGGCCGCTCTGGAGAAATTAAAACTTAACGATTCCTCGTTCTCATACGAGCCGGAGGTCTCACAGGCCCTTGGGTTTGGTTTCAGGTGCGGTTTCCTGGGGCTTCTTCACATGGAAATAGTAAGGGAGAGGCTGGAGCGCGAGTTTGGTCTTGCCCTCATAAGCACAACGCCAACTGTTATATACAAGGCCGTGGATAATGCCGGCAAGGAGCATTTCATAGACAGCCCCTCCAAATGGAGCAGTTCATTTCAGGATGTGGAGGAGCCTTACGTAAAGGCAATAATATTTGTCCCTCAGCAGTTTTTGGGGGCGGTATTTGACCTGTGCCAGTCCAGAAGGGGCGTGCAGAAGGAGTTTACCTACATCGGCAAGGACAGGATAATGCTTACCTACGAGCTGCCGATGAACGAGATATTATGGGACTTTTTCGACAAGCTCAAATCCCTGACCAAGGGATATGCCTCACTGGATTACGAGTTCACCGGCTATAAGGAGGCGGACCTGGTGCGCGTGGATATCCTTCTTAATTCGGAGCCGGTGGACGCCCTTTCGATAATAGTGCCCCGCGAAACGGCCTATTACCGGGGCAAGCAGGTGGTTGAGAGGTTAAGGAAGGTTATACCCAGGCACATGTTTGAGGTGGCCATCCAGGCCGCAATCGGAAGCCGCGTTATAGCCAGGGAGACCGTAAGGGCCCTTCGCAAGGACGTTCTGGCCAAGTGCTACGGCGGCGACATTACAAGAAAAAGAAAGCTTCTTGAGAAGCAGAAGGAAGGCAAGAAGAAGATGAAGCAGGTTGGCCGCGTGGAGGTGCCTCAGGAGGCATTCCTGGCCGTCCTGCAGGCGGAAGACAAATAATCCGCCAATGAGTTAATATAAAAAATCATGTCTACAGTCCAGGCCGGCAAGCAAGCCGGGACAAAATCGGCCAGAAGAGTATTTTGGGAATATCTGGAGGCCATCCTTACTGCCCTGGTGTTGGCCCTTATAATCAGGGCCTACGTGGTGCAGGCGTTCAAGATACCCTCGGGTTCCATGAAGCCAACCCTTGTTGTAGGCGATCATCTGCTTGTAAACAAGTTCCTTTACGGCACGGTTATACCTTTTACCCATAAGAGAGTGCTTGTCATCAGGCCGCCGGAAAGAGGCGATGTAATAGTCTTTAAGTTCCCCAAGGACCCCAGCAGGGACTTCATAAAAAGGGTAATAGGAGTACCGGGAGACATTGTTTTTGAGAGGGACAAGGTTGTCTACATTAACGGCAAAAGGACAAACGATTCCTTTACCCAGCATGTGGAACCGGGTGACATGCCGGCCAGCAGCGGCGACCCCAGGGACAATTTCGGGCCGGTTAGAGTGCCCCAGGGAGAATTCTTCGTTATGGGCGACAACAGGGACCGCAGTTACGACAGCCGCTACTGGGGGTTTGTGCCATACGACGATATACAGGGCAAGGCGTTTATAATTTACTGGTCCTGGGATGGAGACTGGCACCATGCCCCGCTGTTTAAACGAATGGGAGAACTTGTAAAGAGTGTGCGCCTGGATTAAAGCGGTATTTTTCATTGCGCTGCTGGGCCTGGCCATATACACCACCGTGCAGTTTGTAGGGCCTTATGACCGGGAACTGACCTTCAAGTCCGACGTTAAAGAGATACTGAAATTCGAGCTGCAATCAACGGACGATGCCACCACCAAGATACTGGACAAAGCCAAAAGGCTTCATGTGCCGCTTGACCCGGAGAACCTGTCTGTAACACTTGACAACGGGCAGTTCAGGGCCCAGGCAAACTGGTCGGAGACCGTTAACCTGTTCAACCAGTATCAAAAGAAGCTGAATTTTTCTTTTGATATCGAGTCCACAAAACAAGAGGGCGGATAATGTTTACGGGGCTGGTAAGAGGGTTTGGGGAAGTGGTATCGCTTGCCCCGAAGCCGGGCGGCGCAGTCCTCGGCGTGAAGGCGGAGGCGTTTGCTGCGGAAGCGGCCCCTGGCGACAGCATAGCCGTAAACGGGGCCTGCCTCACCGTTACGGGGAAAAAAGGCGGCGTTCTTGCCTTCGACCTTTCGGGGGAAACACTTAAAAGCACCATCCTTGGCGGCCTTAAACCAGGGGAGAAGGTGAACCTGGAGCCAGCTTTGCGCGCCTCGGACCAGCTTGGCGGCCACATGGTTACGGGCCACGTGGACGCAACCGGAAGGGTGCGTTCCAGGCAGCAGATGGGCGAGACGGTAAAGATCACGATTGAGGCGCCCCCTCTGGTGCTGGATTATCTTGTGCCAAAAGGGTCTGTTGCCGTGGACGGGATAAGTCTTACAGTTGTGGAAGTGCTTGCCGGGGCGTTTACTATTGTTATAATACCGCATACCCTGGCCAATACTACCATAGGGTTTAAGGCGCCAGGCGCGGCAGTTAACCTGGAATCGGACATAATCGGCAAGTACGTGGCTAAATTTGTGGCCCGGCAAGGCAAAGACTCCTCCGGCGGATTGCTTATGAAAGCGCTTGGGGAAGCGGGGTTCATCAAGGGTTAAAACGAAATGAAAAAATACAAGTTCAATACGATAGAAGAGGCGCTGGAAGAAATAGCCCAGGGGGGCATGGTAATCCTCTGCGACGACGAGGACAGGGAAAACGAGGGCGACCTCTGCATGGCGGCAGAGAAGGTGACGCCGCAAGCAATTAACTTCATGGCCAAATACGGAAGAGGGCTTGTATGCCTCTCGCTTGTGCCGGAGCGGGTTGAGGAACTGGAGCTGCCGATGATGGCCGAGATAAACACGTCATCGTTCGGCACGGCCTTTACGGTATCCATCGAGGCCAAAAAAGGCGTGACAACCGGCATATCGGCACACGACAGGGCGGTAACCATACTTACAGCCATAAACCCGAAAACAAAACCGGGCGATCTTGCAAGGCCGGGTCATGTGTTTCCACTGCGCGCTAAAAGGGGCGGGGTGCTGCAGAGGGCCGGCCAGACCGAGGGCTCCGTGGACCTGGCAAGGCTTGCCGGGCTGTATCCGGCGGGTGTTATATGCGAGATAATGAGCGACGACGGCACTATGGCTCGCGTGCCGGAACTGATGGAATTTGCAAAGACGCACAAGCTGAAGATAATAACGGTAAAAGACCTGATCAATTACAGGATGAAAACCGAGCGCCTTGTAAAACGGCTTGCCGATATAAAGCTGCCAACGGACTTCGGAGATTTCAGGGCCATAGCCTACGGCAACCAGGTAGATGAAAACGTGCATATAGCTCTCATAAAAGGCGATATCCGGCAGGGCGGAAGCGTGCTGGTGAGGGTGCATTCGGAATGCCTTACCGGCGACGTGTTCGGCTCCCGCAGGTGCGACTGCGGTGAGCAGCTGCACACCGCCATGCGCATCATAGAAAAAGAGGGGAAAGGCGTGATCCTCTATATGAGGCAGGAAGGCCGGGGCATAGGGCTTGTAAACAAGCTTCAGGCTTACGAGCTTCAGGAAAAAGGGCTGGACACCGTGGAGGCTAACCTTAAGCTTGGCTTCAAGGCGGACCTGAGGGATTACGGTGTGGGCGCCCAGATACTTGTGGACCTTGGGATAAAGAAGATGAGGCTCCTTACCAATAACCCCAAGAAGATAGTGGGGCTGGAGGGCTATGGCCTGCAGGTGATGGAGAGAGTGCCCATAGAGAGCAAACCGCACGATAAAAACGTTATCTACCTCCAGACAAAGAAGAACAAGCTGGGGCATCTGCTCGAAAACGTTTAGCCTGCCAAGCCATTACCGGCGCGTTGGTTTCCGCAAAGGTGAATATACTTTCCGTCTGCGCATATACGGTGGAAGAAACAGCGTAGAATTAGCAGCCCAATACACCGATTCTGCTAAAAGTTCATGAACGGCCTAGCAGCAGCTATCCCCGTTTTTCCCTCCGCTGCAATCGCACGAGGGCTCTCCGCCGTAGAGGATGCTGTTGATTATGGCAGCCGCGCAGCCCACGCCTTTATTAACCGTAATCGCGCCGAATGCGCAATTTGTCATGCAGGCCCCGCATTCCATGCAGCCGTCCAAATCAGCAATTACGGCCTTTCTGCCTTCCATTCTTAAAACATTATGCGGGCACACCTCAAGGCACATCCCGCAGCCAACGCATTTTTGGGCATTCAATTTAAGGCTGGCCACTTTTGAGAGGTATTTCATAAAATCCTCCATTCGATAATCTTGTAAACAATCAGCAGCAAAACCGAAACAGCAACGGAAACCAGATATATTGGTATGCTGGTCTTTAATTCCTTGTTAACTCCGGACATCCCTGTAAATGTTGTTGAGCCGGTGAACTGGAGCGCTATATAGGAGCTTGCCATCGGAAAAAACAGCAGGGTTATGCCTAGCAGGATTGGATTAAAATGCGGAAAGACTGACATTAGCAAACCCGTACCCACAACCCCCATAATCCAACCTTTTGCCGCAAACGATCTGGCCGGGATAAAAGGCAGCAGCGCCGGCGTCAAAGCCGCGCCCGTAAATATTGAGCCCAGCCCGAAGGCAAGAAACGGCAGCCCGCCGCCAAGTGCGCTTTTAAAGAGTATCCCCGATGGCTCAAGCCCGAAGGCCAGAAGCGCTATAAGCGCGAAAAAGGGATATTTTTTTAGCATGGGGATTACTTCCATGGGCACAAGCGCCATCCTGTTTGTTATGGTAAATTCCATTGTGCGCATCTCTTTTGTTGCCTTGTATCCCGCGCTGATAAAAGCCTTCAGGTCCTTTGCATGTACAGGGCCGTAAACAACCCTGAAGCCCGTGGCTTTTCTGACCTCGTGCGCGCTTACGCCCACCGCACCAAGCTGGGGCAGGATTATTGTCTTGCGCTCAGATAATTTCTCCAGATGAACTAACGACATCCTCTTAATCAGTTCTGCCGTACCGAATGTGCCCTTCCCCGCGGCGCACCAAACATTAATTCCTTTGGTATCCAGAACGAGTATCCAGGCGCTCATGCCTTTAAGCGCATGCCGGACTACGTCGAAGCTGTACTTGTAGTTGGCAGTAACGATAATGTCCGAAGCGCCACCGGGCTGGCCTATGGCGTATAAACCCGGCTCCACTTTGTAATTGTCCCTGAATGAACTGGTCCTGCATCTGAATATTCCGAATTTGTCAGCCGTGGTCAATTCGGCGGGGACTTGCCAGACCTTTCCGGTAGCGGATTGGACCGTGCCGGCCGCATACGGAGGCTTTTCCAGCGCCTTGAAAGTCCCCGGAGCGATGGTGAGCTTTATTTCAGGCATTAAGAAAGCCCATATACATCAGCCGATCTCGCTGTCTTTTGGCGGCACAATGCAGAGGAAGCCAAGGGGTTCGTCTCCAATAGGCTGTATTTGATGCGCCTCATTTGGGCTTATATAAATCGCGTCACGCGGGCCTGCCTCCACTTCTTTTTCGCCAAGCAGAATACGCGCCCGCCCATGGAGGATTACAATCCCGTGATCGTGTGGATGGCTTTCCGGGGCGCTCGATCCGCCGGGGGCCACCCGGAAATACCGCACAATAAAGTTCGTTGCGCCGTCGGCCTTCCCGATCAGGATTTTCCCCTCGGCCCCTCTGGTGCCGGGTTTGCAATAGTCCCTTGGGATTGCCCCTTCCCAGTTAAAATTATCCTCTTCGCCATTAAAGCGGTGAATGGTACCCATTATTCACTCCCCTCAGTAGTATATCTCCGGTTTTTTGCGGCTTCTGTAACTTTGTCACAAAAAAACCGGGCACTGTCTTCCAGCGAGCCGGGGCGCCCATACAATGAGCCGCCTATAAGCAGGATAATATCATTGCCATAAAAATGCACTACGTCTGTAATATTCTTCAAATCGATGCCGCCGGCCGGTGTGGGCAGGGCCGGCCTCATATGGCCCAAGTGCCCTCTCAGGCTGGCGGCAATCAGGCTGCATGTCTCCTTAGTAAAACTGAACCGGCCTCCATAGTTTGGATAAACCGAGCTGTCAACGCCTATCAGCCTGAATAACGTTCCAAGGACAATCTCCGGGGCTATCCCCGTGCCGGCACTTGAGAAAAGACTTCCGCAGAAGGCGGGATGAGACATTACCGGCTTGCCGATGGTTTCATTTTCCGCTATGTGGCGCACGCAATCGAGCCCCACAAGAAAAGGCGAGATGAGTATCCCGCCCACGCCTTCCGATACCGCAAAATCAACATCATCCACAATCTTTTCAAAACGTCCTGTTATATTGGGGAAGTAAAGTGTCTTTTTGCCTGTTTCCCGCTTCGCCCTGTTTATTGCATGCATGCATGCGGCCACCCTGTCACGAAACGGGCAGAAGGGGAAATCGGCAAGCCCGTGGTCGTCCTTTATTATATCTATGCCCCCAAGCGCAAAACGGTAGCACATATGGGCAAGGTCTTCCGCGGTTGAGCCCATCGGCTTAAGTGCCGTGGAGACAAGCGGCCTGTCGAAAACGCCAAGAAGTTTTCTTATACCTCCTACCCCGAACCTTGGCCCCTTGAAAGACATGAGGAATTCTTCCGGAAGGTCCAGGCCAACAATCCTGATTCCGGGCTTGAAAGAGATATTGCCATACAGAAGATTCAGAAACTGGGGGATTTCAAAATTCGATACCGAGGCGGGATAACAAATGGTTGCGATAAAACCGCTGCCTTCATGTTTTTCGACAGATATAATCCTGCCGGTGATTTCGGACAGTATCTGTTCATTGCTGACGGCCGCCCTGGGCATCTCAACCGTCTGTTCAAGCGCTATTTCTGCGGCTATTTTTTCGGGGTTTGCATGCGAGATCATATAAGTTACAGAGATTTCAGGAGCGCGCGAATGCGGGGTGGATTCCATCAAATATAATAATATTCTTGGCGCAAGTAATTAAAGGCCTGTTAACCGTCTGAATATGACTTTGGGTAGTCTTAAGAAAAAGACACGTTCCCTTTTCACTTTAGTTTGCGCCGAAGGCCCACTTGGCAACCTAGTCGGAACTCTTTATACCGTGTGTAATGCCAAGCTCCATGGCTTTGTGACTCAGTATGCCGCGATTTCAGCCTCTTGCAGCCGGAAGCAATTTCAAGGCAGGCCCTTAAAAAAGGGTTAGGTCCTGACCGAGTGGGCGCGGGCAGGACCTTGAAGGGAAAGAAGACCATTAAGTGCCTTCTTGTGAAATTTAATATACAAAAAGGGGCAGATC
>JAJYLE010000130.1:0-3796 GCA_021788025.1 Nitrospirota bacterium
CGATAAACCGTGCGGGTATCTCCTCCACGCCTATTTCAAGCAATAATTTTTTCATGCCGGATTATTACCCGATGTATTGGTTGATGAGGGGCTGGTCCCCTGGGGGCTGGCTCCCTGCAGAAGAGGGAATCCAAGCTCTTCACGCTGTTTAAGATACGCCCTTGCGCAGGCCTTGGCCAGGTTTCTCACCCTGGCGATATATCCTGTGCGTTCGGTTACCGAAAGAACGCCCCTGGCATCCAGCAGGTTAAAGCTGTGGGAGCATTTAAGGCAATATTCGTAAGCAGGCTGTACAACGCCTTCCTTAAGGATTCTGATGCATTCGGCCTCGAAGGAATCGAACAATTTAAACATCAGGTCCGTGTTGGCAAGCTCGAAATTGAACTTTGAGAATTCCACCTCCGGCATATGGTAGATGTCGCCGTATTTTACGCCTTTGGTCCATTGGAGGTTGTAAACGTTATCCACCTCCTGAAGATACATGGCTATGCGCTCCAGCCCGTAAGTTATCTCCACCGGGATTGGGCGCAGGTCTATGCCGCCTACCTGCTGGAAATAGGTGAACTGTGTTATCTCCATGCCGTCCAGCCATACCTCCCAGCCAAGCCCCCATGCCCCAAGAGTAGGGGATTCCCAGTCGTCCTCCACAAAGCGGATGTCGTGCCGTAGCGGTTCTATGCCGATGTTCACAAGGCTTTCAAGGTATAGCTCCTGGCTGTTTTTGGGCGAGGGCTTAAGTATAACCTGATACTGGTAATAGTGCTGAAGCCTGTTAGGGTTTTCCCCATACCTGCCGTCCGTGGGCCTTCTGGAGGGCTGCACATATGCGGCGGACCAGGGCTCCGGCCCAAGAACCCTGAAGAACGTGGCCGGATGGAACGTGCCCGCACCCACCTCGGTATCGTAAGGCTGGAGCAGTACCGCCCCTTTTTTCGCCCAGTACTCCTGAAGTTTTAATATAAGTTCTTGAAAATACATAGGATTTCAATAGTAATGGACGATGGAGGGGTTTGTCAAACCTGAACCCGTTTTAAAAGCCGTTCCCGGCTGCAAAAGACCAGCGTGCATGTAGCTTTGCGCTATTACCGGCTTGCACCCTGCCGCCCTTTTCTTTTTATATGTCCCAGCGTAAATAGATAACCCTTTAAAATTAAACGCATTTTGTACAATTTTCTTGTTCCGCTTGTTCCGTCTTTTTTTACAGACCATTATGAAGTTCCCTCAACTGGAGGTGCGGCCGGATGCCGGGGTGGCTGCCTCGCTGCCCCGGCCCATGATAACCAGGAAAGCGTGACATTGTCCATATGACAGATGTCATGAAGTGGATGCCATGTTTTTGGGGTAATTGCAAGCGGGAATTTGTAAGTTTGTTCTTCCGGCCCAATACAATACAAGGGGAAAAGGAGCCAGGGGGACAAACGGAAGCAGGCTATGATCACTTGTATGACTACTGCTCCATATAGGAAACCGCCGCTGCGGGAAAATGGCTCAGCAGATCGCCAAACACTGGTATTTTGTCCAATAAGAGGCGTAGTCCCGAAATATGTGTACCTCTTGCTGGCAACATATCAAAAAAAATTTGACGCCCTCCGTTTTGCTGTTTTAAAATTTATAAATCAACTTTAACGCGGAGGTGTCCGGATGCCCGTTTACGAATACATATGCGGCAAGTGCGGTTCCTGTTTCTCATTCCTGAAGCTAAAGCAATCGGACGAACCTGTATGCCCCAAGTGCGGCTCCCATGAAGTATCAAAGATCATGTCCGCCTGCTCGCTTGGTGGTTCGTCGTCTGGCGGAGGCGGAGCATTTGGTTCGGCGGCTGGCGGATCGGGCGGCTGCTGAAGGCACTAGGGCCGGGGCGTGCCCCCGGAAAATCACAAAAAAACATTAATTAACGGCAGCTTTTTCTTGACTTTTTAAAGCGTAATCCATAAAATGAGCCATTATGGCATTTAAACTGTTACTGGCCGACGACAGCATCACCATACAGAAGGTGGTGGAGCTTGTTCTTGCCGAAGAAGGTTTTGAAATAAAGGCCGCCAATAACGGCGAAGAGGCCCTCCAGCAGCTCCCCGGCTTCAATCCGGATATCGTGCTGGCCGATATAGAGATGCCCAGGGTAAACGGGTATCAGCTCTGCGAAAAGATCAAATCCAATCCCGCCACTGCCGGTATTCCTGTGGTGCTTCTTGCCGGCGCATTTGAGCCGGTTGACGAGGAGTTGGTGCGGAAAGTGGGGGCTGCGGATTTTATTGTAAAACCATTTGAATCACAGGACCTGATTGCCAAGCTTAACGCCGCGCTCAGCGGCGGCGCGGCCGTTGCGGAAGCCGTGCCTGAAGAGGCGTTTGCGGCCGATGAAGTGGCCCAGGTAGTTGAAGCCGGAGAGGCTGCGGCCCCGGCCGATGACGACCTGTGGGCCATGGAGGATTTTTCCGCCGGCACAGCTCCGCTTGCGGAGGAAACTCCGGAGGCAGTGGAGGAAGCGGCATTTATTGGCGAGGCAAGCGAGGATGCCGGGCCGCTGGCCGCTGATGCGTTTGCCATGCCGGAGGCCTTTGAGAAAACACCGGCCCCGTCTGCGCCTCCTGCGCCGTCTGTAATAGAAAAATTTGCCGCCCCGTCTGTAAGGGAAAGCATATCGATGCCGCAGGTGTCTGCCGCGGAGTTATCCGCCGCGCTTCGGGACGCCAGCGTTAAAAGCATATCAGAGGCTGTAAAGGCCGTTGACGTAAAAGGGCTTGTGCAGGCCGCCGTGCTGTCCGAGATAAGAGGCCTTATCGAGAAGACCGTGAGGGAGTCCGCCCCGCAGATCATTAGTACCGTTGTGCGGGAAGTAAGCGGCCAGATAGCCCAGGCAGTAAGGCAGGACGTTGAACAGATAATCTGGGAGACGGTGCCTGACCTGGCGGAAAACATGATCCGGAAAGAGATTGAAGCCCTCAAAGCCGAAATCTGACCCGTTAATTTTTCTTTTTCTTCTTAATCAAAATGTCTGACACGGAAAAAACCAAAGGGTATGAGCCTGAAAAAATAGAGGCCAGGTGGTATGATGCCTGGCTGGAGAACGGTTATTTCAAGCCCGAGGTAAACCCCGAAGGCAAGCCGTTTTCCATAGTAATCCCCCCGCCCAACGTAACAGGCTCTTTGCATATGGGCCACGCCCTTAACGCCACCCTGCAGGACATTCTGGCGCGCTGGAAGCGGATGTCCGGGTACAAGGTGCTATGGGTGCCGGGCACGGACCATGCCGGCATAGCCACCCAGAACGTGGTGGAAAGGGAACTGGCCAAGGAGAAATTGGACAGGCACCAGCTTGGCCGGGAAAAATTCATAGAGCGCGTATGGCAATGGCGGGCCGAATACGGCGGCCGCATAATATACCAGCTTAAAAAGATGGGCGCTTCGTGCGACTGGTCCAGGGAAAGATTTACCCTGGACGAGGGGCTGAATGAGGCTGTGCGCACCGTGTTTGTGCGGCTTTATGAAGAGGGGCTGATATACAGGTCCGGCAGGCTCATAAACTGGTGCCCCAGATGCCGGACGGCGCTTTCGGATCTGGAAGTGGAGCACGAGGAGGAGCAGGGGCTTCTAACCCTTATAAATTATCCGTTTTCAGACAGGTCCGGTCATATAACCGTTGCCACAACTAGGCCGGAGACCATGCTTGGCGATACGGCCGTGGCCGTAAACCCGGCTGACGAGCGGTACAAGGACGCAATCGGCAAGACTATCGCGCTGCCGCTCACGTGCAGGGCCATCCCAGTGATTGCGGACCCGGAAGTGGACATGGAGT
>JAJYLE010000130.1:3806-7754 GCA_021788025.1 Nitrospirota bacterium
TCCGATCTGGCACCGGGGCCGTGAAAGTTACCCCCGCTCACGACTTTAATGACGAGGCAATGGCCAAAAGGCAAACCCCTCCGCTGGAATCCATAAAGGTTATCGGGGCCGATGGAAAGATGACCCCTGAGGCCGGCGCAAAATACTCCGGCATGGACCGCTACGAGGCAAGAAAAGCGGTAGTGGAGGACCTGAAAAAACTTGGTCTTCTTGTTGAAGAGAAAAAGCACGTCCACGCAATCGGCCATTGCTACCGGTGCAAAACGGTAATCGAGCCCCTTTCCACACCGCAATGGTATGTGAAAATTGCGCCGCTTGCCCAGGAGGCGATGAAGGCGGTGAGGGGAGGGCAAATAAGGATAATACCGGACTCCTGGAACGCCAGCTTCTTTGCCTGGATGGAGAACATAAAGGACTGGTGCATCTCCAGGCAGATATGGTGGGGCCACCGTATACCCGTATGGTATTGCGAGGGGTGCGGCAAGATAATTGTGGCCATGGAGGCCCCCAAAACCTGCCCGGATTGCGGCCTGGTGGACCCTGTGCAGGATGATGACGTTCTGGATACCTGGTTTTCTTCCGCACTGTGGCCTTTCTCCACGCTTGGCTGGCCGGGTAAGAACGTAAAAGCCGAGGACCTGCTGGAATTCTATCCCACGTCGGTCCTTGTTACCGCATTTGACATCCTTTTTTTCTGGGTGGCCAGGATGATGATGATGGGACTTAAATTCATGGGCGGCGTGCCTTTCAGGGACGTTTACATCCACGCCCTTATCCGGGATGAAGAGGGGCAGAAGATGAGCAAGAGCAAGGGCAACGTGATAGACCCCCTTATCATGATAGACAAGTACGGCACGGACGCGTTCAGGTTCACGCTTGCGGCGTTTGCAGCGCAGGGCAGGGACATAAGGTTTTCTGAAGAGCGTGTAAAGGGATACAGGTTTTTTATAAACAAGCTTTGGAACGCCACGCGGTTTATCCAGATGAACACTTCAGATGGGCCGGTGGATATAAACGCCGGATCTGCCGGCCTGCCAAGCCGCTGGATAACAAGCAGGTTCGCGGCAGCCAGCCGGCAGGTTGAGCAATCGCTCTCCGAATACAGGTTCAATGACGCCGCAAACGCGGTATATCATTTCCTGTGGCATGAGTTCTGTGACTGGTACATAGAGATGGCCAAGGTGGGCCTGCAAAACGAAAATGAAGCGCCTGGAGTAAAGGCCTGCCTGCTAAAAACCCTGGAAGGTGTGCTGAGGCTTCTGCATCCGTTCATGCCGTTTGTTACGGAGGAGCTTTGGCAGGGGCTGCCAAATGGGGTGCGGCAGGGCGCAAGGCATGGCGAAAGCATAATGACTGCCAGCTTCCCATCCGCCCTGCACACTGACGAACAGGCCGAAAAAGAGATGGGGATTGTGATGGACGCGGTGCTTGGCGTGCGCAATATAAGGGGAGAACTGAATATCCCGCCTGCCGCAAAAATCAGGATTTTTATAACCGGCGCTTCCGCCGGAGTGGTTTCGGTGTTACAATCCTATATTGCTTACATAAAAAAGCTGGCTGGGGCGTCGGATGTTGTCTTCCGGGAAGAGCCCCCTAAAGACAAGGGCGCCGTTTCGTTGAGAACAGGCTTTACCGTATGCGTGCCCCTTGATGAAGGGCTTATAGACGTAAAAGGCGAGCTTGCCAGGCTGGAGAAGGAACTTAAAAACATTTCCGGGGACCTGGAGTTTGTCAGCCGGAAGCTCATGAACGAGGATTTTGTGGGCAAGGCCCCGCAAAAGGTAGTGGAAAAAGAGAAGGCGAAGCTGGAGGAGTTGCAGGCGAAAAAAAACGGCTTGCTGGAAAACATCGGCAGGCTTAAAAACCTGGAGGCGGAAAATGGCTGAAGAACTATCCGTGCAGGGCAAGGACCTGGACCTGGTTGAGGCAGAATTCGTCAATATCAGAAATTCCACGATTAGGGGAGTGGAGGGGGCCCGCGTAGAGCTTCAGCAGGTTGCGGCCTTGAGCATAGACGGCGAAAAGGTGGACGTTACCCAGGGCGCAAGCGGCATATTGAGGGGCAGCGAGGTCAGCATCAACCAGTCCGCCGCTGGCATTGTGATGGGCGGGGTGGCCCAGATGAATTTTGCCGTTGCTCCGATTGTTGTGGCCAAGGACAATATCGAGATGACCAGAAGCGCAACCGGCGTGGCCGTTGCCAAAGACATGCACGTGAATAACAGCTCGGCCATTATAATGATTGCCAACCGGGTTGAAGGCAATGTCACCACGCTTTTAAACGCCAGGACCGCCATCCTGACCGGCCTTGCAATCGGCGGCGTGCTTGGGCTGGTAAAACTGCTTAAAAGATAAGGAAAATGCCATTCCCATTCTCTTTCCGGCTGCCCGAAGAGGTGAAAAATTTCCTCAGGGCGGCACTGCGCGAGGATGTGGGCAACGGCGACATAACCTCCGGCCTTACAATACCCGAAGACCATGTGTCCACCGCCGTGATAATCTGCAAGGAAGACGGCGTGATAGTTGCCGGGCTTCCTTTTGCCAAGGAGATTTTCAACCTGATAGACCCTGAAGCCCGTTTCAGAAGAAACGCCAGGGACGGGGAACTGGTGAAAAAAGGCGACGTGATAGCCAGGGTAAAAGGGCTTACGCTAAGCCTGCTGGCCTCCGAAAGGGTTGCCCTTAACATACTTCAGAGGCTTAGCGGAATTGCCACGCTAACCCGCCGCTTCGCGGAGCAGCTTGAAGGCACAAACGCAAAAGTAACGGATACCAGGAAGACCACGCCCAATATGCGCTACATGGAAAAGTACGCTGTTAGGGTTGGCGGTGGCGTGAACCACCGGTTTGGCCTTTATGATGGCATATTGATCAAAGACAACCACGTTAAGGCGGCAGGAGGCGTAGCAAAGGCCGTAAAGCTGGCCAGAAAGGCCATGCACCTGCACAAGATAGAGGTTGAAGTTGAGGACATCAAGGAGTTTGAAGAGGCCCTTGATGCCGGCGCGGACGTTATCATGCTGGACAACATGCCGCCCGAAGAGGCCGCAAAGGCCGTAAAGCTGAATGAGGAGAAGTCCCGGGCGCTTGGAAGGACAAGGGCCATTGTCGAGGCGTCGGGAAACATCACCCTTGAAAACGTACGCCGCATGGGCGAAACCGGCGTGGACCTTATATCTTCGGGAGCTCTAACCCATTCCTATAAGGCCGTTGATTTAAGTTTAGAAATAGAATAAACAGAAGCCAGGATCATTTCCGCGCAGCGCCCGGCTTTTTCCTGACCTCATCAACAATCCTGCAAACCATCTCCTGCGAGGCCTCAAATCCGGCGCGCTCCGAATCCAGGCAAAGGTGGTAATTGCGCAGGTCCGTCCAGTCCTGCCCGGTCATCATCCTGATATATTTTGCCCTGTCGTGGTCTGATTTGGCTGCAAGTTCGCTGGCGTCCTTTTCATCGCTTATCTTGTAAAATTCCATTATCCTTTTCACCCTGAATTCCAATGGGGCATGGATAAAAACATTTACCAGGCCTGGCTGGCCTTTCAGCACATGGCCGCCGCCCCGGCCCACGATTACCGCGTTATATTTTGCGGCTATCTGCCGGATTATGCCGGACTCAGCGTCAAATATGTCCCGGTCGTACACCGGGTGAAGCGGCGGCGGCATGTAGGCCGCTTCCGGCGAGCCAAGGATAAAAGGCCTTATCAGGTTTTCAAAAAAACCGGAGAGCTTTTCCTCGCGCGCGGTAAAAATATCCTCTCCGTCTTTCAGCATTGCGGCCGCCTGCCTGACTATTTCCCTGTCAAAATATCTGAAACCCAGTTTTTTTGATATCTCCAGCCCAATCCTGGAGCCGCCGCTTCCAAGCTGCCGTGCTATTGTAATCAATGTATTTGCCATAACATTTACCTTTTTCAAAAGTATAACTATATTTGCATGCTAATCAAT
>JAJYLE010000131.1 GCA_021788025.1 Nitrospirota bacterium
GTAGCGGGGATCGGACTGGAGAATGACCTTCTTAACCCGGCCGTTCTGGATAAAATTGTCAACATACGTGCCTCCCCATGCGGTAGAGAGGACATTGTTGATATTACTTAACGAGACCCCGAGCGCTCCGGCCTGGACATCATCGATATGCAGCTTGTACTGGGGAGTGTCTTCTTCGCCGTTGGGGCGCAGCGCTACGAGCTTGGGATCCTTCCTCGCCATGGCGAGCAAATGGTTGCGGGCTTCCATTAATTTGGCATGCCCGAGACCGGCGCGGTCCTCCAACTCGAAATCGAAGCCGTTGGCCACCCCAAGCTCCAGCACGGCTGGCGGAGCGAAGGCAAAGGCGAGGCCGTCACGGATACCCGAGAACGCCTTCATTGCCCGCGCCGCGATGGCGGGGACCTTCAGGTCTGGCGTTTGACGCACGCTCCAGTCCTTGAGCTTCACCCAGGCAAGCCCCATGTTCTGGCCGCTGCCGCCAAAGCTGAACCCGGCCACGGTTATGACCCCTTCCACCGTCTTCTTCTCATCCTCAAGAAAGTGCTGTTTCATCTGATTCAGAGTCTTAAGGGTCCGTTCAATGGCAGCGCCTGGGGGGAGCTGGAGTGAGCAAATAAGGAATCCCTGGTCTTCGTTAGGCAGAAACGAGTCCGGCAGGCGAAGAAACAAGTACCCCATTATCGCGACAATGCAGCAGTAGATAACAATATAGCGCACCGGCTTTCCAAAGGAGCGGCTGACAATCCCCTCGTACTTTCTCCGGTAAAACTCGAAACCCCGGTTGAAATAACGGAAGAACCAGGCAAACGGGCCGGTTTTGCCTGTATGGTGCCATTTCTCCATCGGCTTGAGAATAGTGGCGCAGAGGGCAGGGGTCAGGATCTGGGCCATCAGCACTGACAGGATCATGGCCGAAATAATCGTGATCGAGAACTGCCGGTAAATAATGCCCGTGGAACCGCCAAAGAAAGCCATTGGAAGAAAGACCGCCGTAAGGACGGTAGCAATGCCCCAAAGGGCGCTCGTAATCTGGCCCATGGACTTGACCGTTGCGTCATGCGGAGACAAGCCTTCCTCCGACATGATACGCTCGACGTTCTCGATAACCACAATCGCGTCGTCAACAAGGAGACCTATGACGATGACCAGGGCGAACATGGTCAGCGTGTTGATGGAGAAGCCGCTGGCCGCCAGCACTGCCATAGTCCCCAGGAGAACCACTGGCACTGCGATGGTGGGAATCAAAGTCGCCCTAAAGTTCTGGAGAAAGAGAAACATCACAAGAAAAACCAGGAAGACCGCCTCCGCCAGGGTGCGCACGACCTCTTCGATTGAGATCTTTACAAACGGGGTTGTGTCCAGAGGGTACACCACCTTCATTGCCGACGGAAAGTATTTTGAGAGCTCCGCCATCTTTGCCTTGATCCGTTTTGCCGTCTCCAGGGCATTGGCGCCAGGCGCCAGCCGGATCGCCATCGCGCCCAGCGGTTTCCCGTTATAAAACGATTGAACATTGTAATTCTCGCTGCCGATCTTGCACTGGGCCACATCCTTGAGTTTTACGGCAGAGCCGTCGGGGTTGGTTCGAAGTATGATATTTCCGAACTGCTCGGGCGTCTGCAACAGGCTGCGTGCCGTGATCGTGGCATTCAGTTGCTGCCCTGCAACGGAAGGAGTTCCGCCTAGCTGGCCGGCGGATACCTGGGAGTTTTGCGCCTGCAGGGCCGCTATAACATCATTGGTGGTCAGGTGATAGCTGTCCAGCTCCGCAGGATCGAGCCATATTCTCATGGCATTCTGGGTGCCGAACGCCATTACCTGGCCAACCCCGTCCAGGCGGCTGATTGGGTCCTCGACATTGGAGACCAGGTAGTCGGAAAGAGCGTTGCGGTCCATGGACCCGTCTTCCGAAACCAGGCCCACTACCATCATGAAATTTCGACCGGACTTGACCACCTGGATCCCCTGCTGCTGTACTATTTGGGGAAGCAGCGGCATGGCCATCTGGAGTTTGTTCTGCACCTGCACCTGGGCGATGTTGGGGTCGGTGCCGGCCTTGAATGTCAAATTGATGGTAACGGCCCCGGAGGAGTCGCTTGTGGAGGACATATAGATAAGGTTGTCGAGTCCGTTCATATTCTGCTCGATAACCTGGGTGACAGTATCCTGCGCCGTCTGGGCCGAGGCGCCCGGATACTGGGCGTTTATGGCGATCACGGGCGGTGCTATGGAAGGGTACTGGGAGACCGGCAGTATCTTGATCGCAAGGAGACCCGCCAACATGATCATGATGGCAATAACCCAGGCAAAAACAGGACGATTTATAAAGAATCTGGACATTTTTTCTCCATTTGTTCTTCGCTTCGGCGGTCTTTATGCGCCTGCCGGCGCGGCGCTTTCTACTTTGCTTCTGAACGCCACGGCCTTAACGCGCGTTCCCGGAAAAGCCCTCTGCAACCCGTCAAGGATTACCCGGTCGCCTGCTTTCAGTCCGCCGCTTACAAGCCAATCACTGCCGACTGTGCGGACGACCTTTATAACGCGAGGCTCAACTTTTCCTCCGCTTCCTACCACCATGACAATTGCGTCACCTGCAGGATTACGGGTAACGCCGCGCTGAGGGACGAGGATAGCGTGTTCGTCGACCCCTTCTTCTATGACTGCGCGGACAAACATTCCCGGCAGCAGGATACGCTTGGGGTTTGGAAAGACAGCCCGCAAGGTAATCGACCCTGTGCTCTGATCAACCGAAACTTCGGAAAATTTGAGCGCTCCCGTCATGGGGTAGGCACTTCCGTCCTCCATTATCAGTTTCACCCGGGCCTGTGCCGAGCCACCGCTTTTCACGATGCCGCTTGCCATTTCCCGCGCCAGGCGAAGCTGGTCCGCAGTGGACTGGGTAACATCCACATATATGGGGCTTAGCTGCCGGATGGTTGCCAGCGCGGCAGGCTGATCCGTGGTCACAAGAGCGCCATCTGTTACAGACGACCGTCCTATCCATCCGGAAATGGGGGCAGTTACTTTGGTATAGGCCAGGTTGATCCTGGCGGTTTCAAGCTCAGCCTTTGCCGCCTCTACATCAGCCTCGGCCTGCTTGAGCGCGGCATTTGCGTTATCGCAGTCCTGCTGACTTACCGCGGTTATTTTGACGAGATCCGCATAGCGTTTTGCTTTTAGCCGTGCCGGAAGGAGATTCGCATCGGCCCGGTCCAGAGTTGCCCTTGCGCTGTCGTATGCCGCCTTATAACTTGCAGGATCTATCTGGTATAGCACCTCACCTGCCTTGACATAGGAACCTTCGGCAAAAAGGCGTTTCTGTATGATGCCGCTGACTTGAGGCCTTACTTCGGCAATGAGATAGGCGGAGGTCCGGCCGGGAAGTTCGGTGGTGAGCTCTACCCGCTGAGGCTTTATAACAACAACGCCCACTTCAGGCGGCGCACCCGGCTTCACTGTGAGCGCAGCGCTCTTTCTTCCACAACCGGCCAAAAGAAGAACGCCTAAAAGAATTACCATTAGAGCGGCTTTCCTGTGGCCGCAGGCCCGTCTGCACATCTTTCCGAATGACATTACCGTTTCCTCCATATTTCAACAC
The DNA here is from genome assembly GCA_021788025.1 of Nitrospirota bacterium. Taxonomy (GTDB): domain Bacteria; phylum Nitrospirota; class Thermodesulfovibrionia; order Thermodesulfovibrionales; family JdFR-88; genus JAKAKS01. Next base: position 3,602 of record JAJYLE010000131.1, read on the forward strand.
GCATCAAGAGGCCTTTTATTGCCGGCATAAACCGCGCTCTTTTCCTGCAAGGCGATAAAAACTACTTCTGCAATCCTCGCAACAGTACGTCAACCATAGTGCGGGCCACTATGCCGCTCCTCTCCTTGAGAAAATTAGCGCAATAAAGATTCTTTGTTATTACGCCATGCGATGCGGCCACCAAAATATCCACGATCACGGCCGCCTCCATATGCTTTATTTGACCGGCATCGATACAGTCCTGGACGATTTCCTTGAAGACGAAAAAGGTGGCCCGCGCCATGGATTCCGTTTCAACCAATTCCTTGCGGCTGCCGTAAACACTTTTCGTGAAAAAGATCAGTTTGTATTGATAAGGTTTCTTAAGTCCGAAGTTCATCAAATAGAGAAAGGCCTGGCGAAGGGTCTCAACCGGGTCCCGGGAAACAGCCCTGATATGATTCAGGCGGGCAGAAAAATTACCGAAAAACTCCTCGCATATGGCAAGCAGCAGATCATCCTTATTTTTGAAATATAGATATATAGTGGTGGCGGAATAGCCTATTTTTTCAGCAAGCTTCCGCATGGAAAAGTTTTCGTAGCCCTCGTTGATGAAAAGTTCCCGGGCCGCGTCAAGAATCTCCTGGCGAAACTCCTCCCGGTATTTGGCTCTCTTTTCCTTAACTCCCAATTCAAATTCCTTTACTATGTAATTTTTAAATAACGCCGTTAATAATATTCTTCATATTATTGTTTTGTCAACTTGCCCTGGTGTAACTGTCAGGACTCATTCTGGCGATATCGGACTAACAAACAAGATAGGCTGCGGCTATACCGGCCCAAACGGCAATTTTCCCTTTAACCTCTCGGTGAGGCCCATTGCCTTTTAACATGGAGGTCACTGGCGGCATAGACCTTAGCGCCGGCTTGCCCGCTCTCATGACGATATATGTGGAGTTACAAACTGCGCGGGCATAAACATTACTCTCTTACCGACGATGTATACCAGCGGAGTCTTTTCATCGGATTAATAACGCAGTTACCACCTGGCCCTACAAAATCCCCTCGGGGTCCAGAAACTCCACGCCTTCTGTCTCATCCAGAATCTTCCAGGAAAGTTTATCGGCAGTTATTTCATCCGGCACAAAAACAATGGAGATATGCAGGTGCATCGGGACGGGGCCTCCTTTGATCTTGCCAAGCCTGCCTATTGTCGAGCCTTCGTCCATAAGCCGGCCGGCGGCGCCGGATTCAGTAATCAGATGGCCGTAAACGGTTAAAAGCCGCTTTTTATTTCCATGAATTTTATTTTCCGCCTCTACAAAGACGCTTTCCGCCAGGAAGTCCGGGATTATCTTTACAACCCTGCCCGGATAGATAAGCGGAATTCTTGTCCCTTCTGCAAGCGCCGCCTCTTGCCCTTTGCCGGTCTCATGAAATCTCAAGTCGAGTCCGTTATGCCTGCGTTTGCGCAGTCCGCTGCCCCACCACATCTGCAAGTCGTCCATGCGCATGCCAGGCCTGAACATCCACTTGCGGAAATCCAGCCTGTTCAAGCGGACAAGATTAACAGTGAAGTCTGTCTTTTGCAGTCTCATATTTGAAGGCAGCTAAAGGGCTGCCATCCGGATTATAAAACCTTCAGCTCTTTTCCCGGGGAATCGCAGGTGGATATCCGGCGACTCTTCACACCGAAGCTATTCGGTGATGTTCCGATTTTAAGCTGAAAGGTTCAGCAGTGTCCCGTTTTCATTATGCCTCCTGTTTGCTTACGGGGCAATATTGAGAATTCGCTTAAGGTCCGCCTCAAATTTCGGCCTCAGGTCAAAAAAGACCCACCCAAGCGTTGTATCGTTCAAGGCATCGGCGCTTGTAAATACGCCGCTCTGTACTCCTGCATAGCTGAAACCTTCCGGCTGTTCCACATACAAGCTTGTAAACGTGATATACCGGCGGGCCACCGCGCCCAGTTGCCGAAGCCCGTATCCCGGCCCCTGCCCCAAAAGTGCGTCATCGCCCAACATCCCATAGCCTCCATGCGCGCCGGCGGGGGGCTGCAGCGGGGCAAGCGCATCCCATAGCCCCCTGGGATCTGCAACGGTACCTTCCACTCTCCTGACATACGGTCCTGATTGGTAATCATATGAAAAATGCAATTCTTCCTGGCTGGCAGCCCCAGCGCCTGCCATGGCCTTGTCGATCCTTTTTTTGATCTGGTCCGGCCCCATTTGCCCCAGAATCCCGCTTAGTGTCATCCCGTCCAGGTCGTGGGCGTTGGCGCCGTGTTGCAGCAGAAGCCGTATAATATCCGGGAAATTGTAATAGACCGCATTATCCAGTGCCGTCCAGTTCTTATTGTCTTTGGCGTTTACATCAGCGCCGTTTTCCAGCAGCAGTTTTGTAATGGCTGAGGCATTTGCCTGAGAGTTGCCAATCCCGGGGACATCCATCAGGGCCGTTTCACCGTTTTTATCCCTGGCATTCACATTGGCCCCCATATTAAGGAGGAGCCGCACAATATTTGCATTGCCCGACATACTCGCCTGCATCAGTTCCGTTGTCCCCGCATAGTCCCTGGCATGTATGTCCGCTCCCTTTTGAATCAGCATCCTCGCAAGGGCTTCGTTGCCACTGGAGATGGCCCAGGTCAGCGCGGAGTTACCTTCGTCGTCCTTTACGTTAATGGTTGAGCCCTTTGCGATCAGCAGCTTTGCGGTTTCAATCTTTTTTTGCATGATCGCCCGAATCAGGGGCGTTTTCCCTGTGGAATTCTTTGCGTTTATGTCCGCGCCTTTTGCGATAAGCAGTTTTGCCGCCAAGGTTTGGCCGTAGTACGCCGCCCAATGCAGTGGCGTGTTCTGCTTGCCGTCCCTGGCGTTTACGTCCGCCCCTTTTGCGATAAGCAGCCTTGCTATGGCCACACGGCCTTTCCCGGCCGCCCAATGGAGCGTGCTGTTGCCGTCCTTGTCCCTGCCTTTTGCGCTTGCTCCTTTGGCAAGCCACTTCCGCACCTGCGCAACGTTTCCTTTTTTTACCGCGTCGATCAGCTTCAGCTCAAGCGCTCCGCCCGCGCGGAACGATTTTTCGTACGAAGCGCAGGCCCTCACCGGGTTTCTGGCCGCAAGTATTTTTTCAATATCTGTAAAACCCTTTTTTCGCGCAAGGCCAAGCGCGGTATTTCCCGAATTGTCCCGCACAGTGGTATCAGCGCCATGTCCGATAAGGAGGCACATGGCTTTAGTATCTCCGGAATCCGCCTTCATCATAAGCGCGGTTTCGCCGTCATTGTCTTTTGCGTTCACATCCGCGCCTTTTTCTATAAGAAGGCGGGCTAAATCTTCCGGCGGCGAATACATCAGCGACGTCATGCCGCTGCTGTCCTTTGCGTTCACGTCCGCGCCCTTTTCTATAAGGAACTTGGCCATGCCATTTTTGGAAGAAAGCGCCAGGATGAGCGGAGTGCCCCCGATTATTTTGTTTTCGGCGTTTATGTCCGCGCCTTTATCCAGCAAAAGCTGGGCGGTTTGCCGGGCTGCATCCTTATTCTTGCATGTCACCGCATCCATCAGGGGTGTAGAGCCAAAAATCGAGTCTCTCGAGTTTACGTTTGCCCCCTGGGTAATCAGTATCTGGACTGCTGCGGGATCACACTTGCCCGCCGCCGTCTGGAGCTTGTCATCAAGCGCATTTGCTGAGGTCTTGTCATCCCATTCTTTAAGTATCTGGGCGCCGTAGCCGGCATACTGCATGGCTGCGTTTTCGGCTGCCTGGGCGGAGGCCTGTCCGCAGCTTGCGCCTATCACATTGTTTGAGGACCTGGCGACCGCGCCGTATCCATCCGCCCCGCAGCTTACCGTAATACTGCAAGGCAAGCCGTTTGAGACTTGCTGACAGTACTTCAGGGCTTCAGATAGAGCTGGCCGGGGAAAT
>JAJYLE010000132.1 GCA_021788025.1 Nitrospirota bacterium
CCAGATACGGTGGGCGGGAAACCATGGGCCAGGCGGTCGATTCCTCCGCGATGGTCTCTATATCCGGGTGCCTGGTATACGCGGCCTCGTTTACGCTCCTGATGAAGGCAATTGCCTCAATATTCTACTTGCCGCCGTACTGATTGGGTATCCACTCGCCTTCACGCCTGCCGTAATCCAGGTACAGCATGGACGCGACGGCATCCACCCTCAGCGCGTCGGCATGGTATTTTTCCAGCCAGAACATGGCGCTGCTTGTAAGAAACGCCTTCACTTCGTTGCGGCCGTAATTGAATATGGAGCTTTTCCATTCCGGATGAAAGCCTTTTTTGGGGTCCTGGTGCTCATAAAGATGCGTGCCGTCGAAAAATCCAAGCCCGTAAGCGTCATCGGGAAAATGGGAAGGCACCCAGTCCAGCACCACCCCTATTCCCTTCTGGTGGAGCTTGTCTATCAGGTACATGAAATCCTGGGGCGTGCCGTACCGGCTGGTAGGGGCAAAGAACCCCAGCACCTGGTATCCCCAGGAGCCGTAAAAGGGGTGCTCCATGGGAGGCATAAACTCCACATGCGTAAATCCCATGCCGGCCACATAATCCGGCAGATAATTGGCAAGCTCCCGGTAGGTAAGCGGCCTGTTGCCCTCTTCTGGCACCCTCCGCCAGGAGCCAAGATGCACTTCGTAAATGCTGAAGGGGCTGCCCAGGGAGTTTCTGGATTTCCGGCTGGCCATCCAGTCGTTGTCGCCCCATTCGTAAGACAAATCCCAAACTATCGAGGCGGTTTTCGGCGACACCTCCCAGTAAAAAGCAAGGGGGTCGCCCTTGTCCGCCTTGTAATTGCCGAAGCGCGATACAATGTGGTATTTGTACAGTGCGCCGTGCCCAAGGCCGGGCACAAACCCTTCCCATATGCCGGAGCCGTCCCAGCGCGGCGAAAGCGGGTGGCTTTCAGTGTTCCAGCCGTTAAAGTCGCCTATTAAGGAAACGCCAAGGGCGTTGGGCGCCCACAGCGCAAAACACGTCCCTTTTGTGCCGTCGGCTTCTATTACATGGGCGCCAAGCTTGTCATGGAGCCTGAAATGGTTCCCTTCTTTAAAAAGATATACGTCCAGCTCGGTTAAAAGGCTGACCCCGTGGATTACGCCCGTCTCCATTTTAAGATGATTCCCTCCGTAATTTTTTGTCGGCGCTGCGCCGCCCATGCCCCGCTTTACAATTAATTATAAAGTATACGACAGCCCCCGGCAATTTGGTAATAAAAAAGTTTTTAAAAGCGAATTTAAACAGACTGAAAAAACGATTTTGCGTATAATGGATGCGGGTGACCGGATGAATATGAAAGCGCCCTGGCCGGCCCGGCCTGCGCAAATACGCTCCCTTAATGGTGGAATGGGTGGCATGCAGAAAGACGGCATCGAATCCAGGCTTGGCATCCTGAGGAAGATTTATCTTAGCTTCTCCATTCTGGGGTTTTCCGGGATTATTTATTTGTTGCTGGGATTATCGCGTAAATATGGCTTGAACGCCCTGCCCAAATTAAGCCTCTTTCTCATTTGGAATTTAATAATATATTCGGGGTTAAAAAGAAAAAAGGTCTGGGTAAACCCTTTGATAAAATTTTATGCTGTCATGACGGTATTAACGCTTGTTGTTGCACGTAATAATCATTATCAAAATACAGGCAGCCTTACCGGCAACTGGTTGATAAATTTTTCCATGGCGCTCTTTTGTTTTTATCAGCTTTATTTCTTTTCACGGAAAGATGTTGAGCAGTACATGCATGATAAAGGGGTAACGCTTTATTAGGGAAGGCTGGCGGGGGCATTTGCCGGTTTTATATAAGTTTTTATTTTTCCGCGGGGGGCGCATCCGCTCCGCGAAACCGCCCCCGCGTTCCCCCGCAAGGCAAACCAAACGGCCGGGAAAAGCATCTCTTTTAAACCACAAAAATTATGATTATTTCAGCCCAAGCACGTCCTGCATATCGTAAAGCCCGGGTTTCCTGCCGGCCAGCCATAACGCGGCCCGCAGCGCTCCGCGCGCAAACGTGTCCCTGCTGGACGCCTTGTGCGTGACCTCTATTCTTTCCCCCAGGCCGCCAAAGATTACCGTGTGCTCGCCAACAATATCTCCGGCCCTTATCGTCTGGATGCCTATCTCCCCTCTTGCACGCTCGCCTATCATGCCCTTCCTGGCATACACAGCCACATCGTCAAGGCTTTTGCCTATCGAGCTGGTTATGGACTTGGCAAGCATCAGCGCCGTGCCGGAGGGGGCGTCTTTTTTGTGCCTGTGATGGGCCTCGATAATCTCAATATCGTAATCCGGGCCAAGGGCTGCGGCTACCTGCGCAACCACCTTTGAAAGCAGGTTTATCCCAAGGCTCATGTTGGAGGCCATCACGCACGGCACGCGCGAGGAGAGTTCCTTTATCTCTTCCAGTTCCTCCGGCTTGAACCCGGTTGTGCCGATTACCATGGCCTTGCCGGCCGCGGAACATGCCCTCAGGTTTTCAAGCGTGGAAGCGGGTGAGGTGAAGTCTATCGCCACGTCCGCCCCCGTCAAATCCAGCGCCGCTTTTATGTCATCAGACAGGGAAACGCCCAGCTTCCTGCCAAGCCCAAGCAGCTCACCCATGTCCCTGCCTGCATCCGGATGCCCTTTTCTTTCAAACCCGCCAGCAAGCTCTATGCCTTCCGTTTCCAGCCCCAGGGCGGCTATGCGCCCCCCCATGCGTCCCATCGCCCCCGCTACAAGGATCCTTGTCATCCCGGGCAAACCCTCCTTTATTCCTCTTTAATTTTTTCTATTATTATGGGATTAAAATCCTTTGCGCGCGCAAGTTCCTTTACGTCTCCGGTCACCTTGCCTATCAGGTTCACATCGCTGGCCGGCACGGGCTTGCCGTCAGGGCCGCTTAGCGGGGTAGGGCCGAAGAATATTGCTATGGCCTTGCCGGGCGGCCAGTACCCGATGTCGCCCACGTTCACGTTGCAGGTGGCGCCGGTATCCGCCGGGATGTAGAGCGGTATCTCGAAGTAGAACTCGCCGCCCCACACGTTGTTAAAGCCCTCGATTGGCAAAAGATCATAAACTGCCCGGGCCGTCTCGGTATCCAGCAACTGCGCGTCCAGTGATACCGGCCCGATCCTTATTTTCACTTTCATACCGGTCCCGATTGCCATATGCCCTCCTTCCAGCTAAGGCATTTGAATCGATATCTCGTAGCTGCCAACAGCCGCCTTGTCCACAAGCCCGGCGTCCCACAGGGCGGAGGCTATTCTGGGCTTCAGCGATTTCGGCACCATCAGCATAAGCCTTGCCCCGGAACCCGCCAGCTGTTTCCATAATTCAATTCTATCAGGGTTGAAGGAATTTTCAGTTTCTATTTCCAGAACGGCAAGGACCATACCCTGTTCCGAGAGTATCATGTCCGGGTACAGCCCCTTGTATTCGTGCGTTTTTTGCCCGGAGAGATTTGTCTTGATGTCCCTGTACTGGTGGCGCAGCCTTTTTTTAAGCTCCTCCGCCACGGCGTCATGCAGGGCGGCCTCGGCTTCATTCATCATCTTCCCCTCCGTCCCCACCGGTTTTTTTGACGTCTTCTTTTTCTGCGCTCTCGCCGGGTATCCTGTACTCTTCAGACACCCATAGCCCCAGGTCTATCTGCCTGCACCTTTCGCTGCAAAAAGGCCTGAAGGGGTTTCCTTCCCACTGCGCCTCTTTTTTGCACACGGGGCATTTTGTCTTCATTTGAAAATCAGCCTCCCTTTAAGGCCGGGGGTGTAATAAATCTTGCCCCTTGAGTCCACGGCCACAGCGTTGAACCCAAGCGCGGTTACAAGGGGCATCCCCTTTTGGGGCCCAAGCACGAAGATTTTAGAGAACCCGTCGGACCATACGCCTCTTGGTGTTATCATGGTAAGGCTTTCAAACCCGTGCGCCGGATAGTCCGTTCTGGGGTCTATGATGTGGCTGTACCGCACCCCGTTTATTATGAAATACCTCTCGTAATCCCCGGAGGTGGATATGGCCGCGTTCACCAGTTCAATCTTTGCTATCGTCTGGCCGTTTTTGCCCGTTGGCCTCGGGTTCTGTATTCCTACCATCCACCCGTGGCCGTCCGGCTTTTTTCCGAATACCCTCATATCACCGGCATCCGCTACAATCCCCGCCTTTATGCCGTGCGCCTTCAGCACCCTCACTGCGTAGTCCGCGGCCCATCCCTTTGCTATGCCGCCTGTATCGCAGGACATGCCTTTTTTTGTGAAGAACACTGTTGAGTTGGCCTCGTCTATTTTTATATTCTGATAACCCACCAGCTTCCTGGCCGCATCCAGGACGGCCTTGCTGGGTATTTTTTTGCTGTAAGGGATGTTCCAGGCTTTAATAACCGGCCCCAGTGTGCAGTCGAACGCGCCCCCGGTTTTTTTGGACACGTAAACGGCGTCCTTTATAAGGTCCAGTGTTTCCGGCGAGACCTTTACCGGCCTGATCCCGGATTCCCTTCCCAGTTCGGATATCTCGCTTTTGGGGTCCCAGAAGCTGATAAGTTTTTGAAGTTTGGCTATCTCGGCGAATGCGGCATCGATAGCATCATTGGCTTGCTTTGGCGAATCGGCCACAACGGTTATCGTTACCAGCGTGTCCAGCAGGATGGAGCTTTTCCTGTATATCTTTTCCTTATCCTGCCCGGCCCTCTTGCACGAAGCCGGCAATACCGCCAGCAGGGCCATGATTAAAATAAATGCCGCCGTACTTTTTTTCAATCCTTTGCTCCCCATATTATCTGTTTGAGTGCAGCTTTCCGGCTATTGCCGCCCCGGTGTGAGAGCCCGGCACGGCTGCAACCTCCTCCGGCGTTCCGCAGGCCACAAGATACCCGCCTTCGTCTCCGCCCTCAGGCCCAAGGTCTATTATGTAATCAGCGGACTTTATCACATCCAGGTTATGTTCCACAACCAGTACGGTATTGCCCTTGTCCACCAGCCCGTTCAGCACCTGCAACAGCCGGGCAACATCGTCAAAGTGCAGCCCCGTGGTTGGCTCGTCAAGTATATACAACGTGCCGCCCTGGGTCTTTTTGCCAAGCTCCCGTGACAGGCGTATCCTCTGCGCCTCGCCGCCGGAAAGCGTATTTGCCTGCTGGCCAAGTTTAAGATAGCCCAGCCCAACATCCTGAAGCACCTTCAGCCGCCTCTGTATCGGGGCGATGCGCTCAAAAAATTCCGATGCCTCGGATATGGTCATCTCCAGCGCCTGAGCGATGTTTTTGCCCTTGTAGAATATCTCCAGGGTCTCCTTGTTGTACCGCGCCCCGCGGCAAACGTCGCACGGAACGTAAACGCCGGGCAGGAAGTGCATCTCCATCTTCTTGAGGCCTTCCCCCTTGCAAGTCTCGCAGCGCCCGCCGGCAACGTTGAAACTGAAACGCGAATCCCCGTAGCCGCGCACCTTTGCCTCCGCAGACATGCTGAAAAGCCTCCTTATATAGCTGAACACGCCAGTGTACGTTGCCGGGTTGGAGCGGGGGGTTTTTCCAAGGGGCGCCTGGTCCACGGAGGAAACCCTGCTCAGATGCTGTATCCCGCGTATCTCCGAATGCCTGCCCGGCTGGTCAGGCGAGCCGTAAAATTCCTTTGCCAGCCCTTTAAGGATTATCTCGGAAACCAGAGTGCTTTTGCCGGAGCCCGACACCCCGGTGACGCATATGAAAACACCAAGCGGGATTTTGATGTCTATGTTTTTAAGGTTGAACGCCCTGGCCCCGGTTACCTCCAGCCTTTTTTTGGAATCCGGCTTCCTGCGCGCCGCCGGAACGGGTATCTCCAGTGTGCCCTTCAGGTATTTCCCGGTAAGCGAGTGGGGGTCCGCCATTATTTCCGCCGGGCTGCCCTCGGCCACTATTTTGCCTCCCAGCGTGCCTGCGCCCGGCCCCATGTCCACTATGTGGTCCGCGCGCACCATCGTCTCTTCATCATGCTCCACCACTATCACGGTGTTGCCCTGCGCCGTCAGGGATTCAAGGCTGTCCAGCAGCATGCCGGAGTCCCTTGGATGAAGCCCGATGGTGGGCTCGTCCAGTATATACAGCACGCCGGTCAGGGCGGAGCCCATCTGGGCCGCAAGCCTTATCCTCTGGGACTCGCCGCCGGAAAGTGTAAGCGATGTCCTTGCCAAAGTCAGGTAGCCAAGCCCAACCTTACCCAGGAACTCAAGCCTTTCGGTTATCTCCTTCAGCATCCGTTCGGCTATAAGCCGCTCCCTCGCGTCCAGTTTCAGCCCTTTTACAAAGGCCAGGCAGTCCCTGGCGGACATACTGGCGAACTCTCCGATATTCAGCCCGCCAACCTTTACGCTAAGGGCCTCCGGCCTCAGCCGCATCCCGTGGCAGGCAGGGCAGGGCTTGCTTTCCTCTATCAGCTCCTCATCGTCTTCGTAATAGGAGCTGTACCCAAGCCCCCGGCAGGAAGGGCACGCGCCGGCCCTGCTGTTGAAGGAGAAGAACATTGGATTGATGTCCGGGTAGCTTACCCCGCACTTGGGGCAGACAGACTTGCTGCTGAATATCATGTCCCGCCCAAGGTCGATAAGGTTTACTATCACCGTGTCCGAGTATTTAAGCGCTGTCTCCACGGCGTTTTTCACCTGCCTGCCCGTGCCCGCTTTTATCCTCAGCCGGTCTATAACAATTTCTATGGTGTGCCGCTTGTATTTTGCCAGCGCAGTTTGTTCGGTGAGGTCCACCATCTGGCCGTCTATCCTTGCCCTTAAAAACCCCTCGGACTTCATCTGGGAAAGCTCTTTTTTATACTCGCCTTTCCTGTCCTGCACTATCGGGGATAGTATCTGTACCCTGGTTTCATCCGGCAGGTCCCTGATGGCCGCGCTTATGTCCGCGGTGGACTGGCCCGATATCCCGGCCCCGCATTTGTAGCAGAAGGCCTTCCCTATGCGGGTGTAAAGCACCCTGGCGTAGTCGTATATCTCCGTGATGGTGCCCACGGTGGAGCGCGGGCTGCTTGTTATGGTCTTCTGGTGGATGGCTATGGACGGTGAAAGCCCCTCGATAGAGTCCACCTCCGGCTTTTGCAGCTCGCCAAGAAACTGTCTGGCGTAGGGCGAAAGGCTCTCAACATACCGTCTTTGCCCCTCGGCGTAGATGGTGTCTATGGCCAGCGAGCTTTTGCCGGAACCCGAAGGGCCGGTAATAACTGTGAGCTTTTGCCTTGGTATCTTCAGGGCCAGGTCCTTGAGGTTATGCTCCCTGGCGCCCTTGATTACTATATATTCCTGCATTCGATGACCTTTAAAGGGGCCTTTAGACCCCGACTAATTAGTTTAAAAGAAAGGCGGGCGGGGTTTCAATCCATGGGGAACCTGCTGGTTTTTATTTTTGCCTTGCCGGGGGCGCAAAGGTCATGATTTCCATATGAACACGTGCTGGCCAGAAGCTGTTACAGGAAGCGGGTTACGGTAGAGTAGAGAGCTGGCGTAGTGGCTC
>JAJYLE010000133.1 GCA_021788025.1 Nitrospirota bacterium
GCACCCGGAGTGCTGGCCTGGCCAGCCTCCAGGCGTGAAACTAAAGCTCTTTGAAAAGATGATGGAAATTCAGGAAGGATACCGGAACGGCTATACGGCAAAGCCGCTGGATAGCCCGCCAAGGCGGTATGGCAACGCAAAAAAGGATTTTACAAGTAAGGATTACAAAATCCAAAAAAATTCTAAAAACAGGCAGTTGGCGCTGTTGAACATTTATTCCATTTTGTTCCATCAGTAAAAACCAAACCCTTTAAAAGCAGGCGCCTGGCAAATGAACACGGACGGCAAAAAAGGCAGGGATTGAACGGCTTTGAACAGTAAAATTCAAAAAAAACTTTCAAATCAGGTAGTTGCAGGTTCCAGTTTGAACATATAAAAAAAGGAGGCGAGGCAAGCGGCGGCGGGGAACTATACCGGGTCTTTAACTGCCTCTTTGGAGAGGGCGTCGGCCCGCTTGTTCTGCTCTCTTCTTACGTGCGTGACTGACCAGGAGTCAAAAGATTTAAGAAGCTTCATCGCCTTTTCGAAAAGCGGCTTCATATTCTCGTGCCGCACGGCATAGCGGCCGTTAATCTGCCTTACAACCAGTTCCGAATCCATATGCACTTCCACGTTGGTTGCCCCCATTTCGGCGGCTTTTTCCAGGGCCTCTATAAGCGCGGAGTATTCGGCTACGTTATTGGTAGTGGTCCCGATGCATCGTGAGAATTCGGCGGTATGCTCCCCAATTTTAACTACCCCGCCGATGCCGGCCCGGCCAGGGTTCCCGCTGGAAGCCCCGTCGGACCATATGAGGGCTTTTTTCATTTAGCCGGCTCTTCTACCGGCTCCTCTTTGTAAAAGAGTATCCTGCGGCACTGCGGGCACTGGTGGATCTCGCTGTTCTGCTTTATATGCACATAAAGCTGGGGCATTATATTCATGTGACAGCCGCCGCAAACCTCGCCTTTGGCCTCGGCCACGGCCACGCCGCCAAGGTCCTTCAGAAGCGACATGTAAAGCTCATAGACATCCTGGGCTATCTTGGACGCGAATGCGGCCCGTTTGACTTTAAGCTCCTTTAATTCCAAGGAGGCGGCCTCTTTCTGTTTTTCCAGGTCCTGCCGGAACGCCTCCACCCTGGCATCTTCCTCTTTTACCTTCTTCTCTTCTGTCTTTATCTCTTTTTCCGAAGACTCGATCTGCTCCATGGCGGACAGGATGGAATCCTCATGGGCGAACCTGGCGGCCTCGGCGGTCTCGATCTCTTTTAAAAGGGCGTGGTATTCCTTGTTGGTCTTTACGCCGGAGGTCTGGGCCTTCAGCTTGGTTATCTTCTGGCCCATGTCCTCAAGCTCCGCGTCCAGTTCCCGCTTGCGCTTGACGGCTGCCTCATAAGCGCGTTTCTTTTCTTCCACGGCGGCCTTGGCCTGCTTGAGAGGGGACATTGCGGACTCTATCTTAAAGGGGATCTGCTTTACCAGATAAGCTCTTTCAATTATCTGGCTGTCCATCTGCTGCAGTTCCACCAGGAGCTTAAGCTGCGGGTTCAAACCCAAAACACCTCCGGAAATTTGGTGGGCCCACCAGGACTCGAACCTGGGACCAACCGGTTATGAGCCGGTAGCTCTACCAACTGAGCTATGGGCCCTGAAAGAATTCAGGTGAATTTCTAGTGTAATCTCCATCGCCTCGCGGCGTCAAGGGAAAACTTATGGCAACAAAGAATGCCGCTCTGCCTAGTGTCTTTCTATGAAATCCCGGAGCCATTTGCTCCTGGACGGGTGCCTGAGCTTCCTTAGCGCCTTCACTTCTATCTGGCGTATCCTTTCCCTTGTCACCGAGAACTCCTTGCCCACTTCCTCAAGTGTATGCGGGTCGTCACCTATGCCGAAGCGCTTCTTTATGATTATCTGCTCCTTTGGATTAAGGGATTCTATTACCTTGGCTATCTGTTTTTTCAGGTCGTCCATTATTACGTCCTCCAGTGGAGAAGGGGCGGCCTTGTCCTCGATAAAGTCCCGCAGGTGGCTGTCTTCCTCCTCGCCCACGGGGGTTTCCAGAGAGATAGGCTCCTTTGCCACCTTGAGGATGGATTTTACCTTGTCGGCTGGCAGCTTCAGCCTGTGCGCGATCTCCTCTGGCTGGGGCTCCTTGCCGAACTCCTGCACAAGCTCCCTGGATATTCGCGTGATCCGGTTTATCGTCTCAACCATGTGGACAGGTATGCGTATGGTCCTGGACTGGTCTGCCAGGGCACGGGTGATTGATTGCCTTATCCACCAGGTGGCATAGGTGGAGAACTTATAACCCCTCTGGTACTCGAATTTGTCCACCGCCCTCATAAGCCCGATATTGCCCTCCTGTATAAGGTCCGGCAGGCTCAGGCCCTTGCCCATATACCTCTTGGCTATGCTTATAACCAGCCTTAAATTTGATTCTATCAGCTGGCGCTTGGCCTCCATCAGGTCCAGTTCGCATTCGTTTATCCTGTTTCTGGCCTCCTTCATCTCGGCCACATCAATTCCAAGCGTTTTGATGAGATAGTCCAGTTCCTTCTTCTCCATCTCGCATTTCTTCTTGTTGCGGCAGGCCGAAACCAGATGCTCTATCTCCAGCGTCTTGTCAAGGCGGTCCGAGATTTTGGCGGCAAAGTCCAGTATGGTCTCCTCTTTCAGCCGCAGGTCGTTAAGCCTGGAACTTATTTCCTCGTCCAGCTTGCCCAGCGCTGCCTCGCCTTTGGGCCCTGAGGCCCCTTTTTTCCTGAGCGCGGCCTTTTCTTCCAAAGGTCTTTTAAGGCCAGCGTGGTTTCATAGAACCTCTGCCGCTCGTTGAAAAGCTCGTCTTCCTCAACGTCCTCGCCATTCTGGATGATCTCCACTAGAGGGGCCTCGCCCCTTTCCACGCACTTGCCCAGTTCCGTTATCATTTCGTATGCGTGCGGCATTGAGAAAACCGAGGCGGCCAGCGAGTTCCTGGTCTTTTCTATCTTCTTTGCTATCTCCACCTCACCCTGTTTTGTAAGCAGGGGTACGTTGGACATCTCCTTCAGATAATACTTTATAGGCTCATATTCACCTTCGGTGGTGTCTTCAGCGGCCGCCCCGGCATGTTCTTCGGCCTCGTCCTTTTCTTCTTCAGTAATGATATCGTCGAACTCATTCTCCATTTATAGTTCTACCTCCTGTGAGGGCTTTTTTTTGCATTATCAATTTTTTAAGCAGCGCTGCGTCTCCCCTGGCCTCAGCCATTTTTTTATTTATCGCGCGCACTCTCAGCTTTTTAATGCAGTCGGATGCGGCCGCCAGCGCGTCATCCGGCTCGAAACCGGGGGCCACGGCCAGCGCCGAAAGGACCGCCTGCTCCTCTGCCGTAAACGCCTCTGCCCTGGCCATTTTACTAAAAAGACCCCTTGCAACGGGGTCCTCAAGCTCTTCAGAAGACATATCCTTCAGTATAGCACCTCTTTTATCAGGTTGATTGTAAAAAATACTCAAAAGCAATTTTTCCTCTTTGTACCTGATCCCGGCCGGGCCGGCCGGTTTTTGTTCAGCCGTTTTGGAGACATCCGGCCCGGTGGGCCGCCCCCCATAAGACCGTTTCTGCCCAACCCTTGCAAGTTCCCGCCTGATGGCATCCTCACTGGTTCTGCCTTTGTCAGCCAGTTCCCTGACAAGCTCCTCCTTCATTATCGGGTCTGCGGCAAGCCCAACCATATGCACAGCCTCACGTAGCACCTCGGTCCTTGTCCCCTTGAAGGTCTTAAGCACAAACTCCACGGGGCTTAGCGCATTATCCAGGGCCAACCGGAACGCAGACGCGCCACTTTTTCTCAGGAGGCTGTCCGGGTCCTCCCCGGAGGGTAGCAATGCCACCTTTATCTCGAATTCCTGTTCCAGGGCGATCCCAAGCGATCTTCTGGCGGCATTTATACCGGCGTTATCCCCATCAAATACAAGAAATATTTTGGAGGTATAACGTTTCAGGAATTTCATATGGGCGGCGGTCAGCGCCGTACCCATCGGCGCAATTACGTTTTTAAACCCGTTCTGGTGGCACATTATTACATCCAGATTGCCCTCGGACAGGATTGCGTTGCCTTCTGCCCTTACGGCATCTTTTGCCAGGCTCATGCCATAAAGGGTTTGCCCTTTTTTAAAGAGAGCAGTCTCCGGCGTATTCAAATATTTGGGCAGCGAGGCGTCCATCACCCGTCCGCCCAATGCCACGGGCGCGCCATATGAGTCGGTAATCGGGAAAACGATTCGATTTCTTAGCATATCGAAAAGGCCGTTTTGCCCCTTTTTCGACACTCCCGCCCGGATGATCTTCTCCGGGCTGAAACCCTTTCTGGCCAGATGCGCGGCCAGCGCTCCCCATTCTGGGGGGGCATAGCCCAGCATGAACTCCTTTGCGGACTCCGGCGATATGCCGCGGTTTTTTATGTACTGGAGGGCCGGCTGGCTCTTCTGGAGCGCGCTGGAATAAAACCGGCAGGCCTCGGCCATGATTTCTTTTAAGTCCTTCTTCTCGTCCGCCTGCCTCTTATCAAAACCGCTGGAATATTCTTCCGGATCAAGCCCGGCCTTTACCGCCAGAAACTTGAGCGCCTCCGGGAATTCCATGGACTCGTATTTCATCACAAAGGCGGCCATGTCCCCACCCACGCCGCACCCGAAGCAGTGGAATACCTGTTTTTCCGGATTGACCATGAAGGAAGGGGTTTTTTCGTTGTGGAATGGGCAGAGCCCACTATAATTGCTGCCCGCCTTCTTGAGGGAGACGTAATCACCAATTACGCTGACGATGTCGAGCCTGGATTTTACGTCTTCCAGCAGGTTTTTCTTCCCGGGGGACTGCATTTGAAATTATATTAAAAAAGATGGGGTATAGGAAAGTTGTTATTAATTTTCAGGATAAAAGAAACCGGCTAGATTGCCACGCCTGCCGCGGCTTCGCCTCGCAGCTTCGGCCGGCAATAACACACAAATAGCTTCTGTTGTCATCGCAAGGGGCACAATGCCCCCGTGGCGATCTCGCCGTAAATTTTTTATTTTTATGAATAAGAGCGAAATACGCGTTACGTTCTGGGCACTCTTCTGAAACCGGAGCACTCCAGGAATTCCACCGGGGAGTCCTTGGTTATGGCATCCAGAAGCAGATTTATACCCAGGTTGTCGCTTGCTATATGCCCGGCAATCACCGCGTTTACATGGTTTTTTTCAGCCTCTTTGCGGTGGTCGTCACTTAAATGCATTGCAAGCACGGTCCCGATGCCTGCCGTGGACATGCTCTGAAATATATCTTTGTGGCCCTCGGTGCCGCCTGTCATGTCCACATATACCCTGCCCGCCTTCCTCTTTGGAGAGCCTATCAGTATATTGGGCCCGGCCCCGTTTAGAAGGCCCTCCCTGTATTCGGGTATCTCCTTGAGAATGTCCACAACGTCTGAAAGCGTGGCGGGCTTCTTCTCATCCATCAGGTTCTGGAGATAGGTGGCAACCATGTTATCGGCCACTGTATGAAGGCACATGAAAGGTATGCCAAGCAGATTTGCCGCATCGGATGAGCGGGTGTGGTTTACCGGCATAAGCCTTCTTTCCACATCTCTTACGCGCCCTTCCATCAGGTCCTCGGCTATGTTGATTGGAACGCCGAAGCGGGCCAGGATATCGGCCTGCATCCCCATCACTTTATAAAGGTTGGCATACGCCCTGCCCTCTGGATGATGGGCCAATACCAGATCAACCTGCCTGCCCCTCTGCTTCAGAGCGTCCACAAGCAATATCTCTGGCAGTTCCATGTCCACGCCAACTATGGCGCATCGTACCTCCTCGTCGCCTGTGCCGGAGAGTATGCGGGTGTCCGCATAAGGGTTTTCAAGAGACTCAAGGTCAAAAAACTCCTTGTCCTTGTCTTTTAACCCCTCATAATCCTTTTTCCTGTCTTCAAGAGTCTTAAGTACAAAATCCTTGCCGCGCGGGTCGTTCTCGATCCCGGTCTGGACGGCCTTGCGGTAAAAATCCCTCAGTTTCATCTATTTAGGCCCTCCAAGCGAGGCAAGTTTTTCCCTGATTTTTTCGTTAAGCAGCTTCCCGTCCACCGCGCCCTTCACCTTTGGCATGATAAGTTTCATCACCTTGCCAAGGTCCTGCGGGCCAGCGGCACCGGAATTTTTTATCGCTTCGTCTATCATGGGCGCAAGTTCTTCAGCCGTAAGCTGTTTGGGCAGATAGGCCGCCAGAATGCCAAGCTCATCTTCTTCCTTTTTGGCAAGGTCCTCCCTGCCGGCCTTCCTGAACTGCTCTATGGAATCCCTGCGCTGCTTGCAAAGGGTGCCCACAACGGCAATAACATCATCTTCGGCAAGCTGCGCTCCAGCCTCTATCTGCTTGTATTTCAAAGCAGATTTAAGCATCCGGAGCGTTTCCAGCCGGAGTTTCTGCCCACTTTTCATTGCCTCCTTGATGTCGGCGTCTATCCTTTCAGAAAGGGCCATTTACCGCGGAGTCCTTTGCCTCTTGACCGCCTTTTTACGGGCAGCCAGGGACTTTTTCTTGCGCCTTATGCTGGGCTTTTCATAGTGCTCTCTTTTTCTTACTTCGGAGAGGATGCCTTCGCGCTCGCACTGCTTTTTGAACTTCTTCAGAGCGTTATCGAAGCTCTCGCCGTCGCCCACCCTGATAACGGGCATTTAATCATCAACTCCTTTCAAATAAAGCGTTTTTGGCTAACAGTAAATGTACCAACTATCGCGCCAAGTAGTCAAGGTCAGAGGATCGCCCGATATGCTTTTTTCTATACATTCCATATCAACTTCCTGATTCTAAATATTTTTTGTCTTATCTTAAACCAAAGCATGAAATATATTTTAAAACCCTTTAATATAAAAAGTCTTTTTAGTGCAACCCGTTTAAACCGGATATTTTAAAGAGTTACTGGCGCGCGGTTTTTTTAAGTTGGGGCTTATTCATCTTGCCTTGACCGCACCCGGTTTTAAGAACCCGGGTGAATTCACGTAGAAATTCATAATCTGCCAGTTATCGCCGTGTTTTATCAGCCCTATCCTGATCTCGGCGTGGCCGGACTCGAAATCGGCCTTTGCTATATACAGGGCCGTAATTACCTTACCGTTTTGCGTGGTGACGGAAATATTTGATTCCCCAACCGCCCCGTAATATTTTTTTAGCCTGCCTAATTTGTGGAACATGCCAAAGAGCTTGTCCAGACCGCCGTTTTTCAAAACAACCTTGAGTTCCGGGCTGGCACGGCCAACAAGCGCCTGCTCGTCCCATTGGGAGATGATGGCTGGTATAGCTGAATCGGCGTACAGTTTGCTTTGCTGGTCCAGCCCTTTGCCTAGATCGGA
>JAJYLE010000134.1 GCA_021788025.1 Nitrospirota bacterium
TAGGATTTCATTATTTTTTTTAAAGACCTCCCTTTGCGTTTTTCTTGTATAAAGACACCGGATATCCCGCTTTTAGCGGGGCCGGCCCGCGAGTTTTTTCTTGGTCCACTCCACAAGCCCGCCAGCCGAGATAAGCTCATTCATGAACGGCGGTATGGGCTTTACCTGAAACTCTCCTTTTGCCGTGCGGACAACACCCTTGCCGGTATCTACCTCCACGGTTTCTCCTTCGGCCACGTTATCAAACACGTCCGCGGTCTCGAATATGGGCAGCCCAATGTTAAATGAGTTCCTGAAAAATATGCGGGCAAAGCTCTTTGCAATCACGGTTTGCACACCGGAGGCCTTGATGGCTATGGGGGCATGCTCCCTGGAGGAGCCGCAGCCAAAATTCTTGCCAGCCACAATTATGTCGCCCTTTTGCACCTTGGAGGAGAAGGTCTTGTCCGCATCCTCCATAACGTGCTTCGCAAGCTCGGCAGGGTCCGATGTGTTTAAATACCTTGCCGGGATTATCGCGTCCGTGTCTATATCGTCACCGAATTTCCAGACTCTCCCCTTTATAATCACTTTAAACCTCCGGAAAGAAAGATAAGGAAGATTTTAACCGGAAAAGGGGGGAAATTTCATCCCTTCCGGTTTGATTCTCCTAAGCGGATTTCAAATTGCCATTTCGGGCCGCATGCCGGGGCGCTGTTTCCAGAAATCAGGGCTTTTCTTTTTATATGTTCCGGCCTTTGCGGGATTTTGTTTGTTTTCCGGCCACTTAGGCCTTAAATTTTGTTCCGTTTGTTTCATTTGTTTCATGCCGTATAAATTGCACCGGAACACAGGGATATTCCTGTCACGGGCATTTTAACCCGCCAAAACATGACATGGTCAATATGACATGCTACATGGGGTTGATGTCATGATGGTGAAACAGGCTTTGGATTCCGGCCTTTTTGATTTTCTATTTCTCGAAAAGCGCTTCTGTAAACTCTGCCGGGTCGAAGTCCCGCAAGTCCTCTATCCCCTCGCCAACACCTATAAGCTTTATTGGAATGCCCAGCTCCTTCCTTACGGCAAAAACAATGCCGCCCCTGGATGTGCCGTCTAATTTGGTGAGGGCTATGGATGTAACGCCCACGGCCTCGTTAAAGAATTTTGCCTGGCTCATTGCGTTCTGGCCGGTTGTGGCGTCCAGCACCAGAAGCACTTCCTGGGGGGCCTCCGGCATCGCCTTGCCAATAACACGCTTAACCTTTTTCAGTTCATCCATCAACGGGGCTTTGGTGTGCAGCCTTCCGGCGGTGTCCACAATAACCACATCGGCATTTTTTGCCCTGGCGGCGGAAACGGCGTCGAAGGCCACGGCGGCGGGGTCGCCCCCGGCCTGCTGTTTTATAACAGGCACGTCCGCCCGTTTGGACCATATCTCTAGCTGTTCGATAGCGGCGGCCCTGAACGTGTCCGCGGCGGCCAGTATTACCGAATGCCCGTCCTGCCTGAACCGTGACGCCAGCTTCCCGATGGTGGTGGTCTTTCCGGTGCCGTTTACGCCCACCACCAGTATCACAAACGGTTTCTCGCCGAACAATACAAGCGGCTCGCGCTTGCCTAGCACCCGGGCCATCTCCGATTTTAAAAAATCGCGCGGGGAGCCGGTCTTCCTGATTTCGGCCTCCCTGCTTTTCATGTGCTCTATAACTTCGGTGGCTGTTTGCACGCCAACATCGGCCGAGATGAGCGCCTCTTCCAGTTCCTCAAGAGTCTCTTCGCTCAGCGCGCGGCCACCGGAGAATATCTGGTCCACCTTGCCGGTAAACGCCTTCCGGGTTTTTTCCAGGCCGCCTTTAAGCCGCTCAAAAAGTGAAAAAGCCATTTAAAAAACCTTTTGCCTCCGGGAAATTTTTTCCTAACGGGGATTATCATAATAATAACATGGTGGAAAAAATACGGAACAACCCATACGAATATCTTATGCCCAGGCTGGAGGGAAGCCTGCTGGCGAAGTCCCCCGCGCCATACCTGGAGCTTGTTAAAAAGGGCGTCTGCGGCTTCATCCTGTTTGGCGGGGAACTGGAAGAGGTGAGAGCGGGGATTTCACTTCTCCAGAAGGCCAGCATGCGGGAGGCCGGCTTTCCCCTGCTTATCGCGTCGGACCTGGAGCGCGGCCTGGGGCAGCAGGTAAACGGGGGCACGGCCTTTCCCCCGGCCATGGCGTTTGGCCAGGCGTACCTGAACGGATTTGACCAGCTGAAAATAAGAAAAGCATTTAATGCGATTGCCGAAGAGGCATTGTGGGCTGGAATAAACCTGATATTCGCCCCGGTGCTGGATGTAAACTCCAATCCGCTGAATCCAATAATAGCCACAAGGGCCTTTGGCGGGGACGTGCGTACCGTTTCCAGACTGGGCGTGATGATGATAGAGGAGTTTCAGCAAAAAGGCGTAATGGCCTGCGGGAAACATTTTCCCGGCCATGGGGACACGCACCTGGATTCCCACCTTACGCTCCCATCCGTTGACAAGCCAATAAGCCGGCTTGAAAATTTCGAGCTTCTGCCGTTTAAAGAGGCTGTAAATGCCAGTGTGAAATCTCTCATGTTTGCCCATCTGAGTGTGCCCGCTATAGAGCCCTCCGGCATCCCCGTCAGCCTTTCAAAAAATGCGGTTAAACTTGCCCGCGAGGGCCTTGGGTTTAAAGGCCTCATATTCACGGACGCAATGAACATGGGCGGTATCAATATAAAAGAGCAGGAGGCCGCGGCGATGGCCCTTGAAGCGGGAGTGGACGTGCTTCTTCACCCCTCCAGCCCCGATGAAATGGCAAAACATCTTTCAAATGTTGAATTGCCGGGGCCCGTGTTATTGAGAGAGGCAAGGCTTGCCGTGAAAAATGACGGGCTTGCCTGCCCTGATTTCAGAATGCACGAGGCCCTTTCCCAGGAGGTAGCGTTTGCCGCGATAAGATATGATGGCCAAAGGAGCCCGGGGGAAAACCCGGTTATCATAATCCTCGCGGACGAGCCGGAGGCGCTGTTGCCGTTTATAAAAGAGGCCGCCTCCGCGCGCCCCGGTTTGTCTGTGCTTGTAAACCCGGAGCCACAGGAAATGCCACGCAATAAGGAAACGCTTGCGGTCATCCATTCGGTGCCGCGCGCGTGGAGGCCGCCTTCGGAGCAGCTTAAGAAGAAGATAGAGGCCGCCGCCACGCTTGGCCCGTTGTGGCTCTCTTTCGGCAACCCGTATGCGATACACAACGAGAAGAACAAGATTCTTGCGTACTCCGATTCCGAAGCCGTGCAGAGGGAGATGGCAAGAAGGGTTTTGAGGGCAAAATAAAATGGGCGGGCAGGACGAAGAGGATATTTTTGGCGGGCCGGTGGAACTGCCGGTTGACGGCGTGCTGGATTTGCATGCCTTCAACCCGCGTGACGTGGAGGACCTGCTGCCGCACTATCTTTCGCTGTGCAGGCAGAAGGGGATTTTTCAGGTGCGCGTAATCCACGGCAAAGGAAGCGGCCAGCTCCGGGAAAAGGTGCACTCTATATTAAGGCGCAACCCGGAAGTGGCATCGTTTTGCCTGGCGGCGGAGGGCGCGGGCGGCTGGGGGGCCACTATCGTAACACTGAAGCGGCCCGGGCGGGCCTAGGCCCGCAAAGTTATAATTAATTATGAGGCGTTACAACTCTTTCAGCCAGTATGCCAGCCAGAGGTTCGGCGGCAAAAAAATATACAAGGTAAACGTGGACGCGGGTTTTACCTGCCCCAACCGCGACGGTACGCTGGGATATGGCGGCTGCGTGTACTGCAATAACGACAGCTTCCGCCCCGGGGCCTGCAAGCCAGCCCTGCCTATAAGGCAGCAGATAGAAAACGGCATGGAATACCTCAGGCGGCGTTACGGGGCCGAGCTTTTCCTTGCCTACTTCCAGCCGTTTACAAACACGTACGCGCCAGTTGACACATTGCAGAGATATTACCGCGAGGCCCTCGAAGTGCCGCTGGTGGCCGGGCTTGCAATAGGCACAAGGCCGGACTGCGTGGACTCTGAAAAGATATCGCTTTTACAGGACATCGCCCGGACAAAGTTTGTGCTGGTGGAGTACGGCCTTCAGTCCGTATACGACAAATCGCTGCGCTTCATAAACCGGGGCCATGATTTCAGCCGGTTTCTTGATGCGGTGCGCGCAACCGCCGGAGGGGAGGTTGAGATTGGCGCGCACATAATCGCCGGTTTCCCCACCGAGACCCGCGAAGAGACCCTGGCCATGGCCGGGGCCCTCTCGGAGACAGGGATTAGGTTTATGAAGATACACCAGCTACAGATAGTGAAAGGGACAAAACTTGCAAACATGTTTGCCCAAAACCCCTTTCACGTGTTCGGGTATGATGAATACGTTTCGTTTGTGGCGGATTTCCTTGAACGGCTATCCCCGGAGATCGTGATACAGAGGCTGTTTGCCACCGCGCCTGACGGCATCCTTATCGCACCCAGATGGGACTCTGACCGCCACAAGCTCCTGAGGGACATAGAAGGCGAACTGGAGCGCAGAGGTTCCTTCCAGGGGCGGAAGTTCAGCGTTAAGCGCTCCTAAAGCTTGCCTTTGGCCTGCTCGAAAAGCCGCGTTAAATTCCCGCTTTCTTTCGCTATTTTTTCAAGTATTCCGGCCAGTGCGGCATTGCCTTCCTTGCGGGCCTTTTCAGCCCATTCAAGATAGGTCTTTGCGTGCTCCTCGTTATGTTCCATCCAATGCTCCAGCAATACCTTCAGCTTTGCGTCCATTTGCTCCTCCTTGAATGCGGACGGTTCCTGTTTAATTTCGTTGTGGTCATGAGCGCCAAAATGGCTGTGCTCGTGCTTGTAGCCCACGTGGGCATGCATATGTTCGTGAATAAGGTTGGCCTTCAATAACACGTCTTTTTTTGCCAGCACATTGGCAGGCAGATCGTCCTCCAGAAGCCTGTGGTCCTCGCCAAGCACTATCGCCCGTTCAGAAAGGTCCTGGATTATGTGCAGGTCGTGCGTGGCTGTAATGATGGTTTTGCCCGCCTTGCGGAGCCCGGCTATAAGTTCCATGAACTCCACCTGGCTCCTGGGGTCCAGCCCGGCGGTGGGCTCGTCCAGCAAAAACACATCAGGGTTTGTGCTAAGGCAGGTGCCAAGCGCCACCTTCTTCATCTCGCCGCCGCTTAGCTGCCACGGAGAACGGTCCTTCAAATGCCCTATCGCCAGAAGCTGCATTATATCTTCTGCCCGCTGGCTTGCAGCGGCGGCGCCCAGCCCGCGCTGAAGCGGGCCGGAGACAAGCTCGTCCCAAACGCTAAGGCAGAAAAGCTGCGCCTGTGAGTTTTGAAAGAGCATGCTTATCCTTGGGTCTATTATGCCGGACGCCTCTTTTTCAAATGCCGCAAGCTCCCCCGAAGACGGCTTCAACAGCCCCTGAAGCATATACAAAAGGGTGCTTTTCCCGGAGCCGTTTGCCCCCAGGATGCTTATCGATTCGCCCTGGTGGATATCGAAGCTTACGTTTTCAAGGGCCGTGCGCCCCTTGTACGAATATGATATGTTTCTTAACCCGAATATCTTCATTTCAAAACATTCCCGGGAAACGGAGGAACGCCATGAAGATAAACACAGAGCAGAGGAGCACAAGGATTGTGCCTGGCAGAAACTCGCCCGGCCGGGAAATATTTCCGGACGGCTGCGGATATTCATATGTTATGCCGCGGGCCTGCATGGCCATCGTAAGCTCATCTTTCAGGCCAGCGCCGATAAGCAGCAGCGTAGCGGCGCGGGAGCCCACCCATCTTCTGCCCTCCGCGCCGGGCACTCCGCCGGAAAACCGGGCCTTCATGGCAAAAACAAACTCCTCGAGTTTCCGGACAAAAAAGAAGATATAGCGGTAGCCGGTCTCGAATATCACGCGGAAAAATCCCGGCGCCATCGCCCCAATCGCCTTTACCAGCCGCACCGGCGGCGTAGTAAAACTTACAAGGAAAACGAACATCACCGACCCAACGGCCCTCAGCACAAGCCCCGCGGCGGACAAAAGCCCCGGTCTTGTTACGTATAGCCCGCCAAAAAGCACAAAGACATCATGTCCCTTTGTCACTATATTAAGTGCGGCCGGAAATGCGATAAGCGAAGTCAGCACAAGAGGCGGAAGCAGCCTTTTTAATAACATAACAGGCGGGATGAACGACGCCGCGGCCAGAAGCAGCGCGAAAAAGACAAACGGCAACATCCCCTGCGGCCCCTTCTGAAAACTGAGCGCGATTATAAGCGCAACAGCGCAAATCATTTTTATGCGCGGGTCAACTTTCTGTAAAAAGCCGTTTTTTGCCGAGACCGATTCGTTAAACAGAATTTCGTCCATAAAACGCACGGCCCCGGCCAATGTGCGCTCGAAAAATGGCCTTCTCCTGCCAGGTGAAGCCATGGCCCGCGCTGGTTCCGGCGCCAGCAGCCACAAAGGCAAAGCTCCTGCGCCTTCAGCCTTTTGGTTTTCCGGCATCTCTTGTAAGCGCCTTTCCTATTGCCAGCGCGGCAATCACTATGATAACGGCCCCTGCCAGGGCCGAAAGCAGATACCCGGCCTTACCGCCCATATGTCTTATCCTGTAACCTCCGGCCGGGGCGTTCCAGAGGCCGGAATATCTTTTAAACCCGCCCGGAACATATCCGGTTGTTTTCTTGAGTTCCGATGCGCCCCATTCGCCCCATCCCCCGCCCGAAAATATAATTCCAACCGGTGTAAGGACGATAAGCACGGCCAAAAGCACCCAGAGCTTTTTCCATCGATTCATTGGGGATTGCCTTTCTCCTTTAGCAGCTCCGGGTATGCCTTCTGGATGTACGCAACGGCCAGCATAGTGAATGCCGCCTCCACCAGGCCGTAAACCGCCAGGTGTGCGCCCACTATGGCCGGTATGGTCACGCTCAGTGGAAACGGGCTGTAAAGCGGCCTGCCGTCGGCCGCATGGTGCAGAAGCGGCTGTACGCCCAGTTCCAGCGCGGCACATAAGGCCGAGGCATTAAGAGAGGCATAGCCTGCCAGCCCCGCCGCCAGAACGGTCCTCTTCTTTTTCCCGCCGGTTGCCCTTAACATCCTGTACACCGCGCCCCCCACAATGGCGCCCACGACCGCCATGTTGAAGCAGTTTGCCCCGTAGGAGGTTATGCCACCGTCTCCAAACAGCAGCGCCTGTACAGCCAGAGCGATTGAAACCGCGATGACCGCCGCCCACGGCCCAAGCACAATTGAAAGCAG
>JAJYLE010000135.1 GCA_021788025.1 Nitrospirota bacterium
CGTAGACGGCATTGCGTGTTTGAAGAAACTGGTCCACAATCTCGTGAGGCAGCAGGTCTCTTTTAAAGCCAATCTTGCCGGTAAGGCAGAACCCGCAGCCCATGCGGCAGCCTGCCTGGCTGGATATGCAGAGCGTAAGCCTTTTGCCGTCCGGGATAAGCACGCTTTCAATGGCGTTTCCGTCACTGAGTCCAAACAGGAATTTCCTTGTGCCGTCTTCCGAGAAAAGCGCGGTCTTCAGTTCCAGCCTGCTTATAAACGCCTTTGCCGCAAGCTCTTGCCGCAGTTTCTTTGAAAACTCGGTTATCTCCTCAATTGTTCCGGCATTACGTTCATAAATCCAGTGTATAAGCTGTCCCACCCTGTAAGCTGGCAGGCCGTTTCCCTTTGCAAACGCCTCCAGAGCGGCCCTGTTCAGCGATTTGAGATCGGTTTTTACACTCATTATTTAATTCTAACCTGAGTGTTGTTTAAATTGTTCCCGCGAGGTCCTGAGATTGTTTGAATTATCCGCCGCGCGGTTGCTTTACGCTCTCGGGGCATGGGTGTGGAGAAGGACCTTTCTGTGTCAAAACAACCTGCACAAAAAAGTGCGGATGCAGGGGACGATTTCTATAAAGCGGCGCGGGACCGTTTCAACCTTGGCAGTTATTGATTTCCCGCCGGCTTACCGGTGATTCCTGCTTGTCCGGAATCATTGTTTGCAGCGGCGTTCGCGTGCCGTTGAAATCTTTTGATTAACTGTTTCTTTTTTCGCGTGCGGCGTTCTCCTCATCCGGCCTGAATTTTGCTTTCATGAATTCCCTTGTGCCCCTCTTGACACGTGTCTTGTTTCCAAATAGCATTGCCTTACATCGGCTTACTCTATACCAGTCATTTAATATCTGCATATACCGGCCGGCAGGCCTGAATATATAGCGCTCTCTGTTTCCATGCTTTTCCAGCGGGGTACGATTGCGCAGCGCGCAGATCCACCCTGACTGGAGTGGAGGAGTTTATGGCGGGCCGGGATTCCGCCGCAAAATTTCCTTGTATTCAAGAGGAGGGACCATGGGCAGGATTGCTGAATGGATGAGAGGCAAACTTACTAATCTTTTAACTGTGCGGGACATTTTTTTCTTTGCGTTCGGTGTTGCAGTTGCCTTCTATCTGGCCCTGCATATTTATGAATGGAGAATGGGAGAAGCAAAGAAAATCGGGGCCATTGTATTTGAAAATAGTCCGTATACTTTCAAGCAGACGATAACCCAGCAATGAGAAGGTACACAGGATGAAAATCCATGAGGTCAAATTATGCGTAAACTGCGAGGAAGTTTTTTCTTTTTATGATTCAAAGGACGGCCGCTGCCCTGCCTGCGGCTCCGCTGTCACATTCTTTGTAAACCAGGCATGGACAAATCAACACAGCGGCAAAATTGAAATGAAGGAAGATCGTATAAGTGTTGAGAACTAGAATGGCAGTTGCCATACTCTTTGTGCTGAACTGGGTTTTAATATATAAATTCATGTCTGTTGTTGTGCCCATTGAAATACAGGACCAGAAGCAAATCCAGGTGCAGCAATTAATTAATAAATTCCATATCTCCACAAAACTTGCCAATGATTTTTACGACATCGGGAAAGATAACCATCTGGACCCCGTGCTGCTTTGCTCCATTGCCCAAACAGAGAGCAGTTTCCGGCTGGACGCGGTAAGCCCAAAGGACTACAAAGGCATACTGCAAACGCCTGTTGCCACGATGAAATGGGCGGATGTGGACATCCTTATCGGGGTGAAGATATTGAAAGACAAGCTCCTTTTTTCCAAGGGTGACCTCCTTAAGGCCATACAGCTTTACAAGGGGGGCGACAACCCGGAGGCGTTGAAGGAAGCAAAAGAAGTCCTGAGGATATATAACGTTTGCAAAAAGTGAACATCTTTTAAAAATGCCTCACCGGCTGTACGCGATTTTTCTTTATGGTGTCAGCCGCAACGCCTTCTGAGAAATCATTTAAAACCCCGCTGCTTTCTATCAGTACTCCGTCAATTGCCTGGAAGACCTGCTTACTTTTTCTTGAACGCGTCAAGAAACGGGGTGTTCGAAAACCGGGCTGGCCTCTTTCCTGCTTCCTTTTCCCTCTCCTGCCTGCCTTTCTTTGTGCCTGGAGAAGATTGCACCTCCGTGGCCTTCTGCCCCAACGCTTCCGGTGCCGCAGCTGCGCCGCTCTTCATCGAAAGCGCAATGCGTTTACGCTGGAGGTCCACTTCAAGCACGTTAACCGTGACCTTTTGCTGCACTTTTACAATATCAGCCGGGTCCTTCACAAACCTGCCGGCCAGTTCGCTTATATGGACGAGCCCGTCCTGATGGACGCCGATATCCACGAAGGCCCCGAACGCCGTGATATTGGTAACTATTCCCGGCAGCCTCATGCCGGGCTTTACGTCCTCTATCTTCGTTACGCCGCTTGCGAACTCAAAACTCTCGAACTGCTGGCGGGGGTCGCGGCCCGGCCTGGCAAGCTCGGCCATTATATCGGTGAGTGTGGGCATGCCGGCCTTATCGGTCACATAGCGCGCCAGGTCTATTTTCTTCCGGAGTTCAGCATCACTTGTAAGGTCTTTCGTGCCGCAACCCAGATCATGCGCCATGGCGTCCACAATGTAATAACTCTCCGGGTGGACAGCGCTCCGGTCCAGCGGGTTTGCCGCATCCTGTATGCGGAGAAATCCCGCCGCCTGCTCGAATGCCTTGGGCCCCAGCCGCGGCACGTTCCTAAGCTCATCGCGGCACGTAAACGGGCCGTGGCCGTCCCTGTATTCCACAATGGATTTTGCCAGCTGCGGGCCAAGCCCCGACACATAAGTAAGAAGCTGTTTGCTTGCGGTATTCACTTCCACGCCAACGCCGTTAACACAACTGGCCACCACGTCATCCAGGCTCTTTTTCAGCGCTGCCTGGTCCACGTCATGCTGGTACTGGCCCACGCCGATTGATTTTGGGTCTATCTTCACCAGTTCGGCCAGCGGGTCCATCAGCCTGCGGCCTATTGAAACTGAACCCCTCACGGTAATATCGTAATCCGGAAACTCCTCGCGGGCAGCCTCGGAAGCGGAGTAGATAGATGCCCCGCTTTCGTTTACCATCACTATATTAATTGCCTCCGGCAGGCCCAGTTCTCTTACGAAAGTCTCTGTCTCTCTGCCGGCGGTGCCGTTGCCTATGGCGATTGCCTCTATACTGAATCTTTCGCAGAGTTCTTTTAGCTTCACGCCCGCCTCGGAAGCGCCTTTTTCATTAAAGTGGGGATATATCGTGTCGTTATGGAGAAGCTTGCCCTGTCTGTCCAGGCACACCACCTTGCAGCCCGTCCGGAAGCCGGGATCTATGGCCAGCACTGATTTTCTACCAAGCGGAGAGGCAAGCAGGAGCTGCCTGAGGTTCTCCACAAACACCCCTATGGCTTCCTGGTCCGCCCGTTTCTTCATAGCCAAGCGCACCTCGGCCTCAATGGATGAACCGAGCAGCCGTTTGTAGCTGTCATGAACGGCCGTTTTCACCTGCTGCGGCGCCGGGCCCGTGCCTTTTATAAAGAATTTTTCCAGAATGGCCAGCGCCTCTTCTTCCGGCGGCAATACGCGGTGAATAAGAATACCTTCGCTCTCGCCGCGCCTGATGGCCAATACCCTGTGGGCAGGCGCTTTCGAGGCCGGTTCCTCCCATTGAAAATAGTCCTTGTACTTGATCCCTTCTTCCTCTTTGCCTGTGATTACCTTTGCTCTCATTACACCTTTGGCAAAATAGAGCGCCCGCATCGCCTCCCTGGCCCGCTGGTCCTCGCTTACCCATTCGGCGATTATGTCCCGCGCGCCGGCAAGGGCCTCTTCGGCGGAGGCCACGCCTTTTCCAGTGTCTATGAACGGGACGGCCGCGGCCTCAATGTCCTCTTCCCTTTGCTCAAAGATAATCATGGCAAGCGGTTCAAGCCCCTTCTCCTTTGCAACGGACGCCCTGGTGCGGCGCTTCGGCCTGAACGGAAGATAGATGTCTTCCAGTTCAGTTGCTGTGCCGGCTTCTTCTATCTTCCCCTTCAACTCATCGGAAAGAAGCCCGCGTTCATCAAGCGATTTAAGGATTGCTTCCCGGCGCTTGTCCAGCTCTTCCAGTTCCTGAAGCCGGTCCCTTATGGCGGCAACGGCCACCTCGTCCAGGCTGCCGGTGGCCTCCTTCCTGTACCTTGCTATAAAGGGCACAGTGGCCCCCTCCGATATCAGCAATGCCACAGCCTCTACCCCATGGGGCTTTATATCAAGCTCTTTTGCAACAACTGCGATGTGCGCTATTTGTTTATTTTCTTCGGTCACGATATGCCTCGCTGGATAAAAAGTGCATTCGTACTCTACCAGTATCCTGTAAAAAAGTTCCAGTGCGGGAGTTAAGGAATCTTATCTTATGATAATCACCTAAGCCCCGTTTATGATGACGCGGCCAGTCCAGGGAATACAGCAATGCCAAAATAGTATAATATCCGGGAAAAGGCTGGAACTGACGGGGCGAATGTGATTGTCGATACTATAGACAATTGGAATTTATACTTCACAAAGGGATCGGCACTCTATGAAGGGATTGATTTTATAAAGAACTTCAGTGAAGCCGCGGGTGACGGCCGCTACGAGATCAGGGGACAGGAAATATATGCCGTAGTTCAAAGCTACGAAACCCAGCAGGCTGCCGGCAGAAAAATTGAAAGCCACAAGAAATTCATTGATATCCAGTATATCCTGTCAGGTGAAGAGGTGATGGGTTGGCTTCCCGCTGCCGGACTTGCAGAATTGTCTGCTTATTCTGAAGAAAATGACATATTGTTTTACCATCAGACAAATGTCATAACGCCTATCATCATGGCCCCCGGAATTTTTGCCGTTTTTTTCCCGCATGACGCCCATCAGCCGGGGTGCATATACGGGCAGATTGCGCCTGTTAGAAAAATAGTAGTAAAGGTGGCATGCCATCTGGCAGGAGAGAACACCGGCGAAATGGGCCATATATTTTAATTGCAGAAATTACACTGCCGGGCATTCGGCCCTGAAAGCTGTGAGTGACGGGCACAGAATTCATTACCACTCCATTCAGATTTAAAGCAATTCACACTTGTTTCGGTTCTGCCGGGGTTTTCTATGGGGAAAGTTTATTTGCGGCGTTCGCCGGTATGCCTGGCTTTTTATCTTAAGTGTTTCTCTTTTTTCCGCGGGCGGTGTTCGCATCCGGCCGCGGAAAAGGATTCCGCGAATTAAGGGAAATGGAATTCAATTATTCTTCTCATTGGGACCGCGTCTCACCGCTTACAAGCCTCGCGGCATTACTCGCGCCGAGGCTGTTTCCAGCAAGGCACTTGCAGACGTACGCACGCGCGGCCCACTTCGCTCACTGCCGCCCGCTTTGCCCGGCACGGCAAAGACATAAGCCACAATCCCAACAGTTCCTCACAGGATGTGACCGAACTGGAAAAGTACAAATTATAATGGTCATAATAGGATCACAGCGGGCCGGTGTTGCTTTTTCTTCTCTTGAGAAAAAACCTGAGGACAAGATAACCAGCCAGAAAGGCCAGAACCACAATTGCCGCGATCACTTCAGCGCGGTGCACATGAACGCCCAGCCCGCTGTGCAGCCCGCGCCCGCCGCCATATCCTATGGAGACCATCACGGCTATTGTAAGCAAAGAGGTAAGCGCGTCGGCCACCAGGAACTTTATAGCGGACATCCGCATGATGCCTGAAACCAGGAATATCTGCGTCCGCAGCCCTATCAGGTGCCGCCCTATTAAAATGAAAAATATCCCGCGCTTGTTGAATTTGGCTTCCAGCGATTCAAGCCTGGCCGGGGACAGAAAGCGCCCGAACCATTTTCTGGTGACCACCTTCCGCCCGTAGTGCCTGCCCACCCAGTAAAGGAACAAATCCGATATGAGCACGCCCAGGAAAACCGTTACCAGCGCAGGGGCAAGCCGCACGTGGCCCGTATATACCAGGAAACCACATAGCATCAGGGTAGTGTCCTCCGGGAAAAAGGGCACCCCCATGCCGCCCACCACAAGCAGCGTAAACAGGGCCAGGTATGGAGAATTTTCTATTAAGGTCTGGATACTCCGGACGCCTTTCTCTGGGAATTACCGCCAGGACAATATTATATACGGGTTCCGGGTATAAGATACAGGGCATAGGCACAACGGCCCCTTGCCCATCGCTGACTGCCCGCCGCATTGACATCATTTCACCCAAGGGGTATAAGAAAATTAAAAGGAGGAAACCATATGGCAACTTATATAATCTTAAGCACACTTACCGATGAGGGCAGGAAAACACTGAAACATACCCCGGAGCGGATGTTTGAGGTAAACAGGGAACTGGAGAAGATGGGGGTAAAGGTAAAGGAGCAGTTCGCCACGCTGGGGCCGTATGATTTTGTAAATATAGTTGAGGCCCCCGACAACGAGACGATACTGAGGATGTCGGTGGAACTGGGCGCACGCGGGAGCGTGCATATGCTCTCACTGGCCGCAATTCCGGCAGGCGAGCTTGTAAACAAGCTCCATTTAGAAGCGGCGCAGGGGGGCCATCACGGCCAGGAGCACGCAGTACACCACGGGTAAATGGCCACAGAAGAACCAGGGAAAAAATCAGCCGCGGACCGGGCCAGGGAGATAAGACTGCGGTATATCTACCGGAAGGTGGCCATGAGTGGAAACGGGCGGCGGCTGTCCATTGATGCGCTAAAATCCCTTATAGGCCCGGACTGCGCCTATCACCTTTATGGCCGGTCCGGGCGGACTTCCAAAAAACAGCCTTAACTACTTCCAGGCCGCGGGATTATGGATGGCGGTTTCGGCTGTCCTTCTGAATTCAATGGCGGCCTTCCTGTCGCCTGGTTTCAATTTGTCCTTAAGTATCCTGAGCCGGGCTTCAGCCAGCCTTGAGGCGCGAAGTTGCCCGAGGTATTGCGCCTTGTCAGTTCTTATTGCAAAATCGCCGGGGGCGCTCCACTTGTTCCTGAAGTAAAGCCAGGACGCAAAATCACCCAGCTTCCAGCCCTTTGCCACAATTATCGGAGTGGTGTTTTTAAGGTCCTCTATTCTTATCCCGGCAGAGTCCGCCACAATTTTATGGGAGCCTTTGAAGGGGACATCCGCGCCCTGGTCCTCCTCAAATTCCCAGTTGGAAT
>JAJYLE010000136.1 GCA_021788025.1 Nitrospirota bacterium
TATTACCGGCGGCCTGCTCCAGCTTGCCGTAGCTGAGCGCCTTTATTGCCACGCCGCGCTTTATCAGCTTGGACTGGAGGATGTCTATAACGCTTTTCAGCTTCTGCTCATCATCAGACACAAGCGTTATGGCGCCTTTGCCCTTATCAAAATCAATGGAGCTCTTGCTGCCCTTGAAATCGAACCTCTGGCCTATCTCCTTTACGGCCTGGTTCACGGCATTGGTTACTTCCTGCATGTCCACTTCGCACACAATATCAAAAGAATGCTCGTCAGCCATCAGTTCCTCCTGAGGTAATGACAGGCCGTTACCCCTGCCGTTCTTTTCCTTATAGTATATAAAATTCCCGGTGCAATCTATGGAAGCTTTAATTCCCTCAACCCTGTTATTTCAACCACCTTGCGCTTGGAAGTGCCGCCCCTCAGTATCCTTATATCGGATTTCTTTACCTTGAGGAAGTCCGAAAGAAGCTCCACCAGTTCCTCGTTTGCCCTGCCCTCCACCGGGGCGGACGTGAGCTTTACCTTGAGGGCATCCCCGTATATCCCCGCTATGCCCCGCTTGGCGGAGCGGGGCTCCACCTTGATATTTAATTCTATGCCGCGCGCCGTATTCCGGTACGTCTTGCTGTACGGGGGTTCAGCCAAGGAAACGGCCCTGGACGATAATTGAATCCACGAGCACAGTCTTTTTTATCTGGCTTAGCCCGGCATCTTTCAGGAATGATTTGTATTCGGAGTAGGTATAGCAGCGCCCGGCATTGTTCACAAGCATGTTCATGGAAAACAGGGCCGATGAAACAGGTGTTGTCCTGTTTTCTTCCAGGTTGAAGTCGTGTATTACTGCCCGTCCGCCCGGGTTAAGCGCCGCTTTTACTTTTCTGGCAAGCAGGCCGCAGTCTCCGGCAGAATGGGAGTGCAGGATGTTGCTCATTAATACCAGATCATAGCCGCGCCCGATATCATCCTTGAGAAAATCGCCCTTTAGAAATTTTACCCCGCTTACGCCGGACTTTTTTATGAACCGGGAGGCTATTTTGACGGTCTCCGGAGCGTCGAACAGCGTAACACTGTTTACCCCGCCTTTAATCATCTCCATTGCATAGGTGCCTGGGCCGCCGCCGAGATCGAGTGCGCTTTTAACCCCCTTCAGCCCCACCTCTTTTAAAACAGGCGCGGCCTTGAAGACGGCTATGTTGTGCATGCCCAGTATGAACGCCTCAAAATCGAAATTCACCTGCCCGCGGCGCGCCTTTTTCCCGGTTTTTACCACATTGTCCAGGCTGGACCAGCTCTGCCATATGTTTTCCGCGTGCCGCAGAATGTCTCCCTGGTAATAGGCGGAGCCACGGCAGAAAAAGGTTGAAGTGTCTTTGGTGTTTACGTAAGTGTTTACATGCGGCCCGCGCGATTTTTTTAAAAACCCAAGCCCGGCCAGGGCGTCCAGCAGTATCTCTGTGCCGCGGGGATCGGTTTTCAGCTTGCGGGCGATCTCTGACGAATCCCTTTTCTGTTTGGTGGCCTCGAAAACGCCAAGGTTGTTTGCGGTTATAAGCGCCCTTGCGGGCCAGAAGCCGTGCCAGAACTTCCTCAGTTCCGCGGCTTTTTTCATCGGGTCCATCTCAGCTTGCCTCCTCATCCAGCAGGCCGGCTTTGGACGTATCGTCCGGAAGCTGCTGCACCGTTTTTAAGGCGCGCTGTATCTGCCTTGTCCTTACACCCACAAGTTTTTCAAGCTCGTCACTTGTTCTGGAAAGGTTTGTCTGGGTCTTCATCAGCACGTCGCCAAATTTTTCGAACTCGTTTTTCACGGTGCCCAGCACCTCCCACACCTCGCTGGAGCGTTTCTCGATTGCAAGGGTCCTGAAGCCCATCTGAAGGCTGTTTAAGAAGGCCGAAAGCGTGGTGGGCCCGGTTATGCTTATCTTGTATTCCCTGTGGAGGGTTTCAAAGAGGCCGGTTCTCCTTACCACCTCCGCATATAGCCCTTCTATTGGCAGGAACATGATGCCGAAATCCGTGGTGCCCGGCGGGTCTATGTACTTTTCCCGGATGTCCTTTGCGCATTTCTTTATTGCCGTCTCCAGATCGCGCCCGGCTTCCTCTATCTTTTCCGCCTCGCCGTGTTCGTAGGCCTTTACGAGGGCTTCGTATTTATCAAGCGGGAATTTGGAGTCCACCGGAAGATAAACGGCCCCGTTGCCACCAGAAGAGATGCCCGGATTTCCCGTGCCCGGCAGCTTTATGGCGAACTCCACGTTGTCGCGGGAGCCCTTTTTAGTGGCCACATTGGTTTCGTACTGGCCGGGGGCCAGAAGTTGTTCAAGGATGCTGCCAAGCTGGATTTCACCATGGATGCCCCTGGTTTTTACATTGGAGAGCACTTTTTTAAGGTCGCCCACGTCGTTTGCAAGGTTCTGCATCTCGCCCAATCCCTTATGCACCTGTTCCAGCCGCTCGCTTACAATCTTGAAGGACTCTCCCAGCCTGCGCTCCAGCGTGGTCTGGAGTTTTTCATCCACCGTCTCGCGCATCTTTTCAAGTTTCAGGTTGGTATCGGCCTGAATGGCCTTAAGCCCGGCCTCAACGGCCTCCCGCGCCTTCTCCATCTTCTGTTCCACTGCCTGTATAAGCTCGCCCTGTCTGGTGGTCATTCTTTCAAGCTGCTCGGCGTTGGAGCGGGTGAGGTCGGAAAGCCGCCCAGAAAACGATTCAAGCTGCCTGTTCAGAAGCTGTGCCGTCTCGGACATTTGCCTGAAGATTGAATCGCCAAGCCCCTTGAAGGAGTTGCCCAGTTCCTCTCTGGCCTCGCGGGCCTGCTTTGCCGATGCATCCATGTTTCTTGCCAGATCGTCCTTGATGCCCTTTTCCATATATGCAAGCCGGTTTTCAACCGCGCCGTCCTTCTGCACGGGCCGGGATTTATATATAAGAAAGATGACGGCGGCAAGCAGGGCAATTATCAGAACCAGAAGCGCTGTTATCATAGGCGATTTTAGCAATAACACCTTTTGCAAAGCAAATGGAAACCGTCTAATAACCGCATCTGCTGCAAGATGATGGAAATTCGGCGGGTTCTATATAGGTTTGTAAATCCTTATAATTGAATCATGAGAAGATTAGGCGTACACACCTCAATCGCCGGGGGGCTGGATAAATCCCTGATAAGGGCAAAAGAGCTGGGCTGCGATACGCTGCAAATCTTTTCGCATAACCCCAGGGGGTGGGCATTGAGCGATATTGCCCCGGATGAAGCGGCTGCGTTTAGAAAGACCAGGGAAAAACTTGGGCTGGATCCTGTATTTATCCACTCCTGCTATCTGATCAACCTGGCCAGCCAGTATCTTGAGATAAGGGAGCGTTCGCTCTGGATGCTTGGGCAGGAGCTGGCCAGGGCGGACGCCATCGGGGCCGATTACGTCATCCTTCATCTTGCACAGGCCGCGGGCGAAGACGGGATTGAAAGCCTTATCATGCAGATAAGGTCTGTCATCGGGCGCAAGGGCAAAAAACGATTCAGGGCGGGTCTTCTTTTTGAAAATACAGCCGGGCTGCCCAGGAAGGCAGGTGGCCCGAAGGACGCCGGGGCTGCCGCATCTTCCCTGTCTGCCCTGGCGCAGATTGTGGAAGAGTGCGGGGTTGCGGGCATCTGTTTTGACACCTGCCACGGTTTTGCTTCCGGTTACGACATAAGAGAGCCGGGCCAGGCGGACGCGATGGCTGAGGAAGTCAGTTCACGCCTGGGGCAAGGGAAAATAAAACTTATACACCTCAATGATTCCAAGGGGGCTCTCGGTTCCGGTCTGGACAGGCATGAGCACCTGGGCAAGGGAAAGATAGGTTTGGCCGGGCTGAGGCGTTTCCTTGCCTCTGCCGGTTTTGCGGAAGTTCCCGTTGTGCTGGAGACCCCTAAAGAAGCGGAAAGTGACGACGTGATGAATATAAAGACCGCCCGTTCTCTCATCAAACCGGATTAGGCTACAATCGTTCACTTTAAGGCATCGTTTTGCAATTGAAAACCTTCAAGCCGGATTTGGCTACGATTGTTTACTAAAAAGAATCGTTTGCAATTTGGCATCTTCTGTATTCAAATGTGATTTTTTTGTTGACATTTAAGCTTATTTGTTTTTTTATATATGTGATGCTAAAGCAGCTTTTTTCATCGGCAGTGCGTGCGGAAGTTCTTTCACTGCTGCTAAACGCGCCTGAAGAGAAGTTCTATGTAAGGGAGATAGCCAAGCTCCTGGAGAAGAACCCCTCCGCTGTAAAGCGCGAGTTGGACAACCTTGAAAAAATGGGGATCGTTACAAGCGAGAAAGTAGCAAATTTGAAATACTTCCGCTCCGACCCCGATTCTCCTCTCTATTCCGAACTAAAAAGCCTGATAACAAAATCCCTGGGCATTGCCGGCAACCTGAAGACCGCACTCCGCAACAGCGGAGCTTCGCGCGCGTTTATATTCGGGCCTTATGCCGAAGGCCAGGATGTAAAGACGGTGAGTTTGTTCGTAACAGGCCCGCAACAGCCGGATGAGAAGGCCCTGAAAAAAGTGGCCAGGCATTTTGGCTACAGGCTGGACATGGTTTTTATGGAAGAGGATGAATACCGCCATAAGAAAAAGCGGCGCGAGAAGTCTCTGCGCCTGATCCTGGCGGAACGAAGGATCCCACTATTAGGGAGAGTCTAACTCCCGTTGCCGGGCCTGCCAGGCCGGGGCGGAGGAAAGGAGGTGATCCGGATGGCAACTGCGAAGAAGGCTGCTACGACGAAGACGGCCGCAAAGAAACCGGCCGCGAAGAAGACCACCACCGCTAAAAAGACAGCGACGAAGAAGGCTGCCCCCAAGAAGGCAACCGCAACGAAGAAAGCCGCCCCTAAAAAGGCTGCTGCGACGAAGAAGACTGCCCCTAAAAAGGCAACCGCCGCAAAGAAGAAGTAAATTCCGCAAAATGTCTAGGCCGGGGGGACAGAATCCGCCCGGCCTTTTTTATTGGCTTAATAGCAGGTTTTATTCAGGCGTATTTGAAATTAACGGCCTTGCGAACGGGGACTGATGATTCGGCAGAATCCAGTTCCCAGCATTCCGGCGAAGCCAGCAGGGCCTGTACGAATTTCAAGTTGCTGCCGTGCCCGCTCTTGGCTGCCGAAAGATGGCCTTGAATAGGGAAGCCTATAAGCGATACATCCCCGATGAAATCAAGGAGCTTATGGCGAAGAAACTCGTCCTTGAACCGCAACCCTGTCACGTTTACCAGCCCGGTGTCGCTCAGGATTATGGCATTATCCAGAGAGCCGCCTTTTGCAAGGCCTTTGCTCCTCATATGCTGGACATCCTTAAGGAATCCAAACGTCCTGGCGGGCGCTATCTCTTTCCGGAATGTATCCTCCCGGACTTCAAAGGCCATCTGCTGCGCCCCCAATAACCGGTGAGGATAGAATGTCCGGCATGTTATGCGCCTTCCATTGTACGGCACGGCGGTGAATTCAGCGTCCCCATCCGCAAAGCCAAATGGCTTTACTATAACAAGGTGAGGCCTCCGGGCGGATTGGCTGACTATGCCGGCGCCACTGATGGCCTCTACAAAACCCATCGAACTGCCGTCCAGGATGGGGATTTCAGGCCCGTCCACCTCTATTATCAAATTGTCTATTCCCAGACCGGCCAAGGCCGCAAGCAGGTGCTCCACTGTCCTTATTTTCGAGCCGTTCAAGCCAAGTGTGGTTGCAAACGAGGTCTCGCATACGGCGTTCACATTAGCGTTTATTGCAGTGTTTTCATTCTTGCGGTAAAAAACTATGCCATGGTCCCTTGGCGCCGGGCTCAGGGTAACAGAAGCATGCCGGCCGGTATGCAACCCTATGCCTTCAATCCTGACTTCCCGTTGCAATGTACGTTGCAGTCTCACGGTTATTATTCTTTGCAATGAATATGCCAGATGAAATTGCTTTTTTTTCAAGGAGTTGCTTACTGTGAACTTGTAGTGTTTAATGCTCATTGTTGTAAAAGAGACACATATTCAAAAAACAATTGGGGGACAACAGACCAGCAAAAAAGCTAAAGACTTTTATTTTTCGCTGGCGCCACCAACTACAAACTCGGGCACTCTGATAGTTGGTTGGGCATCGGAAACAGGCACGCCTTGGGCGTCTTTCCCGCAAGTGCCTATTGAAAAGCCCAGGTCCGAGCCTACCATATCAATTTGCATAAGAACCTGCGGGCCGTTGCCGGCCAAAGTGGCCCCACGCACCGGCTCTCCGGCCTCACCGTTTTCTATTAAATAGCCTTCCTGGACATCGAAAACAAAATCCCCGGTTAAAGTATTTACCTGGCCGCCTCCCATTTTCTTTACAAAAAGCCCCTTGCTGGTGCTTTTCAGGACATCTGCCGCCGGGGTTTTGCCTGGGGCAATCAATGTATTTGTCATGCGGGGGATAGGCCTGAATCTGTAGGACTGTCTTCTGCCATTGCCGGTGGATTCGGTGCCGGCCTTTATGGCCGAAAGCCTGTCGTACATATAACTGGCCAGAACGCCGTCTTTTACCAGCACGTTTCTCCTGGAAAAGGTCCCCTCGTCGTCAAACCTGAAAGAACCCCTTTTCCCCGGTATTGTGGAATCGTCTAAAACAGTGACGATGTCCGCCGCGATCTTCTGCCCTATCTTCCCCGTGTAAACCGAAAGCCCTTCCAGCGCCAGGTCTGCTTCCAGCGAGTGCCCAACGGCCTCATGGATCATCGTGCCTCCGGCCTCGGACGATATCACAACAGGCATCCGGCCAGCCGGGGCCCGTCTTGCCGATAACATCATAACGGCCTTTTGGGCGGCTTTAACGGCAAGCTCTTCAGTTGAAACGCTGTCGAAAAGCTCAAAACCGGCAAATCCTCCGGCCGATTCATATCCGGTCTGCACAACGCCGTCTTTTTCGGCTATCACGGTTATTGTAAAAACGCTCTGAAGCCGCTCATCCTCGGCCAGAAGGCCGTCAGAGGACGCGATCTGCACTTTCTGGATCAGGTCCCGGTATAAAATACTCACCTGCTTTACATAGCTGCTAACTCCGCGTGCCGCTTTGTCGGCCGTGGTCAACAATAGAAGCTTTCTGTCCAGCGGAACGTCATCAGGCAGAACCCGCACGCGGAAATCGGTCAAAGGGGTTTTCTTTGTTAAATCCAGGGTTTTTTCTTCCCGCTCTCCTG
>JAJYLE010000137.1 GCA_021788025.1 Nitrospirota bacterium
TCTGTCCCGAAGCGCCAGGGCCATGCCTGTGGTTATGGCTTCCTGTTTTCCAGTTGAGATAAGATTCGAACTTGCCTGAAAACAGTGTCTCCGGCCGAAGATAGTTCTGAAGTTTCGGATCCTGTCCCCAGGCAGCCGTCATGTTTTCTATGACCCGCCTAAAGTCCTCAAGCCTGAACCCCTCTTTCCATCGCGCCTTTATGAATCCTTTCGTATTTGGCCGCGCTGGCCTGAAGGAAGATCCGGTCTTCAGGTTCAGAAAAGAGATGATTTCCTCGTAAGGAATGATTTCAGGTTTGGGGGGAAGGGGGGTATATATATCCTTTTCCTTATTTTGAATCCTTATATGTGAATCCTTAGGGTGTCTGTCAGATACCGGTACCAGTGCCTGTTGGACACCGGTTGGTGTCTGGCAGGAACCGGTTCCTGTGGGACACCGGTTTCTGGTGAAAACCAGTTTCTCTGAGACACCGGTATCTGACTGGCACTGGTGACTGTCAGTCACCGGTTGGCCGGATTTGGTGGCCGGCTTCCAGTGCTTTTTGTCGATGAGGTAGTACCGGTTGCCCAAACCCTCGGTCTTTTCCCTTCGGATAATATTCCAGTCCTCCAGTGTCCGCAGGGCTCTTATTACCTGGCTTTTTGATATGTCGAGCTTTCCGGCAAGAAGCAAAATAGATGGAAAGCAGGTCTGGTGGTAAATGTCAGCGTGACGGCAGAGAGCCATATATACGCCCGATGCGTAAACGCCGCAGACCTTCGCGTATCCGTTTAAATAGGCGTCATCTACCACGAACTGCTCTTTTTTCCGGATGTCCCGTATCTCGAATTCCTCTTTTTTCATTTCCTCACTCCAGAGCCAGACGCCTTCTCGCCCGCCTGAGCCCCCTTTTCATGAGATTTTGAACCCGCTGCCTGGTCACGCCCGTGAGCTTTGCCGTCTCCCTCAGGGAATACCCCTGAAAATGAAACTCCCATACACGCCTCTCTTTTGGGTCCATGAGCGAAAGGACCTCCCGCACGGCTATCTCCTGCTCCGCCGGAGACATGGTGTCGATTATCTCGATTGGGTCTCGGCAGTCGTCCACCGATCGCAACATCTCATTTCCGCCGGAGCGGTATTCCGAAGGCACTCTGGTTGCCATAGTCTCCTCGTCTCCAAATTCCCGGTATTCCTCGTGGTACACTTCCAGTTTTTCCCCTTGCGTGTACGTCATCTTGATGCAGGCGATCCTGAAGGAGGACCAGAATATCTTTTCAAACGAGACGCCTTTTCGGAGGCTGTCTCCGCAGGCCCTTACCGCTGTCTCGTATGCCTGCTGGATGAACTCCCCCAACTCGTAAGGCGAAGAGGTGAGATATTTTCTTGCGTGCCCCTTTATCTTTGGCAGATTCTCATCGATCCACTTCAGGAGATCGTCTTCGGACAGCTTAAGATGATGGCGCTTATGGAGGCGATGACCTTTGCAGGCCTGTGGGCCGCTTACCACATTATCAAAAGCGGCGTGCTAGCGGAGGTTTTCGGCATAAGCAAGGACACCGTTTTTGCCGGGCTTGTGCTGATCGCCTTCATTGCCGGCATGATCTCCCTGCCACTAAAGGCGCTCCTGAACTATCTTTCAAGGAGAAACGAGGATGAGGCGGATACATTTTCCTGCACTCTCACGCAAGACCGGGAGGCGATGTCCAGTGCCCTCGTGAAGCTTTCAAAGGAAAATCTCTCGAATCCCCATCCGCCACACCCGCTTTACGTTGCGCTTTATTATTCTCATCCGCCTGGGCTCAATAGGATCAGGCGGATTTTGAAGTAAGATCCCACCGGGTGAAAAGGACAGGGCGCTCTGGAAGGCCTGTTTCAAAAAATACTTCCTGGATGGACAAAAGATTTAAAAAGAAAACTGAAAGGAGAGGGAGTTTATGATTTAAGAGTTCTCAGGCCTGGCCTTCTTCAACCTGCTTGGAATCAGCCAAGTACTTTGATTTTTTTATCAGCGCGTGCATGTATTCCTTGAACCTCTCCGGGATCAGCCATTTTACCCCCATCTTGTCGGCCCATTTTATCGCGCCCTGGTCCGCAGTCACCAGAAGCCCATCCAGTTCCTTGGCCAGAAGGATAAGGTCCACATCCTCCTTGCTGTCTATGATGCCTTCACGCAGGGCCTCCCGGTATTTGCGCCGCAGGTCCTGTATGACGTCGTCCGCGGACTTGCCCTCGGCTGTCCTTACCGCCCTTTCAGCAAGGCGCAGCCCCTTGTTGACCCGGTCCCTGATGTCTTCAACCAGCTCGTAAAGCAGAATGCCGGGCACCATTATCTCGTGTTTTTTTGGAGACTTCTGGTGTATGTACACCAGAAGGTCCGCCGGTATCTTTGCAGGCTCTATGAAATTCTGGAGCTCCCTGAATATGGAAGGCGGCATGTAAAACTCGAATATGGGCACCTGAGCGGCCATGAACAGGAAATTCTCCAGTGCCTCCGTCGGGTTTTCGCCAAAACTCGCCCTTACGTCCGGGTTCACAAAGAGGCTTGTGTCCAGGACTGCTACGCCTGTTTTAAAGCTTTGTTCTTCCATATAGATCGAAACTGAAAGTGTTCCAGAGACCGCAGCCCGGACACCTGCCCGCCCAGTCCGTTGCCAGATGGCCGCAGGAACCGCAGGAATAAAAAAGACGCCAGGGCTGTACGTCTATAGCTTTTCTGAATGCGCGGGCTGCCTTTTCAAAATGTTCCCTCCGCAGATAAAGCTCGCCCAAAAGGCCGTACAGCGACGGATAGTTCTCGGCCGCCTCAAAGCCCTTCAGCATTTCAAGCGCCTCGTCTACCATCTCCAACCTGTAATAGAGCTTGGCAAGCATTATCTTCAGCGCGGGGTCCCCCGGTTTCCTGTTCAGTGCCTTGCGGTAAACCTCGATGGCCTTGTCGGGCTCGCCAAGGTTCAAAAGCAGGTCCTCAAGCCTGGCCAGCACCACAACGGAGCCGGTCTGCTCGTAGCCTTTCTCCAACAGTTCAACTGGCTCATCCGGCTCGCCCTCGTACAGCAGCACTTCGGCTGTTCCCAGATAGGCCGGGACAAAATCCTTGTCGAATTTTATTACGGAGCGGAAGTGCTTTCCGGCCTTTTCCATATCGCCCGCCTCCAGCCCCTGCCTGCCGCATTCGTAACGGTAGCCCTGAAGCCGGGCCTCTTCTTTCTTTGCGTCTATCAGGTCCTGGTGCTTGAGGATGGATTTCTGCACCTCTATCAGCTCCGGCCAGTTTTCCATCTTTTCAAGCACAAAACGCTTTCTTTCAAGCGCGGAGAGGCTGTCGGCATCAATTTCTAGTATGTTTTCGGCAAAAGCCAGGGCCTCTTCCCATCGGGAGAGGGCGCGCATCTGGGCCTCCAGGGAAAAGAGCGCCTCCAGGCTCCGTCCGCCAGTGGACGCAAGCGCCTTGCGGTAGAACCCGGCGGATTCCTCGTGCCTCTGCGCCTTGGCCATAAGGTCCCCCATGCGTAAAAGCGCCTTTGTATGATTTGGCGATTCCCGCAGGATATCACGCAATATCTTTTCGGCATCGGCCCTGTCGTTAGACAGGATAGCGTTTAATGCCTTGGAGTAAAGCCCCTCTATGCGCTCCTCTTTTTTCTGCCTTTTTACATCCCGGTAGTTATTTATGAACCGCTTGGTGTCCCGGAGGGCCACCAGAACGATCATCAGAAGCGCGCCAGCCAGTATCGCGCACAGCACAAGGCCGTACTTGGGCAGCTCATATGTATTGCCTAGAGGCACTCTGAAAGTAATCATCTCGGAATTGGGTATGGAAAAGGCGGCGATCATCAGCATGAAAAGGAGGAATATGATAGTTGCTATCTTGTTCATGCGTGGTGATAACCTTTTCCGCCGATTATTGAAAGGCCCCGGTATATCTGCTCCAGAAGGAAAACCCTGGCCAGTTCATGTGGCAATGTCATTTTTGAAAGAGACAGCATGATGGCGGCCTTTTCCCTTACCTCGCCGGACACCCCGAACGCGCCGCCTATCACAAAGCGCCCCCCGCCTGAGGTTTCGATGAAGCGCGCAAACTCCGGGGAGCTCATCTGCTTTCCCCTTTCGTCCAGCAGAACATAGCCCTGCCCTGCGCCGTGGGCGCCTTTTTCAGCCTGCTCCAGTATGCGCCTTCCTTCTTCGTCCAGCGCCTTGCCACCTGCCCCTTTTGCCTCTTTTATTTCCACAACCTCTACCTTGGCCATCGGCCTCATGTATTTAATATACTTCTCTATGCCCGATTTTATGAAGCCCTCTTTTGTTTTGCCGGGCCAGATTAGTACGAATTTCACTCTTTTGATCCGGCGCGGCCCCGTTTTCCGGGCGCGCCCGTCTTGCCGACCACGACCTGTTGCATCTCTATGCGTGGTGCATCCAGCCAAAGCTTTTCAAGGTCATAAAAAAGCCGCGTGTCAGGGTCGAATATATGCACTATTACATCGGCGTAATCAAGAAGCACCCATTTGGACTGCGAAAGCCCTTCCACGCTTGAAGGCCG
The DNA here is from genome assembly GCA_021788025.1 of Nitrospirota bacterium. Taxonomy (GTDB): domain Bacteria; phylum Nitrospirota; class Thermodesulfovibrionia; order Thermodesulfovibrionales; family JdFR-88; genus JAKAKS01. The sequence goes on from JAJYLE010000137.1 coordinate 4,524, forward strand.
CTGGCCCTCCTCCTTCATCTTTTCAATTATGTTGTCTGATATGGCCTTAATCTGGGTGGAACTCTCGGCCGTGCAGATAACGAAATAATCCGCATAGGACGTGAGGTCTTTCATCTCCATGATAACCAGGCCGTAGGCTTTTTTATCTGAGGCGAGGGAGGCAATCCTGATGGCCTTGTCCCTGCTGGAACTGCTGGATGCCTGAACGCTTTTCGTGCTCCCCTGACTAGCTGGATTTTTCTTTTCTTTGGCCAAGACCTTCCCGTTTCCCGTAAAGATTCCTTGTCATTATAAAAGATTCCACACTCTGCGGCAACAGATAACGCACACTTTTACCCGCCCGGATGCGGGCCCTTATCCCGGTTGCCGAGATATCCATTACCGTTGCATTTATCAGGCTGAGCATCCCAAACGGAGACAGCCTGATGGATACCGGTCTTTTTTTGCCCCTGGCGGCTTCCAGCGCCTTTTTAATGCCGTCCCTCGGGACAAACGGGGACTTTTCCGCGGCAAGCCATCCGCCATCTTGTCCGCAATCAAACTCCGATGGCCTGGAGACCACGGCAAGCTGGGCCAGTTCCAGAATGCGTTTGGGGCTTCTCCATAAATGAAACTCCAGAAATGCATCCATCCCCATAATAAGAAAAAGTCTGCCGCCGTGGTTTGAAAAGGCCTCCAGCGTATCTACCGTATACGAAATCCCTTCATTCCGGCATTCGATACCGGACAGTTTAAAAAGGGGATTGCCTTTGATGGCCAGGCGCACCATCGCGGCCCTTTCGTCTGTCCCGGCCATGCAAGCCTTACCCCTCTTGTGCTTGAACGGCGGCTTGCCCGCCGGAACAAATATTACTTTGTCCATGCGGAGGGCCTCGGCGGCTTCTTCGGCCATCCTTAAATGGGCAAGATGCACTGGATTGAAGGTGCCTCCAAATATCCCCACCCGCTTAAATTCGTTCATTTTTTCAGCATTTCACCTGGACCCCCCCGGCTCACCTAAAAGTTTAACATAGACTATGGTAAGACAGACTTGCCCACTGGCTTTCAGCCCCTCTGGCTCTGATATAATTTTATAATGCCTGGGGATTTCAACCCGCACGATATCGAACGAATTTATCAGGGCAGGTTCGCTGAAGGCGCCCTGGTGGAACTTCTGTCCACCGGACGTGATGCGTTCCAGAAGATATTCGACGCGGTGAAAATCGCCAAGCTGTTCATCTGCCTTGAATTCTATATCTACAGAAACGACGAGACCGGCTTGGAGCTTGCCTCCCTTCTGAAACAGAAGGTGCGGGAAGGCGTTAAGGTATACATACTTTACGACCATTTCGGCTCTTTCGGCACGCCAAGGAGTTTCTGGCAGGATCTGAAGGATTCCGGCGTGCTGGTGGGGGCCTCTTACGGATTTAAAATTACCACCCCTTTCAAATATGCACACAGGGACCATAGAAAGCTAATCATTGTAGACGGCGAGACCGTGTTTACCGGGGGGCTTAACATTGCCAATGAATACAGCGGGTTCCATCTAAGGAAGAACAGGCCCTGGAGAGACACCGGAGTGATTTTAAAAGGCCCGGTGGCGCTTTCAATCCTGGAGAGTTTCAGGAAGTCATGGAAAATATGGGGCCGCGGAGGCGCGCTTCCGGGCGAATATCTCTGCCCCCGTCCTGTTTTAAAAGGCCGTTCTGGCAGGCACGCCATATTAAGATTTCCGGGCAGCCCGGGCATTGAGGCTGGTAAAACAATCGCAGCTGCCCAGGCAGGGCCCGATCCACTTGTTAGCAACTCTCTTATGGCTGCGGCTCATGGGGCCCCTTCCGGCCCGGTGGCTGCTGATCCGGGCGCCGGATTTTCAGGAGGTGGCGCGGTCCCAGGCGCAGTGAATATTTCCGCAGGCGCAGGCGCCTTTGAGAATGGACCGCTTCAGGTAATGCCTATTTTCGCCGGCTCCGGAAAGGGCAGGCGCAGGCTGCGGAGGCTTTTATATTTCAGCATGAACAGGGCAAGAAAGACGATTTACATTTCAACGGCGTATTTCGCCCCCAGCTGGAGGATGCTGGAGATACTGGAGGCGGCCGCCCACAGGGGCGTTGATACCCGGCTTCTGCTCCAGGGGGCAACGGATGCGCCTGTTGTGCGCTATGCCGCCATGTCCTGCTACAAGCGGCTTCTTGAATCGGGGGTCCGCATATTCCACTATATGGGGCAGGTTTTACATGCAAAGACATACGTGTTTGACGGAAAATGGAGCATAGTGGGCTCGGCCAACCTGGATTTTCAGTCCCTCAGGTGGAACGACGAGGGCAATGTGGGTATACTTGATGCCGGGTTCGGTAATTCGCTCGGACGCCTGTTCGAGGAAGACCTTGGCCGCTCTGAAGAGATTACGCTTACGAAATGGCAGACAAGACCGTTTTCCAGCAAGGTAAAAGAAAAGGTCTTTTCAGTATTCAGGACAAGGTTTTGAAAAGGTTTTTCTTCCCGCTGCGCGAGAATGACTGAAGAAGCCTTTGAGTTTTCAGCAATAGAGCCTGTCTCAAAACTGATTTCAAAGCAAAAGACAGAGGAAATCTTGAGGCAGGTTCTACCTGTAAGCGGACTTGTCCCCGATGTCGCTGTGAATGGGCATGAATA
>JAJYLE010000138.1 GCA_021788025.1 Nitrospirota bacterium
AGTTGACGGTAATGTACATGGGAGCTTAGAGGCCGGAAACCTGAATCGGAACCCGGCAATTCAAAATAAGCTCTGCTAAAATAGGTACATGAATTTTTTCTATGCTCTGATAAACACCTTTATCCCACTTTTTGTGGCGATGGACGTGTTCGCCATAATCGGCATATTCGTGGCGCTTACGCAAGGGCTGGACAAGACCAAATCCAGCCGGGTTACAAACCAGTCTGTAATCACCGCTCTTCTGGTTGGGGCCGGGTTCCTGGCCATAGGCAAAGGTGTATTCAGCGTGCTTGGTATAACCACGGACGATTTCAAGATAGCGGGCGGGCTGCTGCTGCTGATAATAGCCCTTCTCGATATAATCCAGGCTGGCGGAGAGCGCCGGATGCCATCCGGCGAGATGGGTATAGTGCCCATAGGCGTCCCGATAATCGTAGGCCCGGCAGTGCTGACAGCTCTGCTTGTTTTGGTGGACCGTTACGGGGTGTTTCCAACCGTGGTGAGCTTTCTGTTGAACCTGTTTATAGTATGGATTACTTTGAAAAACGCCGGCAGGATTGAGGCTGTAATAGGCAGGGGAGGCATTGTGGCGGTCTCAAAAATAATGGCGCTTCTGCTGGCCGCAATAGCCATTATGATGATCAGGATAGGACTTCAGGATTTTTTGACGGGAATGCACACCTGATATGAAAGCCGTTCTGATAGTGCTGGACGGAGTTGGCGGTGGCGGCGCTCCGGATTCTGCCAGATACGGCGATGCCGGGGCGGACACACTTGGGCACGTGCTGGCTGCAAACCCGGGTATCCGGCTTCCCAACCTGTACGCGATGGGGCTTGGCAATATAAGACCATTGGCGGGCGTGCCAGAAAATCCGCGCGCTATCGCGTCGTGTGGCCGTATGCGCGAGCTTTCGGCAGGCAAAGACACTATTACAGGCCATTGGGAGATGATGGGCATTGTAAACGAAACAGCGTTCCCCACTTATCCTTACGGCTTTCCGCCGGATGTCATATCCGGGTTCGAGCGCCAGACGGGCCGGAAGGTGCTTGGCAACGTGCCTGCCTCCGGCACGGAGATAATCGAAAAATTCGGCCCCGCCCATATTGAAACGGGGGCAGTGATTGTATATACCTCCGCGGACAGCGTCTTTCAGATAACGGCCCATGTGGACGTGATACCTGTTGAAGAGCTTTATGCCATCTGCCTCACTGCAAGGCAACTGCTTGTTGCCCCACATCATGTTTGCCGCGTAATAGCAAGGCCGTTTACCGGGGTTGCCGGTGCGTTCCGGCGGATACCGGAGAAGAGGAAGGATTTTCCTTTTCCGCCGCCAGGGCGTACTGTGATAGACGCGCTGGCGGAAGGCGGCGTGCCGGTTTATTCGATTGGAAAAGTGGGCGAGATGTTTTCAATGCGAGGGTTTGCCGGTACCGTGAAGACCAGAAACAACGCCGAAGGGATTTCAATGCTCATTGACCGGATGAAAACCGGGGAGGACTGCTTCATATTTGCAAACCTGAACGACTTTGACACATTGTACGGCCACCGCAACGACGCCGCCGGGTTTGCCAAAGGGCTTGAGGAGTTCGACCGCGCCCTGCCATCAATACTGGATAATCTTGGGGCAAAAGACAGTCTGTTCATCACTGCGGACCACGGGTGCGACCCCACGTTTCCAGGCACAGACCATACCAGGGAACTTGTGCCGGTAATTTATTATTCCAAACGGTTCAAAACCGGCGCGGCCCCCGCCGCACCCCTTAATTTAATAAGCGGATTCATGCATATCGGGGCTTCGGTTGCTGAAAGTTTCGGGGTTGATTGGAAGCTTGAAAAAACCTGATTTAATTCCGGATTCCTGCCGATTGCATTTGCGCGATATTGCCCTATAATATGTTTATGAACTTCGCCGCAGTCTCAAGTAAAAACCTCATCAGGAAGAGAAATCCATACAGTACCGCTAATGCGCTCTCTCCCGTTTTATAGCCAAAGTGTAAAAAACCATTCTCCGGACCAGTGGACTTCATATTCCATCGCCCAGGAACCGGGACTGTCCCATTCAGGCGAATGCGGCATGCAATTTGTTTTGTGGCCGGGTATTGCCCGGGTAACTTTTAAAGAGAGCAGGGCCGCCTTTCAAGGCGTATAGCCGGGCGGCGGGAAGGAGGAAAAAAATGTCCAAGAAGATTTACGTGGGGAATCTGCCGTATTCCGCAAGTGAGGACGATCTGAAGGAGGCCTTCGCCAAGTTTGGCGAGATACAGTCCGTAAGGATCATTATGGACGAGGCCACGGGAAGTTCCAAGGGGTTTGGTTTTGTGGAGATGACGGTAAATGAGGACGCGGACAAGGCGATAGAGGCCTTGAACGGCGCAATGCTGAAAGGCAGGGCCATGAGGGTCAGCGAGGCCAGGCCGCAGGAGGCCAGGGGGAAAGGCGGCCCCAGGGGCGGAGGCGGAAGAGGCGCCGGCTGGAGATAAAAGCGTGTTTTAACCGGTTTGTGCCGGAGGCGGGGGGCATGTTTACCCGCGGGCAATGCCGTCAAAAAGCTTTTGTTTTTCGGGCCCCCGTTTAACATCCGGAAAGCCTTGGCTTTTTCGGGGGCCCCTGTTGTGTTGTTCAATATTTTTGCTGTTTTCAAGCTTGTTATACGCCTTGTGCTTACAAAAGCATTACTAAGGGCGCTTCACATCCACAATCCTGATTGAGAAGTGCAGGGTCTTTCCCGCCAGCGGCGGGTTGAAATCCAGCACAACGGTATCTTTTTTGACTGTTAAAACCCTGACAGGCCGCCTTCCGCGGAAATCCTGCTGGTAAAGGACCATGCCCGGTTTTACATTGGCCGGCACCTGGCTCCTTGGCACTTCTGATATGTTTTTGGGGTCACGCACGCCATAGCCTTCCTTGGGCGGTATCGTGAAAACCTTTTTCTGCCCCGTCCGCATCCCCATTACCGCCTTGTCGAACCCAGGCACAACCTCGTGCATTCCAGCGGTGAATTGGAACGGGCGTTTACCCTTGGTGCTGTCTACCACCTTGCCGTCCACTCTAAGTGTGTAATCCAGCGTGACCAGATCACCTTTTTTAATTACCAGCTTGCTGGCCGCGCCCTTCGGTCCGGCAGCCAGGGCCAAAGGGGCGCAAAGAAAAACTGCCAAAAGAACAAGGGCCGGCGCAAAAGCTTTCTTCAAATCCAAGGCCAATACCATTTTAATACGTTTTTTCATCCGATTATCTCCTTCTCTTTTTTGCCCGTGTTTATCTTTTTTCTCTTCCGTTGTTGTTGTGTGCTGCTATTGTTTTTTGTTCAAAAACAATAAAGTTGATAACTAACCTTTCTAATAAAATCAATGTGTTAGCATGTTCTATTATACAAGCTTGGTCAATAAAGTTGTACACTGGCAAACAGATAGAGTATGAATAGGGAATAATATAAAGTTGTACACCAAGAGGCAGATCGATCATTCTGAATGATTTCTCACTGGGGCTCCTGACATATTTTCTACGCGGCGGAAACGAAGCAAGTCTCCCCCCAAGCAGCCTATCCAATCTTGTGGTACACTCCCCTTCCGGACAAGCCCGAATGATGGCCTTTTAACTGTTTCTGCTGGTGCTTTCTGAACATTATAAACCAGTGGTGCCTGGCCAGTTCCTTCCAGGCGCCCTGGTTTTGTTTCTAGTCCAGTTTCGGTTGTGGCGTTTCGTGTGTGGGCGCTGGCAGCACGGGGTATTCTACCTTCGGCTGGACGCCGGTAGTTGCGTGCAAGAAATCATCTATCCTGTCCACCTGGGCGCTGGTGAGCGAGATTCCCAACTGGGCGGACCCCATTATCATTATGGCTTCTTTAAGGTCCCATACCTTGCCCGAATGGAAGTACGGCGGCGTAAGCGCTATATTACGAAGAGACGGTGCTTTGAATACGTATTGGTCCGCTTTGGAGCGGGTTATCTTGTACCGGCCCGCGTCCCCCGCCATTATTTCTGACGGCGGGCTTTGTACGAGCCCAAACGGATAATATCCGGCCCCGCCCATATTTATACCGCCGTGACACCTGCCGCATCCTTTGTCCATAAATAGTTTAAGTCCCTCTTTCTGGGACGCAGTCAACGCCTTGCTGTTGCCCTTTAAATACTCATCGAACGGTGAGCCGGGGGTGATTAGTGTTGCCTCAAACGCCTCGATAGCTTCCGCCGCGTTTTCGAAGGTAACGGGGTTTGCTTCCCCGGGAAAGGCTTTTTTAAAAAGGGCAATATAGCCGGGCATGCTTTTTATCGTCTTTACCACATTTTGAGGTGTGTTGTTCATCTCCACGGAGGCCTGCATAGGGCCTTGCGCCTGCTGTTTTAAATCCTTTGCCCGCCCGTCCCAGAATTGGGCGATATTGAATATGGAATTAAAAACAGTGGGAGCGTTTCTTGGCCCTTTTTGCCAGCGGTGGCCTATAGATGTTTCCTGAAAATCAACGCCCCCCATTCCTACGTTGTGGCAAGTATTGCAGCTTATGAGATCACTGGCAGAGAGCCGCGGGTCAAAGTAGAGAGCCTTACCAAGCCTAACCTTTTCCTGTGTTATGGGTTTACCCCGGATGCGTGAGACCTTCTGCGGGATTGGTTTAAACATACTGCGTGCCTCTTCCATTAATCCGCCGGCGGCGGGAGCTGTTAGACTTTGTGACATAAAAAACGTCAAAAATACTGGCAGTATCAGTTTTTTCATGGGTTTTTACCTCCGATGATTAAATCCTATCATCGCGAGATTTTAAATCAAGCAAAGCAATCTCCATGGCCATTTTTTGTAAGTTGGCCACCGCTAAGATTCTGATTGAACTTGACACCGTATGCCGTCCATATTATGCTTCTGTCAGTAGAAAGTAGGGCATTTATCCAAGCGCTGATTCTATTTTCTGCCTTATATCAACAAATTTTAAAAAAACGGGGAGAAGTGACAAGCATGACAAAAGGTCCTGACATTTATAGCATACGCCCTTGCTGTTTGCATCAATTTAATGCCATTTGCCCAAAACCCATGGCGATTGTGAGGCAATCATAAAAGCGTTATTAATATATCCTGAGAATCCTGTCACTTTTTGGAGTTTTAAGTACGCCTTGGGTTTCATATCCAAAAAGGCAAGTTACCCGCCATTGGGCCTGCTTACCGTAGCCGCGATGCTTCCAGAGGAATGGGAGTTGCGCCTGGTTGACATGAATGTCAGAAAACTCAGGGACAAGGACATCATCTGGGCTGATTATGTATTTGTAAGTGCAATGATCGTCCAGGCAGACTCCGTCCGGAAGGTCCTCGAAAGGTGCAAGTCCCTTGGGCGCAAGACCGTTGCCGGAGGGCCGATCTTTACAACCGGGCACGAAGAGTACACTGGCGTGGTGGACCATTTCGTTCTCAACGAGGCTGAGGAAACACTTCCGGCCTTCCTGAGCGATCTGAAAAAGGGGACGCCGGCAAGGATGTATACGTCTGCCGAATGGGCCGACCTGGATACATCCCCGGTCCCAAGGAAGGACCTTATCAAGAGCAGTGACTACGGCGCCATGAACATTCAGTACTCCCGTGGATGTCCATTTGATTGTGAGTTCTGTAATATTACCTCTCTGTTCGGACGTGCGCCGAGGACCAAGAGCAAAGAGCAACTTATCGCTGAACTGGACAGTATCCATGCCCTTGGCTGGAAGGGCTGTGTCTTTATAGTGGATGACAACTTTATCGGCAACAAGGCGAAGCTGAAACGTGAAATACTCCCGGCGATGATAGGGTGGATGGCCCGGAACAACTACCCTTTTACTTTTACCACCGAGGCGTCCATCAACCTGGCGGACGATGAAGAACTGATGGGCCTGATGGTCCAGGCCGGATTTGACACCGTGTTTGTTGGTATCGAGTCACCAAACGAAGACAGCCTGAGCGAATGCGGTAAGCGCGCAAATAAAGGCCGGGATATGATCGCCAGCATACGGAAAATGCAACAATCAGGCCTTGAAGTGCAGGGAGGTTTTATCGTCGGATTCGACAATGACCCGCCTGATATATTCGACCGGATGATCTCCTTCATACAGGACTCCTCGGTAGTGACCGCAATGGTGGGCATGCTCAATGCCCTGCCCAGCACAAAGCTGCACAACCGCCTTGCGAAAGAAGGCCGGCTGCTTAAGCGCGCCTCGGGCAACAATACGGACTTTTCCATCAACTTCATACCATCAATGGATCACGACTATTTGATCGGGGGGTACAAGAGGGTCATTGAGAACATTTACTCCCCCAAGCAGTACTATAAGAGGGTCACGACCTTCCTTCAAAACTACAGGCCGGGCGACAAGATAAAATTTCATGTGAGATACAATTACGTTCTGGCCCTGCCAAAGTCGATCATTCGCATAGGCATATTTGGGAGAGAACGCTTTCAGTACTGGAAGCTATTTTTCTGGTCGCTGTTCAGGAGACCAAAACTATTCCCGCTCGCCATTACGTTTTCAATCTATGGTTTCCATTTCAGAAAAATGGTAAAGGGGGTTCGTTGAGCGCGGTTTGACCTGGACAACTGGTTGGAATCAGCATTTCTGGGAATCAAGAAGAATGCGGCGGGCATCAAGAGGAGGAAAATGAACTTGGTGCTCGCGATGCGGACATTCGAGGATATTTCGATTTCCCTGCCGCGGCTAAAGATAAGTATCCGGCTCAGGTCCGCGACGGCCAGCCCTTGAGGCCCAGGTACACTGCCAGGCACAGGCAGACTCCAACGCTCAAACCGATGGACACGAAAGAAAGCGCGAACGCCGCCGAGTACATCAGCGGCCCATACTTGTGTTGTCTCGTGATCTGCTCGACATCCGCCGCGGCGGCGCGCTGCCCAAGAAGTCTTCCGTTCTTTGACGCGTAACCCCACAGTCCCTCGAAGGCAAGTGCGATGGCAACCATCGTGCCTGAAAAGAGCATTCCCGCGATCCTTGCATCGGGGTGTGGATAAGACCGGTCTTCTGCGGCGCCTCACGAAGAGTGCGCCGGCGCATGGGAAACTTTTC
>JAJYLE010000139.1 GCA_021788025.1 Nitrospirota bacterium
GCTGGAAGATAAGTTTCAGAGAATTATAGTACAAACGGTCGAAAAGGGGGGTAAGGGGCTGGGCCCCACGTGGTCTGCAAAACCATGCTCGCGCTTGTTAAACGAGTGGTGGCGGGTTCGATTCCCACCACCACTCTTTCAAAAGCAGATATGAAAATTGTAATTGATGCGGGAGGGCTTGAATGCCTCCCGTTTGCTGAATAGACGTTAGAAAAAAATTACAGTGTTCCTGAGAAAAGCAGAAATTATGAATATGAAATGGTAAACTCTCTGATAAATAAACTCCATTGGGGTGCGATATTGTTAGAGTATCCTCTTGATTATCTCGAATGCACGCATGGCTTGCATCTAAATGCAGACCTCTCAGGTAAAGACAAAAAAAATTATGATGCGGCAGCCTGCGAACAAAAAAATCGATTTGCTAATCCCTGGGAAAATCCCCCGCGGTAAAAACGCTCCAGAGCTTCACGCCTTTGTCCTCAACGTTCTTTTTGCCTTCGTGTTCGCACCTGTCCAGAAGCACCAGCGCGCCCAGCACCGCCAGACCGAACTCCCTGGCGGCATCTATGGCTTTTATGGTGGATTTGCCGGTGGTAAGCACGTCATCCAGAATAATAACCTTGTTCCCCGGCTCCACGTTTCCCTCCACCTGCCGCATGGTGCCGTAGGCCTTCGGCTCCTTCCTGATAACAAAAGCCTCCATAGGCCGCTCTTTTAAATAGGAACAGTACGCCGTGGCTGTGGCAATGGGGTCCGCCCCCATGGTAAGCCCCCCAATGGCGTCCGGGGCAAGCCCCATCCCCGTAATGGTTTCGAAGACCACGTTTCCGATAAGGAACTGCCCGCTGGGCGACAGTGTGGCCCTGCGGAGGTCGAAATAGAAATCGCTCATCTTGCCGGACGTAAGCCTGAATATGGGCTTTTCGCTCCGGAGAAAGCATTTTTCCTTTATAAGCGCCTGAAGCTCTTGCTTGTATTGCATTGAAGTTTTCATTCTAACAGAGCGATAGCCTTAGATACAATAATTTTGATAAAATATCCGATGCGTCAGGACAGGATAATAGACGGTTTTTCAAAAAGAAGAGTGCTTGTCATTGGGGACCTTATCGTGGACAGGTATATCTGGGGCAAGGTGGACCGCATCTCCCCGGAGGCCCCAGTGCCCGTTGTTGAAGTGGCCCGCGAGGAGTTTGCCCTTGGCGGCGCGGCAAATGTGGCCAATAACATAGTTTCACTTGGCGGGGGGGCCACCCTGGTAGGCATCTGCGGGCAGGACGCCGGCGGCGATACCCTTAAAAGGCTTTTGCAGCAGGCGCGGATAGAATGCGCGCTGGTTGAAGACGCCAGGCCCACATCCGAAAAGACGCGGATAATAGCCCATAACCAGCAGGTGGTAAGGTTCGACAGGGAAAGCAATGCGCACCTGGCCGGAAGCGGCCTCAGGCGCATGCTGGAGATTGTAGAGGGCCTGCTGCCCTCTCATGACGCGGTGATCATCTCTGATTATAAAAAAGGGGTCATAACCCCGGGCCTGATGAAACGCCTGACTACGGCGGCAAAAAAGAAATATTTTGTGGCGGTGGACCCGAAGGTGGGCCATTTCCATCTGTACAAAGGGGTTTCTCTGATAACACCCAATTTAAACGAGGCGTCGCAGGGGGCCACCATCCAGATTACCGACGAACGCTCGCTTTTAAGCGCTGGCAGGAAGCTTGTCTCCAGCCTCAGGGCGGGCTCCGTACTGATTACGCGCGGGGCCGAGGGCATGAGCCTGTTTGCCGGGCGGAAGGTAACGCACATACCCACAGCGGCCAGAAAGGTCTACGACGTTACCGGCGCGGGCGACACCGTTATTGCCACCTTTACGCTTGCCCACGCTTCCGGGGCAACACTGGAGCAGTCCGCTGTCCTGGCAAATTATGCCGCGGGGATTGTAGTGGCCCAGGTTGGCACGGCGGCGGCAACATCAAAGGCACTTAAGAAGGTGGCGCAGGACCATACAGATGCAGACGCCTGATTTAAAATCTCAAGTTTCAAATTTCAAACCTAACAAAAACCCTAAAGCCGTGGCCCTGCTTTCAGGAGGGCTGGACAGCACGCTTGCCATCCTTGTAATGAAGAGGCTTGGCGTTGAAGTAACAGCGATAACTTTCCTCACCCATTTCGGCTGCGACATATCGGACAGTTCATCATGTTCCAGAAACCCTTTTCCCGCGGCGGAAAAATTCGGGTTCAAGGTAAAACTGTCGCATCTGGCGGACAAGTTCATAGACATAGTCAAAAAACCGGCGCACGGACACGGCAGGAACATGAACCCCTGCATAGACTGCCGGATACTCATGCTGCGTGAGGCGGGCGAATATATGCGCATGAGCGGTGCGGACTTCCTGATAACCGGGGAGGTGCTTGGGCAAAGGCCGATGAGCCAGCGCAAGGAGACATTCCCGTTGATAGACAGGGAGTCAGGATTTGCCGGATACGTGTTAAGACCGTTAAGCGCAAAGCTGCTTAAGCCCACCGTAGCTGAAACCTCCGGGCTTATAAACAGGGATAGCCTTTATAACTTCTCCGGCAGAAGCAGGAAGCCTCAGATGAAGCTGGCTGAGGAGTTCGGGCTGGAAGATTACCCCAACCCCGCCGGTGGATGCCTGCTTACCGAACCAAATTACGCCTGGCGGCTTAAGGAACTTCTGGAGCTTACCCCCAACCCGACCCTTCTGGAACTGGGGCTTTTGAGGTTAGGCAGGCATTTCAGGCCGTCCGCGCAGTCGCCGGTAAAGATAATAGCGGGCAGGGACGAAGGTGAAAACAGCGAGCTGGAAAAACTGATAGCCCCAGGCGATATTTACATGATGGCCGGGGACCGGAAAAGCCCCATCGTGCTCATAACAGGAACAGACCAGCCAGACACGGAGCTGATTAATCTGGCCGCCTCCATCTGCGCCCGTTACAGCCGCTCAAAAAACCAGCCTGCTGTAAAAATAGACGTTTTTTCGGGAGGGAAATTGGCCGCCTCCGTACAGGCGGCCCCGGCAAAGGAAGAACTTGTTGATGCGCTCCGGATACAGAAACCGGAGAAGGGCCGCAAGGTAAAAAAGCTTTAAACTTTTTATTCCTAAGCGCCGCCGCTTTTTATGGCCGCTATATCAGCTGGTGGATTTCCGCTTCGAGGGTGTCTGTTTCCATGAGGGCCACCGTGCTTTTGCCCTTATGGAGGCGGGCGGTTTTCCCGGGATTTAGGACAAGCACCCCGTTTTCTTTTTTCACATCCGGCCTGTGCGTGTGGCCGTATATGATGATATCGAACGTACCGCTTTTTACCAGTGAAGGGATAAGGGCGGGCTCATGCATGAGTACGATTTTTTTGCCGCCTTCTTCAAGGGTGCGCGGCTGTTGCAGTATCCTGCCGCCGGATTTTTCAGTAAGCAGCACCTTGTCCCCGTCGTTATTGCCGAACACGCCCGCAAACCTGGGAACTAAATTAATGAATGCCTCCGGAAACGTAAACGGTGAAACAATGTCGCCCGCATGAAGGACAAGCTTAACTTTTTTAGCGTTGAAGAAATCCACCGCCCGGCGGATCATCTCCATATCGTCATGGGTATCGGACAGTACGCCTATAAGCATGATGAACTCCGCACGAAAAAATTACTTCTCCGGCCCGGAAGTCTCTGCGGTTGTCTTTATGTGCAGTTCGCGGAGCTGTTTGGGTTCCACATTGGAAGGCGCGCCGCTCATAAGGCAAACGGCCTTCTGCGTTTTCGGAAACGCTATAACGTCCCTTATGGAATCCTCCCCCGCAAGAAGCATAACAAGCCTGTCCAGCCCCAGAGCCAGCCCGCCATGCGGGGGCGCGCCAAACTGGAGAGCATCCAGTAAAAAGCCGAACTTTATGCGTGCGTCTTCCTGTTTTATGCCAAGCATTTCGAACATTTCACTCTGAAGAGACTGTTTATGAATACGTATACTCCCACCACCTATTTCGTAACCGTTTAGCACAATGTCATATGCCTGTGCCTTAAGTGATGAAAAAAACGTTTTATCTTTATTAATTACGGGGTCGAATATGTCTTTTATATCCTTTTCCAATGGCGATGTAAACGGATGGTGCATCGCCTGAAAGCGCTGTTCCTCGTCGTCCCATTCCAGAAGCGGGAAATCATTTATCCAGCAGAACCGCCATTCGTCTTTTTTGAAATCCACCGGGTATTGTTTGCCCAGTTCAAGCCTCAGCCTGCCAAGCACGTTTAATGTAACCCTCTCCGTATCGGCCACAAAAAGCATCATATCGCCTTCTTCGGCCTGCAATCGCCGGGCCATATCTTCAAGGGCTTCCTGGGGGAAGAACTTTGCGATAGGCGAATCGAACCCGTTTTTTATCTTTATCCAGGCAAGCCCCTTTGCGCCCATCTCTTTTACAGAATTGGTGAGGTCATCCACTTCCTTCCTTGAAAGCCCGGCCATCCCGATTCCCCTCAGGCCCATTACCCTGCCGCCGGAATTAAGCGCGTCCAGGAACACCTTGAAGGCGCCTTTCCTTGCCGGTTCCGCCATATCAACCAGCTCGCGTTCTATGCGCAGGTCCGGCTTGTCGGAGCCGAAACGTTCCATCGCCTCGGCGTAGCTCATTCTTTGTATGGGCAGTTTTATATCCACCCCGATGGTCTGCCTGAATACTTCCTTCAGCATCCCTTCGGTAAGCGAGATTATCTCATCCGCGCTCATAAAGGATGTCTCTATATCAACCTGTGTAAACTCGGGCTGCCTGTCCGCCCTTAAATCCTCGTCCCTGAAGCACCGCGCAATCTGAAAATACCTTTCCAGCCCGGATACCATAAGAATCTGTTTGAAAAGCTGCGGAGACTGGGGAAGGGCATAGAACTCGCCCGGATTCACCCTGCTTGGCACAAGGTAGTCCCTTGCCCCTTCCGGGGTGCTCTTGGTAAGCATAGGGGTTTCAACTTCCAGGAAACCGTTGGTATCAAGATAGTCCCGCATTACCTTTACCGCTTTATGGCGCAGTACGATATTTTTGAGCATCTCCGGCCTGCGCAGGTCCAGATAACGGTGCTTCAGCCGCAGGTATTCGGACGCCTCCTCATCAAGCTCAAACGGCAGCGGCGCGGAGGTGTTAAGTATGTTAAGCGATTCGGCATAAAGCTCCACGTTGCCCGTGGGCAGCCCCGGATTTTCCGTACCCTCGGGCCTTTTCCTTAATTTGCCCGTTACCTCTATTACATATTCCGCCCGAAGGCCATGCGCCAGTTCATGGGCTTTTGCCGTCTCAGACATGTCAGGGTTGAAAACAACCTGGAGCACACCGCTTCTGTCCCTCAGGTCAACGAATATAAGCCCGCCGTGGTCCCTTCGCCTGAACACCCACCCTTCAGCCCGCAGCTTTTCTCCCACAAGCCCGTCATGGGCTTCGCCGCACCATGTACGCTTTAACTGGTCTGCCATTATCTTTTCCCCGCTATTTTTTGTCTTTTTGAAGCGGCCCCGCTCTCTTTTCTTATATGCTCTACCTCGGCAATCTCAAGAGGCCGGTACTGGCCCGGGGGCAGCACCCCAAGCTTTATCCCGCCTATGCTGGTCCTTTTCAGCTTTATTACGGGATGCCCCACCCTGTCCATCATCCTTCTGATCTGCCGCTTCTTGCCTTCCTGTATGGTTATCTCCACCCAGGAATTTGCCTGGGTTTTCCTGAGCGGTTTTACCTTTGCAGGCCGGGTAACGCCCTCTTCCAGCCTGATGCCGGTGCGAAGCTTTTCCATCTCTTCCTCTGCAAGCACACCCTCTACCTTAACCTCGTAAGTCTTGGATATCTTTTTTGAGGGATGGAGCACCAGGTTTGCGAACTCCCCGTCATTTGTAACCAGCAACAGCCCCTCGGAGTGGTAATCCAGCCTTCCCACCGGGTATACCCTCCACTTCACTTTTTTGAAGAACTCCTTTACCGTTTTTCTGCCTTCCGGGTCTTCAAGCGTGCTTACAACCTCCCTGGGCTTATGAAAGGCAAAATAGACTTTTGGCTCCGGATTTACAAGGCGTTTGCCGTCCACTTTTATAAAATCCCGTTCCGGGTCTGCCTTCATGCCAAGCTCCGCGGGGTGGCCGTTTACAAAAACCCGCCCCTCGGCAATCATCTCCTCGGCCTTCCGGCGGGAGGCAATGCCCATATTGGCCATTATCTTCTGTATTCTTTCCTGCATATTTATAAACAAGACCGGGCAACCGGTTACAAACGAAATAGTATTATAACAAAGGCGGCACGGCATGCACACACAACAATCAAGCTTGCCTGCCGGGAAACAGCGCTGAATAATTTCTAACCGGCCGTGCGCAGCGGGACAGACTTGGCCTGATTTGGGGTTGGCAGGCCTGGCCTTTGCCGCCCTCTCATCCTACGTGCTGGTTTACAAGCTGATGCGGGCGGCGGCCCGAAGGCGCCCTGAGCACGTGCTAAAACGAAGGTTTTTGTTTTAAAATTACCGATGTCCTCAAATAGAAAACAGACCCTGCTTCTTTCCCTGCTGGTGGCGGCCATTGCCTTTTTGCTCTACGCAAGCTCGCTTGGCTACGGTTTCGTTTCCGACGATAATTACCAGATACTGCTGAACTTCTGGATAAGAAGTTTCAGGTATATCCCGGACATGTTCACCAAGAATTCCTGGGCGTATGAAACGCTGTCTTCCAATTATTACAGGCCCCTTATGCACCTGGCCTACATGGCGGTTTACATGCTTGCAGGCGAAAAAGCCTGGGCCTTCCACCTGCTGAATGTACTTTCGAACTGTGCAGCCTCGGTGATGGCCTTTTTGCTTGCGTCAAGGCTGTTTGGCCGGTATAAAACTGATTCCGCAGGGCAGTCCATTCTGCCCGCACTGTTTGCCGGGCTCCTCTTTGCCGCACACCCGGTCCACACGGAAGCGGTTGACTGGATAGCCTCTTTCCCGGAAACCTCCTGCGCTTTCTTTTATTTCCTGTCCGTCTATTTCTATCTGGGCAG
>JAJYLE010000006.1 GCA_021788025.1 Nitrospirota bacterium
ATCTAAGAAGAAGCCGAAAAGCGTCAGAACGACTATCTGGGCACAGAACACCTCCTGCTTGCACTCTTAAGAGAAGAGGATTCCCTTCCGGTTGTAATCATCAAGAAAATGGGGCTGTCCATCGATGAATTAAAACTCGAGGTTGAAAGGAACATCCCGGCGGGCAACAATGTGCTCACATTCAGCGATGTCCCGTTCACCCCAAGGGCCAAGAAAGTGCTGGAACTGGCAGTGGAAGAGGCCAGGCTGCTTGGGCACAATTACATTGGCAGTGAGCACCTGCTGCTTGGCATAATCCGGGAGGACGAGGGTATTGCGGGCAAGATCCTGCGCACCTTCGGGGCCAACCTGCTTGGGGCCAGGCAACTTACAATAAACCTCTCCATGAAGGCTTACACGCAGCCCAAGGAGAAGAAGAGCAGCACGCCCGCCCTTGATGAATTCGGCAGGGACCTTACCCAGATGGCGCGCGAGGACAAGCTTGATCCCGTTGTGGGCAGGGAAGACGAGATAGAGCGCATCATGCAGATACTGGGCAGGAGGATAAAAAACAATCCAGCCATTATCGGCGAGCCCGGCGTAGGCAAAACGGCCATAGTGGAAGGGCTTGCGCAAAGGATAGTTTCGGGCGATGTGCCTGAAAACCTGCTTGGCAAGCGCATAGTTGGCCTTGATCTGGGCGCGCTGATAGCCGGGACGAAGTACCGCGGCCAGTTCGAGGAGCGGTTAAAGGTTGTAATGAAGGAGATCGCGGCTTCCGATAACGTGATCATGTTCATAGATGAGTTCCACACGATAATAGGAGCCGGTGCCGCTGAAGGGTCTGTAGACGCCTCCAGCATGCTCAAACCCGCCCTATCCAGGGGCGAGATACAGTGCATCGGGGCAACAACGCCCAACGAATACAGGAAGTATATCGAAAAGGATGGCGCGCTGGAGCGCAGGTTCCAGCCGGTTTATGTGGAGCCGCCCCAGATAGAGCAGGCCGTAGGCATACTGAAGGGGCTCAGGAACAGGTATGAGACCCATCACAGGGTGAAATACACCGACGAGGCCATCGAAGCCGCGGCAAAGCTGTCGGAGCGCTATGTGGCCGACAGGTTCCTGCCGGACAAGGCCATAGATGTTATAGACGAGACCGGGGCCAGGCTCCGGCTGAAAAGATACACGCCCCCGGCCGAGCTGAAAGAGCTGGAAGGCGACCTTGAAAGGCTTGCCAAGGAGAAGGGACTCTATGTAAGACTGCACGACCTTGAAAAGGCAGCTTCCGTCCGCAGCGAGGAGGAGCGCCTGAAGAAGCTTTACGACCAGCTCAAGACCCAGTGGCGGGCCAATCTCCAGAAGGAGATACCCGTTGCAACTGAAGAGGATGTGTCCTACACGGTTGCCAAGATGACCGGCATTCCCCTCATCAAACTTGAGGAAAAGGAGTCCGAAAAGCTCCTGCGCATGGAAGACGAGATGCACAAGAGGATAATCGCGCAGGACGAGGCCATAAAGGTGATCTCCAGGGCCGTAAGACGCTCCAGGGCGGGAATAAAGAGCAGGCGCAAGCCGATAGGCTCTTTCTTCTTCCTCGGGCCAACAGGCGTGGGCAAGACGGAACTTGCCAAGGCACTGGCGGAGTTCCTCTTTAACGACGAGAACGCGCTTGTGAAGATAGACATGTCCGAGTACATGGAGAGGTTTAACGTCTCCAGGCTAACCGGCGCGCCCCCAGGGTATGTGGGGTACGAGGAAGGCGGCCAGCTTACGGAAAAAATCCGCAAGCGGCCCTACTCCGTAGTGCTCTTCGATGAAATCGAGAAGGCGCACCCGGATGTGTTCAACATCCTCTTGCAGGTGCTGGACGAGGGCGTGCTCACGGACAGCTTTGGAAGAAAGGTGGACTTCAAGAACGCGGTTATCATCATGACCTCGAATCTCGGCGCCAGGTTCATAGACAAGGCAACGCCGCTTGGCTTCCAGGC
Source organism: Nitrospirota bacterium (assembly GCA_021788025.1). GTDB lineage: Bacteria > Nitrospirota > Thermodesulfovibrionia > Thermodesulfovibrionales > JdFR-88 > JAKAKS01. The sequence goes on from JAJYLE010000006.1 coordinate 1,971, forward strand.
GGGCACGAGCGACGAGACATACCTGAAGATCAAGGACAGCGTGATGGACGCCCTTAAAAAGACGTTCAATCCCGAGTTCTTAAACAGGGTGGACGAGACCGTGGTTTTCCATCCGCTGGAGAAGAAGCACCTGGTGGAGATAATAGACCTGCTTGTCTCCGAGACCAATAAGCAGCTTATAGAGCAGGAACTGATGGTGGAGCTTACGCCCGAGGTGAAAGACTGGCTGATAGAGAAGTACTTCCAGCCCACCTACGGCGCAAGGCCGATGAGAAGGGCCATACAGAAAGAAATAGAAGACCCGCTCTCCGAGGAGATACTCAGAGGCAAGTTCAAGGAAGGCACCAAGATAAAGGTGACTCTTGAGGGCAACAACCCCGTCTTCGTGCCGGCTGAAGAGGACGTGCTGAGCGGAGTCAACTGATAATGCCAGGGACAAGGGGCAAAATCCGCAGGATTTGTCCCTTGTCCTTTTATTGTCCCCTGTTGCCCGGATATTGAAAGCCAGCTTGAAGACCAAAGTCCTGAAAACCGGATATCTTGCACTCCTGATAGTTCTTTGCGCGGCCCTTTTTTCCTGCCAGAAACAGCACCTGCCTCTGCAAACTGGAAAACCGGCCCCCGGCTTCACTGTTATGGATGCGTCCGGGCAGAAGGTAACGCTTTCCAGTTTGAAAGGCAATGTGGTGCTTGTAAATTTCTGGGCCACATGGTGCGGAGTGTGCCAGGATGAGACACCGTCGCTAAACGGCCTTTACAACAAGCTTAAGGCAAACCCTCACTTCCGCATGATCTCGATCCCTTTCAAGGACTCCACTGGGGCCGCCAGGCAATATCTGAAGGACAATTCTTCCAGCATCCCCGTGTATAAGGACCCCGGCGGAAAGGCCGCGCTTGATTACGGGCTTACCGGCGTGCCTGAAACCTACATTGTGGACAAAAGCGGCATACTCAGGCAGAAGGTAATAGGCGGGATGAACTGGAGCGATCCGCGTGTCCTTTCCTACATGCAGGGACTTTTAAGCCAGTAGAAAAGTGAGCAAAAACGAGGCCTTTGCTTCACGTCCGGGGCCGGCGATGCTCCTGGCCGGGCTGCTTTACCGCGAACAATCCGCATTTGAATCAGCCAAAGAGAAACTTACCTCAAAATTCGGCCCCATCCTTCAGGAAACCGAAGGTTATGAATGGCATTGCAGGCATTACGAGGACGAGCTTGGCTGGCCGGTAACAAGGAAATTCCTCTTCTTTGAGCGCCTTGTGCCCCCCGAAGACCTGCCTTCAATAAAACAGGCCACAAACGCAATGGAGACGGCGCTTTCAAAGAACGGCAAGCGGGCTGTTAACATCGACCCCGGCTATCTTACGCTTGCCAATCTTGTCCTGGCCAGCACCAAAGGCTATGGCCACCGCATATTCATGGGCGGCGGAATCTATGCCGAAGTGACCCTGCTTTATTCGAAGAAGGAAGGGCGGTATATCCCCCAGATGTTTACATACCGGGACTTTGCGGACGAAAGTAATATCATGGTGTTTACGGAGATGAGGGGGAAACTTAAAAGGAGGCTTGCAGCCAGATAAAGGCATGTATGACATTCTTCCCATTGACTATGTCATGCATAACTGCGTTATGATGGGCTACAGTGGGGCTCAGCCCCCTCTGGTGCCCTTTGAAAGCGGCGGCGGAAGGCTTCCTTAAAAATCCATTTGCTTTGCTTCCTTTTTGCTCTTTAATACATCACCGATCCGCTTGGCATCCAACAGCAAATCAGCGGGGGAAAAAACAATAAAAACAAAGACTTGGCAAATGGAACAAACTTCAGGGGACGGAAACCCCAAATCCTTTAAAATCATGCACTTAGACATACAACAAAGCTGGGAAAAATGGAACAGACGGAACAAAAATTATTACCCTAACCTGCTAAAAACAAAAGAAAATTCCGAAATGGCTGGAACATATAAAAAGAAAGGGCTTAAAATCGCGTCTCATTTTCGTTTTCCATGCCACGTATTTACGGCTTACGGCCCACGTACACGGCTCTTTTCTTGAATAAAACCCGGTAAATAAATATACTATTAGGCATCCCGAAAGGTTTTTGAAAGGAGATTTACGCCTATGCAGGTGATACTTAAAGAGGACGTAGATAATCTTGGAAAGATGGGCGACACCGTCAACGTAAAGCTCGGCTATGCCCGGAACTTCCTTTTCCCGCGCTCCCTGGCCGTTGAAGCCAGCGCCAAGAACCTGCGCATGCTTGAGCAGGTGAAAAAGGAAATAGCGGCAAAGATTGCAAAGCAGAAGGCGGCGGCGCAGAAGATTGCCTCCGGCCTCTCCGGCGTAACGCTTACCATAAAGGCCAAGGCAGGCGAGGAAGGCAAGCTCTTCGGCTCCGTAACCAACATGGACATTGAAGAGGCCTTAAAGGCCCAGGGCTTTGAAGTGGACAAGAGAAAAATAGTCGTTTCCGAGCCGATAAAGAACCTTGGCAGCTACACGGTTACTGTAAAGCTGCCCCGTGAGGTTACGGCCAGCGTAACCGTAAACGTAGAAGCAGAATAGAAACTGGAGACTGGAAACTAGAAGAGCATGGGTTTTTTTATCTGGTTTCCGGTATCTAGTTTCGGGAAGTAAGCATGCGCCAGCAGGCCAACATAGAAAAACTTCCTCCTCAGAGCATCGAGGCCGAGCAGTCGGTGCTTGGCAGCGTCCTGATAGACGGCGAATCCATAGTGAAGGCCGTAGAGATAGTCAGCCCGGATGACTTCTACAAAGGCGCCCACAAAAAAATCCTCACAGTCATGCTCTCCCTGTTTGACCGCAACGAGGCGATTGACATAATTACCGTTGCGGACGAACTCAAGAAAAATGGAGCTTTCGAGGAAACCGGCGGGCTTGATTACCTCACAACACTGGCAAACACAACGCCCACCTCCGCCAATATCATCTACTACGCAAAGATTGTAAAAGACAGGTCCCTCCAGAGGATGCTCCTTCGCACCGCAAGCGACCTGGCCGAAAAGGTATATATTGGCGACACGGAAACCGACGCCCTGATGGACATGGCCGAGCAGAAGATGTTCGAGATATCGGAGAAACGGGTGAAAAGCACTTTTGTCCCGATGAAGGCCGCCATCAAGGACACGTTCAAGATGATAGAGAGCCTGTACGACCGCAACGAGGCCGTAACCGGAGTACCTACCGGTTTCAAGGATTTAGACGAGATTACGGCCGGCCTGCAGAAAGGGGACCTCGTAATAGTGGGCGGAAGGCCTTCGGCCGGCAAGACCGCCTTTGGTTTGAATATAGCCCAATACGTTGGAATAGAGTTAAAAGAGCCGGTTGCCATATTCAGCCTGGAGATGTCGCTGAGGCAGATAATATTAAGAATGCTCTGCGCCGAGGCAAAGGTGGACGCATCCTCAGTAAGGCGCGGGTACATAAAAAACAGCTTTACCAAACTTGCAACCGCTGCCGGAAAACTGATGGAAGCTCCAATTTTTGTTGATGAGACCTCCGGTATTTCGGCACTGGAGATGAGGGCCAAGGCACGGAGGCTGAAGCGCTCCAACAATATTAGCCTTATCCTGGTGGACTATCTTCAGCTTATGAAGGGTAGCGGCAATTACGAGCAGAGGGTGCAGGAGATATCGGAAATATCCCGGTCCTTAAAAGCGCTGGCCAAGGAGATAGACGTGCCGGTAATAGCGCTCTCCCAGTTAAACAGGTCTGTTGAAAGAGAGCGGCGCGCACCGAATATGTCTGACCTCAGGGAATCCGGCGCTATCGAGCAGGATGCCGATGTAATAATGTTTTTGTACAGAGACAAAGAAAAAAACCAGGAAGATGAACGCGGGGCTTCGGCTGTTGTAAATCTGGACATAGCAAAGCAGCGTAACGGCCCCACTGGCAGCTTAAAACTTACCTTCCTCGCCAAATATACCCGGTTTGAAAATTATTCCGCGGAGGACGCATCCTACATGGAGGAAGAGGCGTACTGATGCGGCAAGCCGCAAGGCTGCCAGCCGCCGCCGGCAGGTTCTACCCGGCTGGCCGTCATGAGCTGGAATCGGCGGTAATGCAGGCCCTTGGCCAAGACAAAGCCAAACGTGAAAAAGCTGTTGCCGCCGTCTGCCCCCATGCCGGATACATCTATTCAGGGGCGGTTGCCGGTGCCGTATATTCCAGTCTGGAAATTTCAAAAACAGTGATATTGATCGGGCCAAACCATACTGGCTTCGGCCCGGAGGTGTCGATAATGGACCAGGGCTCCTGGCGGGTGCCCAATGGGGAGCTGAAGGTGGATACATCACTGGCAAAGGCCATAATGGGCCGCTCGGCGCTGTTTAAAGCCGATTCCTCAGCGCACGTCTACGAGCACTCGCTTGAGGTGCAGGTTCCGTTCATATGCCATTTGAGGCCGGATGCCATGATAGTGCCAATCACCATAATGCGGGCGGCAAGACAGGAACTTGAGACGATTGGCAAGAGCATCGCCGAAGCCGTCCGGGCAGCATATAACAAAAGGCCTGCCCCATTGATAATAGCCAGTTCGGACATGAGCCATTACGTTTCCGACAATGAGGCCAGGAATAAAGACGCCCTGGCGATAAGGGACATCCTGGCGCTGGATCCGGCAGCAATGCTTGAGACGGTCCACAGAAATAATATCTCCATGTGCGGCGTGCTGCCCGTTGCGGCTATGCTGTACGCCGCGATGGAACTTGGCGTCAAAGATGCCCGTCTTGTTAAATACGCCACTTCCGCCGAAACCAGCGGGGACTTCGAACATGTTGTGGGATACGCCGGGATAATCGTAAAGTGAGTTATTAAACCGTTGCATTCACCGCCCACAGTAACACAAATGTTATCCTAGGTTATGGCTCTTTCGGACATCCTTGGGCAGGCAAAGCCAATCGAACTCTTAAAGAAATCCGCCGCCTCCGGGCGGGTGGCATCGGCATATCTCTTCCACGGCCTCTCCGGCATCGGAAAGCGCCAGACGGCCTTGAATTTTGCAAAGGCCCTGAACTGCGCGCAGCCTGTCAGCACAGCGGGCCAGACGGACGCGTGCGATGCATGCCCTTCATGCAGGAAAATAAACGCCGGGGTGCATCCTGATGTAATCATCATAGAGCCGGCAAAGGACGTAATAAAGATTGACGAGATAAGGCAACTTATCGAAACCCTTTCCCTGAGCGCGTTTGAAGGCAGGTTCAAGATCGCCATAGTGGACGAGGCGCACCTTATGAACGACAGGGCCGCAAACGCATTCCTTAAATGCCTTGAGGAACCCCCGGCACAAAGCGTGATAATACTTGTAAGTTCCAGCCCGGAACGCCTCCCGGACACGGTCCGCTCCAGATGCCTGGCGGTAGCCTTCAAGCCGCTTTCAGCCGCCCAGGTGGAAGATATACTCAAAGCCAGGCTGGCTTCGGATGCAGCGCCGGGCGCTTCCGCCCGGGGGCGGAAAAAAACCGCGGCAGCGCATGATATTGACACCGCACGGCTGGCACGGCTTTCCATGGGCAGGCCGGGGCTGGCGCTTAAAGGCGAACTGCCGGGCGCTGGCGGGGAGGATTTCATTAACATCCTTTCCCGGATGGCCTCCGGGGTTACGCAACCCTCCTGGGAAGACAAGGCGGCCATGGCCTCGTTTCTGGACCAGATGGAGCTGTTCCTGCGGGACCTGCTGGTTATGAAAGCAACCGGACAGCCGGGCCTGCTTCTGGACCCGGAATTCGAGAAACCGTTGTCCCAGCTTGCGCGGTATGTCCCGGAAGAGGTTATAATAGAGACTTACGGCAACATGAACAAGGTCAGGGGCGCCCTGGTATACAATCCCAACAAAGCGATCATCTGGAATTACATGGCCTGCCTGGCTCTTAAATTGAATATAAATAAAATAGCATCGAAAGGGTTTTAGAACGGGAAATGCCTGAAGTAGTGGGAATAAAATTCCGGCAATGCGGAAAGGTTTACGATTTCGATGCCGAAGGTTTGTCCCTGAAACCCGGCGACGTTGTGGTTGTGGACTCTGATATGGGGCTGTCCCTGGGAAAGGTAGTTTCCCACTGCTCTCCCACCCCCGAAAAGGAATACAAAAAAGTACTCCGCGTGGCCACCGGCGAAGACAGGAAAGAGGAGCAGGCAAACGCAGACCTCTGCCAGGAAGCATTCGCGTTCTGCCGGGAGCGGATAATGGCCCGCGGACTGGAGATGAAGCTTATCCGCACCGAGAGCACACTGGACAGGAAAAGGCTTGTCTTCTATTTCGTGTCAGACAAAAGGATAGATTTCCGCGAACTGGTTAAGGACATGGCCCAGAAATTCCGTACCCGGATAGAGATGCGGCAGGTCGGCGTACGGGACGAGGCAAAGATGACAGGCGGGCTTGGCCTTTGCGGAAGAAAGCTCTGCTGCTCGGAATTCCTTGTGGACTTCGCCCCCATCTCCATAAAGATGGCAAAAAAACAGGACCTGATACTGAACACTGGCAAGCTCTCCGGCGTATGCGGCAGGCTGATGTGCTGCCTGGGTTACGAATACAATAGCGAAAAATGCTGCCGGAAGGGAGCTGCCGCCGGTGAGAGTGCGGAAGAGGCCGGCATGGAAGAAACAAGCCTTGAAGAGGCCTCATTGAATGAGGCTTTAGCGGAAACGGAAGCGGCCAGCCCGGCAGTTGCTGAATTTCCCTCAAAAGAAAAAACGGAAGAAAAGCCGGCCGGCAGGGGACAGATGGGGCGCCGGAGATGGCCACGCGACCGCAGGGGCGCACGGCGCGACCAGGGCCAGAACCAGCAGGGCCCGGTCCAAAGGCGCGAGGACAGAAGCCCTGACAACAAATTGGCTAACCAGCCCGGACATGACAATCCGGAAGAAAAACCGGCCCACACTAACAGGCCGCAAGCTCAAACCGGGCTGCCTGGAGGGCCGCAGAAGCAGGCAGAAGGGGAAGACGGGCAGGAAACGCCGAAAGATCCGGAATCACGCAAAAAAAGAAGGTGGCGCAAACGCGGACGCAGAAACAGGAATAATAGACCCGGATCCAACGATGGCCCGGGCAACGGCAGCGGCAGCGAAGCCAATCAGGGTTGAGGAAAGAAACCCGCGCCAATGTCCCGGAACCCTGAAAAATTTTATGTAACTACGCCGATCTATTACGTCAACGACATTCCTCACATAGGGCATGCCTACACAACCATAGCGGCAGACATCCTGGCCCGCTATAACCGGTTTTCCGGCAGAAAGGTGTTTTTCCTTACCGGAACGGACGAACACGGGCAGAAGGTACAGAAGGCGGCGGAGCAGCGCAGCCTCAGCCCGAAGGAACATGCCGATAAAATGGTTGTCAATTTCAAAGAGATGTGGCAAAGGCTGAACATCTCCAATAACGCCTTTATCCGCACCACGGATGAAGGACATAAGGCCAGAGTCCGTGAGCTGTTAAGCTCCCTTTGGGGAAAGGGCTTGATTGAAAAACGCTCCTACACAGGATGGTACTGCGTGCCTGATGAAAGGTTCTGGACTGAAAAAGACCTTGTAAACGGAAAATGTCCGGACTGCGGGCGTGATGTGGAGCAAATAGAGGAGCAGAACTATTTCTTCCTGATGTCCCGTTATCATGACGCGCTGATAAAGCACATCGAGAAAAATCCATCGTATGTGCAGCCGGATACCAGAAGAAACGAAGTGCTGGGGTTTTTAAAATACCAGCCGCTTGGAGACCTTTGCATATCCAGGCCTAAAAAACGCCTGCCCTGGGGCATCCCCCTGCCCTTCGACGAGGAGTTTGTCACTTATGTATGGTTTGACGCCCTGGTGAATTATTATTCCGGGCCTCAATACCTTGCCTCTGCTGATACGGCATGGTGGCCCGCGGATGTACATATAATCGGGAAAGACATACTGACCACCCATGCCGTGTACTGGTCCACAATGCTCATGGCCCTGGGGCTTCCGCTTCCGGGGACTATCTTTGCGCACGGCTGGTGGACAATCGAGGGCAGGAAGATGTCCAAGTCCCTGGGCAACGTGGTGGACCCGGCGGATGTAGTTAGGGCTTTTGGGGAACGTGGGGTAGATACGTTCAGATATTTTCTTTTCAGAGAGATACCATTTGGTCATGATGGAGATTTTTCCAAAAAAGCGTTAGAAATTAGAAATAACAAGGAACTTGCTAATGATCTTGGGAATCTGATTTCAAGAACGTTTACCATGACATCCAAGTATTTCAGTGGCCTAGTGCCTCAGGCGGAAATAGAGCCCGAAATGAAGACCCTTGCGCATTCCATTCCTGAAAAAGTGGAACTCCACCTTAAATCGCTCCAGTTCCAGAAGGCCCTTGAAGAGATATGGAATCTGGTCTCTTATACGAACAATTACATTCAGTCCAATGAACCCTGGACACTTGCCAAATCGCCCGAAATGCACGGCAGGCTTGCGCAGGTCATTTATTCATCATTAGAGGCAATAAAACTTTTAGCTGCATACCTGTATCCCTTTATGCCATCCTGGTCAGAAGCGCTGTGGAAGGCCCTGGGTTATACGGATGCGCTTACAAAAAACAGTCTTGGGAATTTGATTAAAACGCCTTTGCCCGCCGGCAGAAAATTGGAGGAGTTTAAGACACTGCTTTTCCCGATTGCATCTTATGCGGAGACGGCGCACGATGTGGACGTAGTTGCCGGTTACGCCTTTGTAGGGAAAAAAGAAGAAAGGAAAAAGAAAGTGGAGGAAAAACCAGCTGCAAAGCCGAAAATTGAACAGCCCATAAATGAGGGGCTTATCGGCATAGAGGACTTTGCAAAGGTAAAACTGAGGACTGCCAAGGTGCTTTTGGCCGAGCCGGTGAAAGGCTCCAATAAATTAATAAGGCTTGAAGTTGATCTGGGAGACGAAAAAAGACAGATCGTTGCCGGGATAGGCAAGAGCTATTCCCCGGAAGAATTAATTGGAAAGACCGTTGTAATCGTGGCCAACCTTAAACCGGCAAAACTCATGGGCGTGGAATCCAACGGTATGCTGCTTGCCGCCACCGATGCAGAAGGTACGCTTTCAGCGCTCACAACCGAAAAGGAAGTAAAACCGGGGGCGTCGATAAAGTAAGCCCGTCGTCCGGTTTCCGTTTACGTGTAGCAAATCACGGACACGTTGTTATTAAAGAACGTGAATTTTACCTTTACCCCCAAAGAGGTTATTGTTATATTGATTTCAGGGAAAGCGCGTCAGGGTGGGGTTAAGGGGGCGGGAGATGGTAAAACATCCCCTGCCCCCTGGTTTTCAGTAAAAATCATTAGGTCCCTGCCACAAACCATTCCTCTTTTTATCCGTTTCATCCTGTGTTAATATACCTTCAATATTTTGGTTAACTGGCAGTAGGGGAGCTAATGGACGTCCGGAATTTACAGAAAACTGTTTTAGAAGTCCTGAAGAAACTTGAACTGTTTAAGAATTTATCCAATGATTATCTTGTCCAAATAGCATCTTCCTGCGTCAGAAGATCACACCCAAAGGGCGCGGTCCTCTTCTATCAGACAGAGATGTCCAGCGACCTCTTTGTAATTCTCTCCGGAAAAGTAAAGGCCACTCTCACAGGCGATGACGGCAATGAGGTAGTCCTTTGTTTCTTCAACGATGGCGATTTCTTTGGCGAAATGAGCCTTTTCGATAATCAGGGCAGGTCCGCTACCGTAACGGCGGAGACGGACTGCGAGATGGCCGTTCTGGAGCGGGACAAATTCATCGGCCTGCTTATGGACAGCCCCGAAATAGCCATTGAGCTTATAACCACTTTGTCAAAACGCCTCAGAAAGACAAATGAGATGGTTGAATCCCTGGTATTCCTGGATGTAAGGGAGAGGCTGCTCAAGGAATTCTCCGGGATGGCCGGCCCCGGCGGCGCGGCAGGCAAGGTTTTAAAAGTAGACAAGAAAACCCATCAGGAACTGGCCTGCCGCATAGGCGCATCAAGGGAATCTGTATCGAAATGCATGAAGGCCCTTATACATGAAGGCGTAATCGATGAAAAGAAAGACCATTTCCTGGTAAACTTGCCGAACGTTAAACCGCGCTGCCCCGGAATTTGAGCCGCTGCCGGCAAAAAACCCCTCGCCGCAAAAAGCCTGTTTAAAAACATTGCCACATCAAACTTTTACCCATATACTTATATGGAAAATCCATAAATAACCGGGCCTACCCTGCATGCCGGGGCGGTTTTAAAGCGTGAAACTTGAAATTTACTCTTATTATGGATTAGATTAAACGTCCAGACTACAATCATTTCCGGAAGGCTGTGGTGAAAAACCGGCAGTCTGCAAGGGGATGGGATTAATTTCGACGGAGGGTCTCTTCATGGCTAAGGCAGCGGTGGTTAGGAAAGGGAAAACCCCACAAAAAGCAAAGGCGGTTTCGGGCAAAGCCAGCGCGGGGAAAAAGGCAAAAGGCCCGAAATACGTCTATTTCTTCGGCATGGGCAAGGCCGACGGCACCGGGCAGATGAAAGACCTGCTTGGCGGCAAGGGGGCAGGCCTGGCCGAGATGAGCAGGCTGGGAATGCCCGTCCCGGCGGGCTTCACAATCACTACCGAGGCCTGCAACGCGTTTTTCAAAAGCGGCAAGAAATACCCGGCCGGCATGTGGGACCAGGCGCTGGAGAACCTGGCCAAGGTGGAAAAGGCCATGGGCATGAAATTCGGCAACCCGTCCAATCCGCTTCTGGTTTCAGTGCGCTCCGGGGCAAAATTCTCTATGCCGGGCATGATGGACACAGTCCTCAACCTCGGGCTCAACAATGAAACGCTGGCAGGCATCATTAAAAAAACCGGCAATGAGCGTTTCGCCTACGACGCCTACCGCCGTTTCATAACCATGTTCGGCAACATTGTGATGGACGTAAACAGAAGGAAGTTCGATGATGCCCTCGAAGCGGTCAAAAAAGAAAAGGACTATAAGGAAGACACTGAGCTTACTGTTGACGACCTGAAGGGGCTTGTTGAGGAATTCAAGAGGATATACAGGGCCGAGACCAGCTCCGATTTCCCGCAGGAGCCGCTCAAGCAGCTGCAGATGGCCATAAACGCCGTCTTCGGCTCCTGGTTTGGTGACAGGGCCGTAAAATACCGGAAATTAAATGACATCCCGGACAATCTTGGCACCGCCTGCAATGTGCAGACGATGGTATTTGGCAACATGGGCGACAGTTCCGGCACAGGCGTTGGCTTCACCAGAAACACTTCCACCGGCGACAGAAAGTTGTTCGCCGAGTGCCTTATAAATGCGCAGGGTGAAGACGTTGTGGCCGGTATCCGCACGCCGCTTCACATAGACGAACTTAAAAGAAGGCTTCCCAAGGCGTATAAAGAGCTTGATTCAATCTACAAAAAGCTCGAAAAGCATTACAGGGACATGCTGGACATCGAGTTCACGGTGCAGGAAGGCAAGCTGTACATGCTCCAGTCCAGGATTGGAAAGAGGACTGCCAAGGCAGCCCTCAAGATTGCCATAGACCTGGTCAAGGAAAAACAGATAGACAGGAACACGGCCCTACTGCGGATAGACCCCGCCCAGCTGGACCAGCTTCTGCATCCGATGGTGGATCCCAAGGCCCAGGTAAAAGTGCTTGCCAAGGGACTTCCGGCATCGCCCGGCGCGGCAGTTGGCAAAGTAGTGTTTACGGCGGAGGACGCCGAGAACTGGGCCGCCAAAGGCGAAAAGGTAATACTGGTAAGGCCTGAGACCTCGCCGGAAGACATCGGCGGGATGCACGCGGCGCAGGGAATACTCACCGCCAGGGGCGGCATGACCTCCCATGCGGCCGTTGTGGCCAGGGGCATGGGCAAATGCTGCGTGGCTGGCGCGGGCTCGCTGAATATAGACGAGCACGCAAAAGAGTTCAGCGTGAACTCCACGGTTATCCGCGAGGGCGACCACATCACCATCAACGGGACCAACGGCCAGGTTATCATTGGCGAGGCCCCGCTTATCCAGCCGGAGCTTACAAAAGAATTCGGCGTGATAATGAAGTGGGCCGACGAGGTCAGAAAAATCGGCGTGCGGGCCAATGCGGACACCCCCAAGGATGCATCGGTTGCCATGGGCTTCGGTACGCAAGGCATAGGGCTTTGCCGCACCGAGCACATGTTCTTCGAAACAGACAGGATAAAGGCCGTAAGGGAAATGATCCTTGCCGACGATACCGAAGGCAGGGGAAAAGCCCTCGCCAAGCTCCTGCCGATGCAGAAGGAAGACTTCATAGGCATATTCAGGGAGATGAAGGGCCTGCCTGTCACCATCAGGCTTCTGGATCCCCCGCTCCACGAGTTCCTGCCCCACACCGACGAGGAACTTCAGGAACTTTCGCTGGAGATGGGCGTGCCGGTTGACAAGCTGAAGGCCCGGAACAAGATGCTGCATGAGTTCAACCCTATGCTTGGGCACAGGGGATGCAGGCTTGGCATAACCTATCCCGAGATATACGAAATGCAGGTAAGGGCCATCATGGAAGCCGCTTGCGAACTCAAAAAACAGAAGGTAAAAGTTACCCCTGAGATAATGATCCCGCTGGTTGCGCACGTAAGGGAGCTTAAAACCCTCCGTGAGATGACCGTAAGGGTAGCCGGCGAAGTACAGAAGGAGTGCAAGGTAAAGGTGGACTATACCGTTGGCACCATGATAGAGGTTGCCAGGGCAGCTATCACCGCGGACGAGATTGCAACCCAGGCAGACTTCTTTTCCTTCGGCACCAACGACCTTACGCAGACTACGTTCGGGCTTTCCAGGGATGACGCCGGGCGCTTCCTGCCCACATATGTTGAAAAAGGCATACTTGATGACGACCCGTTCGTAACCATAGACCAGGGCGGCGTTGGCCAGCTGATGCAGATTGCGGTGGAAAAAGGCCGCAAGACCAAAAAAGGCCTGAAGATGGGCATCTGCGGCGAGCATGGCGGCGAGCCGAAGACCGTCGAGTTCTGCCACAGGATTGGCCTTAACTATGTAAGCTGTTCTCCATACAGGATACCGCTTGCCAAGCTCGCGGCAGCCCAGGCGGCGGCAAAAGAAAAGACAAAAGGCAAGGACCTCTCCAAGTCCACCGTCTAGGCATATACCGGGGGGCCGTTCCGGCCCCCCAATCCCCTCACTCAGCTTATAATTCAGCGCCCCCCTTGCTTCTGTCATCTCTCTTTACATTTGGCCATCGTCAGTTGCCCTCTAATTTTTTTGCGGGGACGGTATTCGCCTCCGCTTCCCCAGATACGGCAAAAGCAAAGGTAATTCTGTAATGATTTAAATAAGCAACATGACGCTATTTTGGGCTCTTCAGGCTTCCCTGTGGGTAAAAAGGGCCCTTGTATTAGCCGTTTGGGTTTGTCTTTGAAGCACCTGGCAATGCGGGAGCGGTTAGTGAGTGCAGTGGGCCGCGCGTGCGTGCGTCTGCAAGCGCCCTACCATAAACAGCTCCGGCGCGAGTAATGCCGCAGCTATTTTGAGACAAGTTCTAACATTTCTGATAATTAAAATTTGAAGTTGACAGGGCCTTGCCATTTCTGGTTTTTTATAAGCTGATGACGGACCTGGCACAGGCTAGAAAATATATCACCGAACTGCACAGGAAGCAGAACGACCCTTATTGCTGGCCGGACTATCTTACCGGGCTTCCGGGCCAGAACGCCATAATCCGGAAGTTGGAAAAGATATACCCCATGCTTGGCACATACGGGATCGCCTACGCTAGAATATCCAACATCTACCCTTACCTGATCAAGTATGGCTACAAGCACCACGCGGACATCATCGAATGGTCGGCGGCCATATTCAAGACAGCGTTCGATGACGTAAAAGACTCTTTCGTTGGCGCAATCGATACGCACGGCTATGTAATAATGGCAAAGTCCAGGGACTTAGACCCGGTTCTGTCGGAATGCGCCAGATTATTCGGAAAAAAAACCGGAGCGTATTACTCGCCTGAAGACAGAAAGAAAGGCTCCATACTTTCCTTCCATGCTGAGGGCAAGTGCGTGAGCGTGGGGCTGATGGACATAATTTACAGCACAGTCAGGGAGAAGACCAAGATTCCAAGGGGCGATCTGGTCCCGCACCTGGCCTCGATGTGCTCAAAGCTGGAAAGCGAATCCCTGCAATCATAACCGCATCCGCACCAGCCTTCATTGCCTTTTCTTTTTATATGTTCCACCCATTTCGGGATTCCCTTTTGTTTCCAGCCACTTAGGAGCAAATTTTTGTTCCATCTGTTCCATCTTTCGCGCTTGTTCTTCACATCTAAGTGCTTGATTTTTAAAGAATTGAAGTTTTTAGTTGAATCAAGCTGGGACCAAACCTGGAACAGCGCCAAATACCTGTTTTTACGTAGTTTTTTGGTTTTGTGATCTTCACTTTTTACTTTTGCCGCCACCCCGGCGCAGGGCCGGTGCGGATCTCCGCGAAAAGCCGCTTCCACCGGGATCCAGCAACTTTGCCACCGGCCGCCATTGCGAGGCCCAATCGACCACGTCAATCCCGCAGTTTGCCGTTTTTACTTTCGCAGCCGTTTTCAAAGAGCACATGTGGAGTCCCATCTTGGGAAAAGGTGGCCGAAAGCCGGGGTGTTGCCCTCCCCTACCCCGCCCATCTTAACCCGGCACTGCATGACATTGTCAATTGGCGCGATGTCATGGCCTGTTAGATACCCTTCTCCAAACGGAGTTATGCTGTACGCCGCACACATTCAGTGTGGCGGCAGGTTGGGCCGCGTTTTCGTTTCCCTGGATTCATCCGAGCCGCCGGGACCCCGTTTTTAAAGACTTGGAGGGGTAATGCGCCAACCGGACCCCGGCCTGTAAAAGCGTTGCTTTCGGGTAGTAATCCTCGCTTTTGCGGGTCTGCGTTGTGCAGCACCTGGCTGCCGGGGCAAACCTGGACGCAGATGGCAGGTAAAATTTTCAACGCCGCTTAATACTTCAGGGCACAACACACAACTTGCCAATCAGGACCGCGCATTTCGAATGGTGCAGGACATTCCTGGAAACGCTTCCGATCATCCCTTTAAGCCCGGTCAGCCCACGGCAGCCCACGGCTACCAGGTCTGCTTTCATGCCTTCGGCCCCGGCAAGTATTTCACCGGAGGCGTCACCTTCAACGGTTGAAACTTCCACTTCGGAAAATCTGTTCTCCAATTTCTGCCGGGCTTCAGACAGGATGCGGGCCGACTCCTGCTTTTCTTTTTCCCTGGCATCCCGGATTAATCCTGCAAATTGCTCATTTATTTCGGGGACTATGGTAATTGGAAAATCCCATGTCACCGGCCGGATTACGTTCAGCACGGTCAGCCGGGAGTTTTGCGGAAACGGCATGGAAGCCAAGAGCTCACATGTTGCAGAAGAGTAAGCTGAGCCGTCCGTGGCAAACAGTATCCGCATCCCGCCGCGCTTCACGTTCAGAGGCGTTTTGACAACCAGCACCGGCACATGGGATTTAATGCTTACAGTCCTGCTTACGCTGCCAAGAAGAACCGATTCTACGCCCTTGGTGCCCCTGGCCCCCATCACTATCAAATCCATGCCGGCCTCCGCCGCCTTTTCCACAATCACCTGCTTGGCCGGGCCTTCGATAACGGCTGTGCATACCTTCGCCTTAACGGGTTTCAGTATCTCCAGCGCAGGGGCAAATATCCCCGGCTCAAACAGTTTTTTGATTTCTTTCAGGGTACTCTGGAAGGCCGCCTCGTTTCTAAGCAGCCGCCCCACATCAAGCGCATGGAAAACGGTTATCTCGTCTTTTTCAGATAGATCAAGAAAACCCAGAAAACCGGCCGCAGCCTCGGAATACTTTGAACCGTCAACGGCAAGCAATATCTTCATATTGTCCTCCCCGCCAGACAGATTATAGAAAGCAATGGTGAAACCTAGAAGCGCAGATCCAGGGCCATCAGGCGGGGCTCAGTCATCTCCTCTATCGTGTACCTCACGCCTTCCCTGCCGAAGCCAGACTGTTTCACGCCGCCGTAAGGCATGTGGTCCACCCTGTATGAAGGCACATCATTGATAATAACGCCGCCAACCTCCAGCGTTTCAAACGCGGCGAAAGCGTGCTTGAGATTATTCGTAAATATACCCGCCTGAAGACCGTAAACCGAATCGTTAATGGCCTTCAGCCCGTCCTCAAAACTGTCCACCCTGGTTACGGTTACCACCGGCGCAAACACCTCCATGCAGCTTACCTTCATCTGTGGTGTTGTGTCTGCAATGACGGTTGGCTCGAAAAAATCGCCCTTGCGGTTCCCGCCGACAAGCGCCTTTGCGCCTGCGGCCATCGCCTCGCCCACCCACGCTGAAACCCTTGCCAGGTTGTTCTCGTCTATCATGGGGCCTATCCGCACCGATTCGTCCAGGGGGTCTCCCATCTTGAGGGCCTGCACCTTCGGGATGAAAATTTGCATGAAGGCGGCATGGATGTTCTTGTGGGCATATACCCTTTGCACCGATATGCACACCTGCCCGGCATATGAAAACCCGCCAGCCAGAACACGGTTTGCAGCGTATTCCAGATCGCAGTCCTCATCTATCAGCACCCCGGCGTTGCCGCCCAGTTCAAGTATAACCTTCTTGTCGAATGCCGTCTTTTTGAGTTTCCAGCCAACGGGGGCGCTGCCTGTAAACGAGAGCACTTTGACGCGCGCGTCCGTGATGGCCGACTGTATCGCATCCACGCTTGTTGGGATAACGGAAAGCCCGCCTTCAGGCAGCCCCGATTCCATCAAAATCCCGCCCAGCACAAGGGCGGAAACAGGTGTAGAGGAAGCGGGCTTGAGAATTACCGGGTTGCCTGCCGCTATCGCAGGCGCTATCTTGTGGGCAACAAGATTTAGCGGGAAGTTAAACGGGGTGATGCCAAGCACCGGCCCCGCCGGAAACCGCCTGGTAATGCCCCATCTGCCTTCAGATGTCTTGTTCCTGTCCAGCGGAATGAATTCCCCGCCTATCCGCACCGCCTCCTCGGCAGCAATCCCGAACGTAAGCGATGCCCTTTCGGCTTCGCCTCTGGCATCGGCAACCGGCTTGCCGCATTCAAGGCTGATTATTTTTGCCAACTCGTCCCTGTGCGCCAGGATAGTATCGGCCGTTTTGCGGAGTATGCCCGCCCTCTGGTATGAGGGAATCCCGGCCATTACCGGACGTGCCTTTTCCGCGGCGGCCAGAGCATCTTCCACATCCGCCGGGGCAGCCTGGCAGACCTCGGTGATTACTGTGCGCCCATATGGGTTGGTTATCTTTACCTTTCCGGCGGTCTCTTTCCATCTGCCCGCCAGAAGCAGGGGATATGAATTTTTTACCTTAAAATCCATAAGAAGATTAAATCACAGTGGGAAGACGGTTTCAAGGGTACCCGGTACTTTTTATTTTTTGCCCTCAGTTTTCCGGCAGGCCAGCCCCTTTTTTTATATGTTCAAATGAAAATTTTGAAACCCGCGTTTTTAAATTATTTTTGGATTTTTCTCGTTCAAACCGTTCAAAACCGCCGCTTCTTTTGCAAACCCATACCTTTAAAAATCCAGGGCAGATACCGTCCGCCCCCTTTCAAAGATTTTCGCCAGGTCCATTGCTGGAGGGTGGCTGGAGACCGGGGTGGGTTTCCCCCTCCACCCGTCATCATAAAACTCTTTACCAGTGCATAATAGTGGAGGCAATCAATAAGGCATAAAGGATATTGAAAATCCAGGCAGGCTGCCGCATTCCACTTAAGGACACCCGGTGATAGACTTCAGGTAAAGCTGAAAAAGGAGGCAAAACACAAAATGCCGGAAAACATTATGAAAGAGCTTGATGTATCCAAACTTCTTCCCCCCCAAAGACATCCCCTTATATTCCAGACCTTCGACGGACTCCAGAAAGGAGATTCATTCCTGCTCATAAACGACCACGACCCCAAACCCCTCTGGTACCAGTTTCTTCATGAGAGGGAAAACATGTTCTCGTGGGAGTACGTTCAGCAAGGCCCTGACCTGTGGAAGGTAAAGATTACGAAAAAGGCCTGAAGAAACAGGGACACGTTTTCAGTATGTATTTGACGGCGGGAAATGAAAAACACTGGCCCCGTTTGCACAGAGTGTCTGCCAAAAACAAAAAGGCTGGGTTAAGCCGGAAATATTTTATCCCCGTTTTCCCGGCCTGGTCATCTTGCCAGGTTTTAAAATCCCGTCCGCCTTCTTCCTTTCGAGAAAGCCCAGCTCCACCACCACCTGCCTGATGGGTTTTTTGTCCCTGAACGCCTTCTTGACGGCCTCGGCTGTTTTGTCATAGCCGATAACAGGGGCCAGTGGGGTGGCGATAACCGGGTTCATCTCTAAAAATTCCGCCATGTGCTCCGTGTTGGCCTCAAAGCCCTCAACAGTTCTGGTTAATAGAAGCGCGGCATTGGCAAGAAGCGAAATTGAAACAAGGATATTAAATGCGATAACCGGCAGCATCGTGTTAAGCTCGAACTCGCCCATAGAATTTGCGGCGGCTATCGTTGCGTCACACCCGATTATCTGGGCGCACATCATCCTTGCGGCCTCCGGCAGCACCGGGTTTACCTTGCCCGGCATGATAGAGGAGCCCGGCTGAAGCGGCTTGAGCCTTATCTCGTTCAGGCCGGAAACGGGGCCGCTGTTCATCAACCTCAAATCATTGGAAATCTTTATAAAGGAGGTTGCGGCCGTCCTTAACTGCCCGGAAAGCTCCGCAACGGCGTCCTGGCAGGCCTGCGCCTGGAAGTGGTTCCTGGCCTCAACGAATTTTATCCCGGTCAGTTGTTTAAGCACCTTGCAGACCTTTGCGCCAAATCCGGCGGGCGTGTTTATCCCTGTGCCCACCGCAGTGCCGCCTATGGCAAGCTCTGAAAGCCGGGGCAGGGCCGCCTTTATCCTTTCAATCGAGTAGTCCGCCTGGGCCGCCCATCCGGACATTTCCTGCCCAAGGGTGACGGGCACGGCGTCCATCAGGTGGGTCCGGCCTGTCTTTACAGTTTTTGCGTAAGGGGCGGCCTTCGATTTTACGGCCTTTGAGAGCCTGGCAAGCGACGGCATAAGGTTTTCATTCACCAGCATATATGCTGAAACATGTATTGCCGAAGGGATTACGTCATTGGAGGACTGGCCCAGGTTAACGTGATCGTTTGGGTGCACAGGGGATTTGGTGCTTTTCCTGCCGGTAAGCATCTCGTTTGCGCGGGTGGCTATGACCTCGTTTGCATTCATGTTGGTGGACGTGCCGGAGCCGGTCTGAAAAACATCCACGCGGAATTCGCTGTCCAGCTTACCGCTGATCACTTCACCGGAGGCCCGCATGACGGCTTTTGCGATTTTTGCAGGCAATAATCCAAGCCCCAGGTTTACCGATGCGCAGGAAAGCTTGATCTGCCCCAGGGCGCGATAGAAAACCGGGGGAAATTCCAGCCCGTTTGCCGGGAAATTATCCATGGCCCTCTGGGTGCTTGCTCCCCAGTAAGCCCCGGAGGGGACTTTAACCTGCCCCATGGAATCAGACTCTGCCCTGAAATCCCTGCCCGCCATCAGATCTCCTTTTTAACGCATCGATTTCAAACCGTTTTAATAATAACAGGTTATTCAGGCATTCGTGTGGAGAAAAGGGGTTTTCCTCATAAGCCGTTTTGTTTGTTTTTGAAGTACAGGTTAATACGGGAGCGGCAAGTGAGTGGAGCGGCCTGACGAGCCATACCGGACGTTTGGCGCAGAGATGGCCCAAACCATTTATTGAAATATTCTCAGCGCCCTGCCCGATGGAATGGCCCCCGCCGCACTGCCGGCCTTGTGGCATTTGTAGCACGGGGCGGGCGGACTGGCCAGAAGCATCTGTGTATCCGAAAGTATCCATACACCGGCAATTACCATTATTGCCGAAAGTATTATCAAGGCGGATTTTACCGCTGAAAGCACACGCTCCTTTTTTAAATACTCAAGCGCAATGCCCCACAATCCGTAAGCGGCATGATAGATAATCGCCAGAAGGAATACGGCATAAAATGCCATCCACCCGGGGTGGGACAATCTCATCATCACCACCCCATGCTCCGAGGCGTCCGGGCGTTCGAAGTGGTTTGCAAAAAAATGCACCGCCAGCCCGGCCACAAGCACAACTGCGCTTGCCCTGCTTAATAACCATCCAAAGGCCGTCTTCTTCATCTTGCGCCCCACATCATATGGGGAATGGAAATCAGCAATATCAGGGCACCCGCTGAAAGGGCTGTCCAGAAGAAGACTTTTTGCAGCCTTGTGGGAGCGCCGGCCTCAAGAAGAATCAGCCTTATGCCGTTTAATCCGTGGGCAAGCACTATGCCAAGAAGCGCCAGCTCGGAAAACCGCATAACAGGCGTATTGTAAAAGTCCCTTATCGCCTCGTAGCGGGCCGCGTCCCCGATGAAATAAAGGCTGAAAAAATGCGGTATGAGGAAAACGGCCAGGATTACACCGGAGAGCCTGTTTAAGATAAATGCGAAAAACCCGGTGGTAAGCCTGTATCTCATCGCGCCCCCCTTAACCCGCGCTTTAACGTCTGGCGCTTGAGTATCGCGATGTGCCTGGTTACATCTATGTCCCTTGGGCACGCCTCCACGCAGTTGTATATCGAATGGCACCTGGCGGCGCCATGCGCCCCGGATACCAGATCCAGCCTTGCCTTGCCCCCCCTGTCCCTGGAATCCAGGACAAACCGCGCGGCCTTCACAAGGGCCGCCGGGCCAAGGTACTGCTTATCGCCCCAGTAAACCGGGCAGGAGGACGTGCAGCAGGCGCATAATATGCACCGTATTGAATCCAGTATCTTTTCCATCTCCTCGGGGCTCTGGGGGCGCTCACGGCTGGGAAGTGGCTCATCATTTACAAGATATGGCATCACGGACTTTATTTTTTCAAAAAACGGTTCCATGTCCACTACTAAATCCTTTATCACCGGGAATGCCGGCAAAGGCTCAAAGACAACCAATTCAGGCATGTCACCGGCAAGCGTCTGACAGGCCAGCCTGCTTCTGCCGTTTATCTTCATCGCGCAGCTGCCGCACATCCCGTGCGCACAGGACCGCCTGAATGTAAGGCTGCCGTCGGTAAACTCCTTTGTCCTTACAAGCCCGTCCAGAAGCCGCTCGTGGGGGCCAAGCTCCACGGGAAAATCCTCCCACCTGGCAGCGTTGTCCTTTTCCGGATCAAACCTCTTTATCCTGAATATCTTGTCCATCAAGTTCTAGTATTGCCGCTTTTCAGGCTTGAATTTTGTGATGCAAACGGGTTTGAAACTGAAACGTATTTCCCCGTCCTTTTTTCTTATGAAAGTATGCTTCAGCCAGTTTTCATCGTCCCGCTCCGGATAATCCTGCCTGCAATGGGCGCCTCTGGACTCGGTCCTCTGAAGCGCGGAATGGACGATTGCCTCACCAAGGTTCACAAGGTGAATGGCCTCGATAGCCTCAAGCAATTCCGTGTTGAATTGTTTACCTTTATCATCAATCGAGATATTGCCCGCCTTCTGCCTGATGGTCTCTATCTCTTCAGCGGCCGCCTTCAGGCCCGCATCGGCCCGGAACACGGAGCATTTGTCCATCATCAATTCCTGGAGCTCCTTCTTTACGGCCCCCGCGCGTACGCCGCCTTTATTGTTCAGAAGCGCGGAAACCGCTTCCCTTGCCCGTTCCATTGCGCCTGGCGGCATGCCCGGGCCGCTTTTGTCCTTTTGCTCCGCCGCTTTCATGCCTGCACGCCTGCCAAAAACCACCGTATCCAGAAGCGAATTGCAGCCAAGCCTGTTTGCCCCGTGCACGGATACGCAAGCGCATTCCCCCGCAGCAAACAGGCCATCAACCACCGCGCCGCTTTCGGTTATCAGCACCCTGCCGTCCCTGTCAGTAGGTATGCCGCCCATGGCGTAATGTGCGGTGGGCGCAACCGGAATGGGTTTTTCGGATGGGTCCACACCCATATAAATATTCGAGAACGTCATTATCTCCGGCAGCCTGGTCTCAAGAGTTTTTTTAGGGACGTTTCTTAAATCCAGGTATACGTAATCGTTGCCGCCGATGCCCCTGCCTTCCTTTATCTCGGTAATTATCGCCCTGGACACCATGTCCCTTGGCGCAAGGTCCTTTATCCTCGGGGCGTACCTCTGCATGAAAGTCTCCCCGTTGCCGTTTACAAGCACGCCGCCTTCTCCCCTGGCCCCCTCGGTTACAAGTATCCCAAGCC
Organism: Nitrospirota bacterium; assembly: GCA_021788025.1. Classification (GTDB taxonomy): domain Bacteria; phylum Nitrospirota; class Thermodesulfovibrionia; order Thermodesulfovibrionales; family JdFR-88; genus JAKAKS01. The sequence goes on from JAJYLE010000006.1 coordinate 24,194, forward strand.
CCAGAAGCCCGGTTGGGTGGAACTGAAAGAACTCCATATCCTCAAGCGGCATCCCCTTTGAATAAAGAATCCCAAGCAGGTCGCCGGTGCTTGCCATCGCGTTGGATGTGGTTTTAAAAACTCTCCCATAGCCTCCCGTGGCTATAATGGTGGCGCCTGCCTCAAACGCACAAATCTCGCCGGTCTTTAATTCCAGGGCAACGGCCCCCAAACACCTGCCGTCTTCTATCACCAGATCCAGCACGTGATATTCTGGGAAGAACATCACCGGCTGTTTTTCGCATTGCTCGTAAAGCGTGTTTACCATCGCAAGCCCCGTCCTGTCAGCCGAATAGCAGGCGCGCCTTACCGGGGCCGCGCCAAAATCCCTTGTGTGCCCGCCAAAACGTCTTTGGGCAATCTTGCCTTGCGGTGTGCGTGAAAAGGGCACGCCAAGATGCTCCAGCCGGATAACGGTTTTTATGGCGTCTTCGCATAATGTTCCGGCTGCGTCCTGGTCCGTAAGATAATCGCCGCCTTTAACGGTGTCGTAGACGTGCCATTCAATGGAATCCGGCTCCTCATTGCCAAGCGCGGCGGCTATGCCGCCCTGAGCAGCCGAGGAATGGCACCTTGTGGGATAAAGCTTTGCTATTACGGCAACTGTCCCCTGCAACGAGGCCTCGATGGCCGCGCTGAGGCCGGCAAGTCCGGAGCCGATTACAAGCGTATCGAAGCGGTGGACCATCAACACAATATATCACAACCAAAAAATTAATTTAAAAGGACGGCTGGCGGGGCATCTTGCCGGAGTCCGGGCGACCGCCCGTCGCCGCTTGACTACCGGCAGGTTCGCCGCGCCCACTTCGCGAAACCGCCCGCTTTCCCAAGGTAAGGCAAACCAACAGCTAACAAACGGAGTCCTTTTAACTACAAAAATTCCTGATTTTTGGCTTTTGCAGGTTGCAACGCCAGTTAAAAGATGCTGCCCGCCACGCTGACAACTATCTCGCCGCCGCCGTAGCGGCCTTTTCGCACCACTGAAAAATTATAGTTATAGGCCAGTTGCAGGCGCGTGTGGAATAAAAACCCGGTGGTCAGCCTGGCGCCCAGAGAGGAGAAAAAATCGTTCTTGTCCACAGGCCCTCCGGCTTCCATCCGAAGGCGGTCCAGCCAGGCGGCCGAGGCGTCCAGCCCCAGGTACATGAAGAAGACCGGCTCCCACCGGTACTCGCCGGTGGCGATAATGTAGCGCTTCGGGAAAAACTCCTCCAGCGCTGCCCCAGGCAATACCGGCCTCCATGTGGAGCCGTACTCCTCTCCCATCGGGTTTAAGCCGCCGCCTATCCGCTGCACGGAAAAGCGGTCCAGCCCGATGCCGCCACCGCCATGCAGCGCACCTATAAGCCTGTGCCGGTCTGAATGCAATCCAGGCACTCCGCCAGCGGCAACCAGATACCCTGTGAATAGATAATAATCACGCCCGCCGGCTTCAGCGCCGTTTATCCCCCAGCCGCTCCATTTAAGCCGGTGGCCGCAGATAATGTCCGCCCCGGCGGCAATCCCCCTGTGTGGAAGCTCCAGGATATTGCGCACCAGCTCATCCAGCCGGAACTGAAGATGGCCGCGCACCTCGAATGTATCGCCGGGGGCAACAAAATCCTGTGCGGTACGGGAGCCGCGGCCAAAAAACACATAGCCGGGCTCCGCGGTAAGGTCCAGTGCAAGCATGTTGTCCTGCTTGCCGGGGTAAACCTGCCTTCTGTACCCTATGCCAACCCCTGCCCTCGCGTAGCCCCACAAAAGTTCCTGCGATTTCAGGGCCGTGCCGTCCACAAGCTGCGCCTGGGGAAACGGGACCGTATAGTTTTCAAAGGTGGCCACCCATTCCAGCGGCCTGACAGAGGCCGGGGAGCGGGCCAGAAAAAGGTTATTGTCAAAACCCGCCAGCCTTGCCCGAAACAGCCTGAAGTCATCCGGATGCCGCCAGAGATAAATGCTGCCTATTGGCAGCACGGCGGAGCCTTCGGCCACGGGTTTGGCAAGCGCCGCCCCAATGTCCCAGGCGGTTTCGGAGCGCCGGTTGCGTGGGCGGACCGTAACTTTATGGCCCAGCACCATACCCTGATAGCACTGCCCCGCAAGCGGCGTGTGATACGCGGCATCCTGGCAGCCCGCCGTTTTTGATATCACATTTGATATTCCGTCTGCTGATAGCGCCTGCCCCGGCACGCGTGAATTGCTTCCGGCATGCACTGGAAGCGCCCGGCAGAAAAAGGCAAGGGCAAGCGGCAGGAAGATGATGGCTTTTTTCATAACTGAATCAAGGGGGGCTGTTATCAGCGGTGGTCATGGCTCAAGCGCCTTAGAATAGGCCTCAACATTGAAATTTCCCGGCAGTCCGAAGGACCTGTAAATAACCGCATTGGCGCCGGCGCCGTATTGCAGCGCAATGGCCCGCCTGGGTATTCTTGAAAGCACCTTTGGCCTGGTACCGGCCAGCCGCCCTACAAATATCGAAGCAGGGGGAAGCGTTCTGCTATGCAGTGCAACCATTCTGAAACATACGCCGCTGGAATTGAATGCGGCATACACGGTAAACCCTCCGATTTTAAAACTGTAATTTTTGGCCCCTGCGTTCCACAGCCTTTCCGCCTGCGCCGGGGCAAAGGCGCGCTTAAGCGGCACACGCGCCGGAGCGCCATATTTCTGCGCCATTACGTTATATGTATCGCCCACTGCGGCCCATGCGCCGCACACCCCGCCGTACACACATATTTGCGCCAGCAATATTGAAAATAAAATTAACAGGGCCTTCTTCATCACGCCTCCTTTTTTCAGCTCAAGGGAATTTGATTCCGATGCCGTAAGGCGATACCTGCCAGTACATAGGCTGGGTGAGCAGGTAAGGAAGCCCCATAAGCTCCAGCCCTCCATCGTCCGGCTGGGGATTGACTGCATTGCTAATCAGGATATACCCTCCGGACGGCACGCCCGTAAAGGCAGATGCCGGAAATTCAAAGTTCGCGCTGGAATCATTGGGGCTGGTAACAAAACTGGCCCTGCTGTCAAAGACGCTTCCGGTATAAAACCCAACGGAAAGATTAAGACCGCCTTTTACCAGGGTTATGCTTCCTATTACAGGCGTGCTTGACGGCAACTGGTATTCGTGGCTGGCAAGGGCGTTCTCTCCTATTCCGGCAGCATTTGCGATAGCGCTGTTTTCCATGAAGATGAAATTACTGCCCGTATCCAGAATGCTTTTGTACTTGTTTCCGGAGGGGTTTTTGGAAAGCCCTCCGGATTCCGAATCTATTACCGGATAGCTCTGCGTCTGGGACGGATCATTGGGGAAAAATGAAAACCCTGATGTGCTGTTGTCCGGCTGGGAATTCAGCCCGAATATAAGCTGTCCGGAGCCGCTGTAGCTGTAGCCATCGCCATTGAGGCCGGGGCTTAGCTGCATGAGAAACCCGTTATTGAAATTGCCGTTTTCAATCCCCTGCACCAGCGACGGGGTAGGCACGGCCCCCCCGCCAAAGAGGCCAAATGAAACGGAACTGGAAAGCCCCATCCCGAAGTCACCCTGCAAAGCGCTGCTTGAGGGAAACGCGTTGCCGCCGGTGTCCACCGCTATCTGAAAATTGCTTGTGGTTGAAAGCCCCCCCGAAGCCAGCGTAGAGACCTGGGCTCCGTTTACAAAACCCGAAAAAGTTGTGCCGTCGGCGAATGAGCCGCTGAAGGTATTGCTGTTTGGGGCCATATTGATTCCGGCGGCCTGCAGGGCGGACTGGTTTACAAGTATGCCGGTTACCCCGGTGTCCAGAAGAAGGTTAAAAGGCTTCCCGTCTATGTACACCGTAACGTAAGGAATGTCCGGCCCGTCCGCGCCGGAAAAGCATACGGGCATCGTGTTGGATGGACCAGCCGGCGAGTTGCAAATGGCCAGAGAAACGGGAGCTGGTGGCGTTCCTCCTCCGCCACCGCCGCCACCGCAGCCTGGCAACCAAAGAAACAATAGAAAGATGGCCGGGATAAGACGTATTAATCTTCTCATCCTCCTCCTCTATAAAAATTCTATAATGGCAAATAAGGCTGGCTAGTTCAGATATTGCGTTTTTATAAATGCCCTTTTCCGTGGTAAAAAGCTCCTTTATTGGCCGTTTGGCTTGCCTTACCCTGGAGCAGCGGGGCGGTGGTGAGCGAAGTGGCCGGGCGAGCCGTACCGGACCTTTGGCGCAGCGTTGGCAGTTTGCCGTATTCATGTGAGCCGCGCGGCAAAAACCCGAATTTAATCGACCAGAGACGGGGCCAAACGGAGGCGAACGCCGCCCGTGGGAAAAAAACAGAAAGCAAACTGGCATTGGCAAACGAATCAAGGGTGACAGAACCGAAGCCTCTGGCCTCCGGCTTTCGCCGGGGTGAGTGCCATTGGGAGCACCACACATAACAACAGGAATCCCGGAAGAGCCTTATAAAGTTTGATACGGCAGGCAGAGGGGTGCGCCAAAGACGGGAACAGGCGGCCTATTTGCCCCTGATCCACCAATCGCTTTTGTCCGAAAACCACCACAGGGAGGAGTCCGTCTCCAGGATGTCTGCGGCCAGTTTCCTGGCAACGCCAGTCCGGAGGCGCTTCATTGAAAAGCCAAGCCATTCTTCGGCATAAGGCGAGCCGGTGTCCTTGTATTCCTTCAGGGCCAGGATCATTTCAAGCTGGTCGGCATCATAGGCCAGCACGGCCTCCTTCGTCTGTCCAAGCTCGAATTCCTTTATAAGCAAGCTAAGCTCATCCCCAAACGGCACACCGGATGCAAGCTCAGCCAGGGCCTTTTCGTTGTCCACCTTAACGTATTTCTTGTTTACGTAGTTAAGGTCGCCGGTGCGGGCCTCAAGCAGGTCGTGAAAAAGGCACATCCTCAGAAGCCGGTCCCTGTCAATTGTCCCCTCTCCGGCCGCCTCGCTAAGAGAGCCTAGGACAAAGCCTATGCAGGCGGTGCGGAAGGCGTGCTCGGCAACCGATTCGGCCCCGGCCCCCAGGAACTGGAAGCCGCTTCTGGGCGTGCGCTTGAGCATGCCCACTTCAAAAAGGAAATTGGCAATGTTCTTCATTGAAGCTATATTTTAAAACAAATACAAAAACAACGGCAGGAACAAAATAAAATTTGATTCCTCATGCTTTCTTGTGGATAAAAGGGATTTCTTTTAAAGCCGTTTTGTTTGCTTTTGGCGTACAGGGTAATGCGGGAGCGGCAAGTGAGCGAAGTGGCCGGGCGAGCCGTACCGGACCTTTGGCGCAGCGTTGGCAGTTTGCCGTATTCATGTGAGCCGCGCGGCAAAAAACCTTTCAATTAACGAAGCGAGACGAGGCCCAACCGTAGCGAACGCCGCCGCAAACCCACTAATCCCCTTTTGTTTTCTTTTTACCTTTATGGCCGCCCACGTGCGCCTGGGCCATCTCTTCATGGCCGGTATGCCGGGGCTCTTTCTCCTGATAATGCGTTCCGGCTGGTCTGCCCTGTATCTCCTTGAGTATGCTCTGGATAAGCTCCGCCCTGCCCTTCACCATCGGCAGTTCCAGTTCCAGCGCAAGCTTACTCAGTTCCAGATCGTTCATCTTCTCAAGCTCTTTATGCCTTTTTTCTTCCATGGCGTTTTGACCTCCCGTGGAGATGGCCTCCGGTTAAATTATACACCTGTGTTCGAATTTCCAGAACCAGACAGGCTCTAGTGGGCCTGGGCCCAGTTTTTTCCGTACCCGGCATCCACAACTACGGGCACGGCCAGCCCGGCGGCCTTTTCCATCTCCTCCCGTACTATGGCGGCATACTCTTCGGGGCGGTCTTCCGGGCACTCGATTACAAGCTCGTCATGCACCTGGAGTATAAGCCGCGCCCTGCCGTTACACGAATATCGTTCGTCTTGCAGCCTGGCCGAAAGCCCGATCATAGCTTTTTTTATGATGTCCGCCGCTGTCCCCTGGATGGGGGAGTTCATTGCAAGCCGTTCGCCAAGGGCGCGTATGCGCCTGTCCTTGCTTTTTAATTCAGGGATTGGGCGTTTCCTGCCGCAGAGCGTGCGGCAATACCCTGTGCGCCTTGCCTCCCCAATGGCCGAAGCCAGATATGCTTTTACGCCCGGATGTCGCTCAAAATATTTTTCTATGTAGATCGCCGCCTCGCCTTTTTCCACCCCCGCCGATTCGCTGAGGCCAAAAGGCGTTATCCCGTACACTATCCCGAAGTTGATGCCTTTGGCCGCCCGCCTCATCTCCGGCGTAATGTCCGCCGTGGCAGCGCCGAATATCCCGGCGGCGGTTGTGGCGTGTATGTCCGCCCCGGCCTTGAAAAGCCTTATCAGCTCTTCATCCCGGGACAGATGGGCAAGCACCCTTAACTCTATCTGCGAATAATCGGCTGAAAGGATAAGAAAACCTTCCTCCGGGACGAAAGCCTCCCTTATCTTCCTGCCCCATTCGCCTTTTATGGGGATGTTCTGGAGATTGGGGTCTGTTGACGATAGCCTGCCGGTTGCGGTTACCGCCTGCTGGAAAGACGTATGTATCCTCCCGGTTTTAGGGTTTACAAGATTGGGCAGCACGTCAACATAAGTGGATTTCAGCTTGAAAAGGGCGCGCCACTCCAGCACTTCGCGGGGCAGCTCATGGGATTTGGCAAGCTCCTCCAGAACGCCCACATCCGTTGAATAGCCCGTTTTTTTCTTCTTCCCAGGCGCAAGCCCAAGCACGTGAAAGAGAATGTGCCCAAGCTGCCTGGGGGAGTTTATGTTGAATTCGCACCCCGCATGGAAATATATCCTCTGTTTAAGGCCCTCCAGGGCGCGGCCCAGCTCGCCCGAGAAATTCTCCAGCCGCGGGCGGTCCACCTTCACGCCGGCCAGCTCCATCCGGGCCAGCACGTTTATAAGCGGCATCTCTATCGCGTTATAACAACCGTCCAGATTTTCTTCCGAAAGTTTTCCGAAAAGCACCGGCCTCAGCAAGGCCGCCAGGCCCGCCTCCTGGCAGGCAAACCCTGCCGCCTTGTCCACATCCACGCGGCCAAAAAGCCCGCCTTTGCCCCTTAGCTCGTCCATGGTCTGTTTTTTCATTCCCAAAAATTCAAGCACGGCGCTCTCCAGGCCGTGCTCTCCCCTTACAGGGTTTGCAAGGTAAGAGGCAAGCATAGTGTCGTACAGCGGCCCTTTAAGCGTTACGCCTCTGGCGGCAAGGAATTCCGCCTCGCGTTTGAGGTCATGCCCGGTCTTTGGAACGGATTCATCCTCAAGCAAAGGCTTTATCAACTCAATCGCTTCGCAAGGCTCCATCATGCCAGGATGCCCGAAAGGGACATAAAAATTTTCCGTTGCGGGCTCTGTATCCGCCGCAATCGCCAGGCCGGAGATCTGCCCGCTTATTGGCGGCAGGTCCGATTCTATCTTCAGTGCAAACCCCTTTTGCAGAAGCGGCAGGATGCGCCTCAGGTCTTCAGTGGCCCGGATAATCTGGCACCGGGCCTCCCTTGGCGCAGCGCCGGGGATGTATTTCATCAGGGAGGTAAACTCGAAGTCCTTGAACATCGGAAGCAACTGCCGCCAGTCCGGCTCCTGCAATTCAAGCTCGCTGGCGCGAATGTCCAGGGGCAGGGCCCTGTCCACGGTGGCAAGCCTTCTGGAGACCCTGATTGCCTCCATGCCCTCTTCTATCAGCTTCCTGGTCCTTTCCTTTTTTATCTGTTCCGGGTGCTCCATTATCCCGTCCAGGCTGCCAAACTGCGCAAAGAGAGCGCGCGCTGTCTTCTCGCCTATGCCCTTTACTCCGGGGATATTGTCTGCGGCGTCGCCCACAAGCGCCATGTAGTCCGGCACCTTCTCCGGCGGCACGCCGAAACGCTCCAGCACGTAACCCGCGTCAAAGACCGCGTTTTTCACCGGGTCATAAACCTTGATATCTCCGTTTACAAGCTGAAGCAGGTCCTTGTCCGCTGAAACCACAAATACCTTGTTGCCCTCTTTCGAAAGCCTTTCGGCCAGCGTGGCTATAACATCGTCGGCCTCGCACCCCGGCAGCTCAAAACGCTTTATCCGGAACGCCTCCACTATTTTTTTTATTGCGGGTATCTGCACAACAAGGTCGCCTGGGGTCTCGGGCCTGTGCGCCTTGTATGCCTCGTAAATCCTGTGCCTTTCCGTGGGCTGGGGCGTGTCGAACACCATTGCCATGCCGCCCGGCTTCAAGTCCCTGATAACCTTTAAAAGCATGTTGGTGAAGCCGAATATAGCGTTTGTAGGGCGCCCGCCGGAGTCCGTCAATCCACGCACCGCAAAATACGCCCTGTAGATATAGGAACTGCCGTCGATAAGATAAATGTCCATATTGTTTATATTAACTCTTTGTGAAATGCGGGAGGAAACTTTACAGGGCTATGCGCCCGGTATGGTCCGTATGGTGCAGTGTACCTCTCGCTCCTTGTTGCCCGCGTCCCCCATGGAAGACCCGCCAAACGGGAAATGCAGGCGGAAGGCAGTCCCCCGCCCTTCCTGGCTGTCAAAACAGATGAAGCCGCCATGGTCCTCAACTATCTTCTTGCTTATTGGCAGGCCAAGCCCGGTCCCGCGTCCAAGGGTTTTGGTGGTGAAGAAAGGCTCGAAGATCATGGCCGCCTTGTTTTCGGGTATCCCCGATCCGGTGTCCGCAATCTCCAGAATCAGGTACGGGATTTCATGGAACTCTTCTTTTCTTGTGGATAATGAAAGGACCCCTCCGCCTTCCCGCATGGCCTCTATTGCGTTCAGTATGAAATTATTCAGGGCCTCTTTCACCTGGAAACCGTCTATCATTACCTGCGGCAGGTCCGCAAAATTCTTTTTTACAGCTATGCCGTTGGTCGCGATCATCTCGCCGAAGGTCCTCAGGCATTCCTCCACAATCTCGTTCATGTCCTTTGGCTCCAGCACCAGCCTGGCCTCCCTGGAGTAGGAAAGCACGCTCCGGAGTATCCTTTCAAGATTGCCGGCCTCGGAGGCTATAATCCCGGCAAACTCGTTCTCCTCGGTGC
>JAJYLE010000007.1:0-32269 GCA_021788025.1 Nitrospirota bacterium
GATCTTTTGTAACCCTCTATCTCTTTAAGCGTCTGGTTGTATTCGTCTACTATCTTCTGCCTCTCAAGCCCTGTAAGGCGCTGGAGTTTCATGTCCAGGATGGCCTGGGCCTGCACCTCCGTCATCCCGTAATTGGACATGAGGCCGTTTCTTGCCTCTTCCGGGTTTTTCGCCCCGCGGATAAGCGTGATCACCTCGTCCAGGTGGTCCAGCGCGATCTTCAGCCCTTCCAGTATGTGCGCCCTCTCCTGCGCCTTTCTCAGGTCGAAGCGGGTGCGCCTTATTACCACGTCGCGGCGGTGCCTGAGGAACTGCTCCAGCATCTCCTTCAGGGACAACTCCTTTGGCGCGCCGTTTACGATGGACAGCATTATCACCCCGAAGGTGGATTCCATCTGGGTGTGCTTGTAGAGGTTGTTGAGGACCACCTCGGCCACCTCGTTGCGCTTGAGCTCCACCACTACCCTTATGCCTTCGCGGTCGGACTCGTCCCTTAAATCCGATACCCCTTCTATCTTCTTCTCTCTTACGAGTTCAGCGATTTTCTTGACGAGGTTGCTTTTGTTTACCTGGTACGGCAGTTCCGTGACGATGATGTTCTGGCCGCCGCGGTGCTCGCTTTCAACACGGGCCTTTGCCCGTATCCTTATGAGGCCCCTGCCGGTCTGGTAGGCCTGCCTGATGCCGTCCATTCCGTGGATTACGCCGCCCGTGGGGAAGTCCGGCCCTTTGACGCACGTCATAAGCTCCGCCACGCCGGCTTCCGGCCTTTCCAGAAGAAGAACAAGCCCGTCCACCACCTCCGCCAGGTTATGGGGCGGGATGTTGGTGGCCATGCCCACGGCGATGCCGGAAGAGCCGTTTAAGAGCAGGTTGGGCACCCTGGTGGGCAGCACAACCGGCTCCTCGGTGGTCTCGTCGAAATTGGCGATAAACTCAACAGTTTCCTTGTCTATGTCACGGAGCAGTTCCTCGGCTATCTTGGACAGCCTGGCCTCGGTGTAACGGTAGGCCGCAGCCGAGTCCCCGTCTATGTTGCCCCAGTTGCCCTGCCCGTCGATAAGGGGGGTACGCATGTTGAAGTCCTGCGCCATGCGGACCATGGCGTCGTAAACGGCGGAGTCGCCGTGCGGATGGTATTTCTTGAGCACCTCGCCCACAACACCGGCGCTCTTGGAATATTTCTTGTTTGGCAGCAGGCCTTCGCGGAACATGGCGTAAAGTATGCGCCTCTGGACCGGCTTAAGCCCGTCCCTTACTTCCGGCAAAGCCCTGCCGATGATTACGCTCATCGCGTAATCCAGGTAGGAGACCTTCATCTCCTGTTCTATATTGGTCTGCGTCCTCATTTAAATCCTTTTAAAGGTGGATAAAAGCCTCTTATTTTAACATATTTCCGGCCAGAAGGCCTTTTCTCCAGGATTTTAATCACCTAAGGGGCAGGGGCGGAACACATAAAAGAAGGGAGGCGTGATTTCACGCCTCCCTTTGCGGTTACTGTCCGCTTAGTGGCTGCTAGTTGCTGGGTCCGGGGTTGCAGGAGCCGGCCATGTACTGCCCGTTGGGCGCGCTCATAACGCCGTACAGGCATTTCTTCCGGTACTGCATTGTGTAACCAGCTGGGGACCCGATGGCTTGTAAAAGCGCGGCGTCATAATGCACTGCGCCGCCATTGTCCAGCGAAACGGCGCCGCTGTCGCCGTGGCCGTCTTCGCCGCTGTCGTCCTCTTCATCCCCGCTGCCGGGGCCAAGGACAGCCAGCCCGAATATCTGGAAGTTGTTCTTCAGCGTGCTGGAGACCGTCGGCGCGTACAGGCTGCCGTACATGAACGAGTTGTTACCCATCGTCACGCCAGCGCCCTCATCGTCGCCCTCTCCGTCGTCACCCGATCTGTGGCCGCCGTACACATCCAGGAACACATCGGCCGGGGCCGGGGCGACAGTGGAAGTAGCTGTGCAGTTGCCAGCCAAAACATTTCCGCATATTCCGGCATTGTTGCCCAGTTGCAGTTCATTCTGTACGAATATCCTCACATAACCGGTGGTAATGATCTTGGGATGGCCTCCGCCGTGCCCCTCTCCGTCATCGTCTTCTTCATCACCGCCAAGCTTCAGCGAGGTATAGTAGTAAATATCAGGATTTTGAGGGTCACTGCTGCCCGGAAGTGACAGCACGCCGTTTGTTGACACCTCGCAATCGTACGGGCCGCTATCGTCACCGCTGCCCGCGCCCCAGCAGCCGGAGGAGTAAGACGAACTGTGCGCAACCGCGCCGTCGTTATTGCTGGTTGCGATATTGGACGGAACCTGTGGTATGTTCGGGTTGGTCGTGTTGCACTCCACAGGGGGCGGCACCAGGCTCTGCTGGATGTTGCTGTTATTCTGGGTTGTCGTACCATCAACGGTAACGCCGGATACCGAGCCTCCGGAATCCGCAGTGCCAAAGATGGTGCCATGGTTGGATCCGCTTATCGCCTTCCAGGATTCGGCGTTGCCGCCTGTTCCACCCGTCGTCTTTTCGATCTGGCCATTGATGGTTATGCCTCCGCCGGCAGTGGTATTTCCGATGCTGTATGAGTTGTTGTCATAACTGACATTGCCCAATTGCCTGCTGTTAATGTACGCCGCAAACACGTTGCCGTTTGCGTGGGAATTGTTTTCGAAGAAGATATTGCCCTCGGCGTAAACCTGCCCCAGGGACCCGGGGGTTTGGGCGCCGTATGCGCCGTTTGTTGAATTGTAGCTGTCCGTATATGAGGTTTGGTTGAGGTTCAGCGAACCGCAGGCCGTTATCGCGTTGCCCCAGAGCGTCTGGTAATTGTTGATCGCGGTAACCTCTTCCATAACGCTGGTGGAACCGTTCGCGGTTCCGGTGCTGGTAATACGGTACAGCGGACTGCCGTTTGCCGTAGCGTTATATACGCCCGTGCCATCGTCCGTTCTTACGTGGGTTATGGTGACGGTGTAGCTGGAGCCGTTGGGCAACGTGCCGCTGGGCAGCGTATAGCTCCAGGTGGGGTCCGTGGTGTTCTGGTCCGCACCGGCATTCTGCATATACTGCTCGCCCACGGTCAGCCCGGACTGGGCCGCGTAGTCGGCCTGCACGCCCTGTTTCATGTTTGTCTGTATCTTCGTGCTGTTTACCGAAGAATAGAAGACCAGGGCGCTCAGGGCCGTCATCGCCAGCAGGGTGGTCATTGCCACTACAAGACTCATCCCGCTTTCATCCTTTACCAATCGTTTAGCCTTTTCCAAATATCTCATCTCTCTCCTCCTTTTCCAGGGCCCTCAAGGCCCCTTTCCCTCTCTATTGGACTTGTATAATATTGCTCCCCGGGTTCCCGGAGCTTATATTCCGGCCCGGATACTCCGCCGGACCAAGCTGATGGCACATATCGTAAGCAATTACCGCATACTGTATCAGAGTGCCAGACGGCTGATTGTTGCCCGTTACCGAATCCGTGAACGACCCCGAGCAGGCGCCGTAATATACAGGCGTAGTGTTAAGCACTCCGTTTACTGCAACGTAAACGTTGCATCCCGCGAGGTCCGCCAGCGTGGTCCCCGTGGTGTTGGTTGTAGGGGCGGTCCAGTTCACAGTTATGCTATTGCCGGTGGTCCCGTTGACGATTACAGACGGCGAAGTCGTCGCAAACAGGCCGGTTGGCGGATTGGGCGTATCGCTGCACGGATTGCTCACGTCGAAGCTGTAAGCCGTGCCGCTGCCGCCACCGTAAGTCTGCTCCGGCGCCTCGTCCCAGTTGCCCTGGTTGTCCTTGTCCAGAAGCAGATACCACACCCTGTCGTTTTTACTTACATTTAGAGGCGTACTGGTTATATAAGTGTACTGGTTGCCTGAATGGGCGTTTACGCTCATGGGTATCTGGTTTGAAAAATTCGATATGGACGGAGGCGTGCCCTGGTCCTGTGGCGTAGTGGCGTAATAGAGGTCCACGCCGGCAAGACTCGTTCCCGAACTGTCGTAAAGCTGCGCAAGCACGTTAAATGTGGCCCCATACGGAAATTCGGAGCCGGGAGTGGTATTGGACGTGTAATTGACGCCGTTTACCTGCAGCGCTGTGTGCTGTGTTGAATTATTCAGGAAATACGGCCCAAGCGGGTTTACGATATTGTCCCACGCGCCGGTTGATATCCTGGGGCTGGGCATGGTGCATGAGAAATTCTGCGTCACGGACTGACTGCTGTTTGTAGAGAATATCTTCTCGTAAGTAAGGCTGTCTACATTTACGGTAACGCCCACCATGTTCTGCGAGGAGGTGACGTTGCCGTTGGGGTCCGTAAACGCCATTTTAAGCGGCAGGTAGCATAACGCCCCGTTTGTCCCCCCGCCCGTGTTACATGTGCTGCCCGTAACGCCGCCAAGCTGTATCGCCCCGGTCCCCGGGGCCGCCGTCAGGTTCACGGTTGCGGTATTGCTGATAGAGGGGGTTCCGCCGGCGCACGTACCCCATATGCATGTGCCGGTGTCCATCCTCCATACACGCGCCAGGTGGGCGTCGGTGTTGCTCCACGAAAGGTTAAAGCTGTCCAGCTGGACGGGGGCCGCGCTGTCGTTATAGGCGTAAAAATTCACCCTGTTGCGCATGAAATTGGAGTACGAAGACGGAGGATTTGTCAGGCTCAGCTGGCCCGTAACGACGGCAGGGTCAGCCGGGGTGCTGCTGTAGTAAGTAATCGCCGGAGCGCTTGGCTTAGAAAACGTTATCCTGCCCGGCTGCACCGAAAGAATGTTCCCGCTATAGGTGGTGAGCCCGCCGTACATTGCAGACGATGTTGGGGGCGGCGTGGGGGCGTTGGCGTATGCCGCCCAGGGGTCCTCGCCCATGTTGGTTTCCCTGTTGCAGTCTATCGGTATCACATAATACTGATGGGTAGTGCCCTGCGTGCCTGGGTTGTCATCCACACTTGGATACCCGCCCTGGGCAAGATTTGGGTCGGCCCATTGCGGCTGATAGCCAATGGCGGGGTTCAGCACAAGGCCGGAGACCTTCGCGTCCGTATCGTTGTTGTTAAAACTGCCGGTGCCTGTAAGCCCGTATATGTAATACCCGGCCAGATCGTAGATGGCGCCTGAGGAATCGTCTATCCTGTTCCAGGTAAGCGTATACGGGCCGCCGTTGTTATTTACCAGCGTAAGGTCCGCCTTGCTGTCGGAAACGTTCGAACAGCCGGAGTTGTTCCACGTGGGCGCGCCGGCCGCGCATCCGCTTGTTTCCTCGCCGCATTGCGAGGCGGTTAATTCATTAATATTGGTAGCATTGCTGGCTATTCCGCAGTGGCTTACGGCAAAAATAGTATAGTCATAGTTCGCCTGGTAATCGGTGCATGCCGTGTAACCGGGAGTTGAGTAGCCCAGGTCTGGCAGGTAACCGGTCTGCCCGTTGCCGGGCCCCGTATGTATATAACTCTGCCCCGGGCCGGGCGTCGCGTTCATGATCTGCCCGTTGACAACCGTCTCGCCGGCATTCGGGTTTTCAACTCCGGTCCCATCGGTTAGAGACTGAGGGTAGCCCGGGTTGCCTGAGCAAGCGGAATTATACCTGATGGCTATCGAGTTGAGCAGCGCATCCGAAGGGTTGGTCCAGTTCAGGAAGTTTCTCCTGTAGCCGGACTTGCCTGTGACCCCCGATGGCGTGGCAGGTACGGTAGGGTCATAAACGCTTATGGATGCCGAATTGGCCGCGCTCGCGGCGCCGGTGCATGCGTTTACAGCATTTACCAGGTATGTAAGCGGTGTGCACGTGTCCTGCTGCGGAACATTATCCGCATAGCTTATGTTGTATATCCCGGTAGCGTTGCCGATAAATGTGTAGGCGGAGCCGCCAGCGCTCCTGTATACGTGATAGTAGGAAACGTCCGTGTCCTGCGGGTTGGTCCCCTGCGGCCACGAGAGTGTCACAGTATCGCCGCTGTTTATGACGGCGATCGGGCCTGGAATGTCCGGAGGCGCGGCGGAGGGCGTTGCGGTGGCTGCACTTGACGGATTCGATATATAGCCGCAGATGTCCTCGTCAGTTACCGTTACGCTGGCAGGCACTCCGCTCATAAGGTCGTATTGATAGTTCCCGTTGCTGTCCACGTAGTAGTCGCCAACCGAAATGCTGGTTGCGTTGGAAGGCGCGCTGTAACTGTAGGTATAACCGCCGCTTTGTACGTTTACGACGTAACCCTGAAGATACGAGTCGTTTACAGGGCTCCAGCTTACAACAAGCTTCCCGCAAACGCCATTGCTGATCGCGGTAACGCCGGTCACCACCGGGGGCTGGGTACAGTCAAGCGGCGTTGCGCCCATGTTAATCATCCTGGCCATGCCGGAGGCCTTGTATGTTTTCAATATCCCCAGCACGGGGTCGTTCTGGGCCTCCTGCGTTTCCACGGAAACATTAACCGAGACAACATTGGTAATCAGGGCGGGGGTTAGCGGATCAGGGTTCGTCAGAGTCGAGATGCCGTTGGCCATAGTGTAAGCGCCAACGGTGTTGCTATACCCGTCGTAATAGACATAATTCAGTAGGGCCACACCGTTTATGATGGGCTGGTCGCTCTGGAAGACCCAGTTATAGGTGCTGCCTGCCTGCGTAGCCCGCCAGGTGGCTCTGCGTATCTCGCTGCCCAAAATGTAGTAATTGGTGCGCCTGAGCTGTGTGCCGTTTGTAAAAGAAACGCCGTTGTCGTCAAGGAGAGGGCTTACAGAGTCGTCCCTGTACGCAAACATCAGGCTATTATTGCCTGCGTTCACGATGGAAGGCCCCGCGCCGGTTGGCAGGTTATAACCGGCCAGCTTTATCTCCTTGTTCATGTAGTCAATGGCCGACTGTGCGTTGAGCTGCATTGTGGAGGTAAGACCCAGCGAGCGCGTGGACTTCTCCCCGGACATGTAAACGGAATATATGACCGCCAGCACGATGGTCATTATGGCCATCGTTATCAGGAGCTCGATCAGGGTAAAGCCGGTTTTATTCTTGCGCTCTTCCATTTTTCCTCTTTAACTCTGTGATGGCGGCGGCGGTAATAACTGCTCATGCGTTACGTGGTGTGCCGCCCCGCCCCTGGCATCCGGCCAGGATATGGTCACATCAGCCAGGTACTCGCTTGTGTTGCTGATGTTGACACTCTGCACCTGCACATACATGGTGTAAGTTGTGCCGTTCATAGCGATTGTCCCGTTCACTATATTGCCGACGTCAGTGGTATTAGCCATTGAGGCAAGGTTCGCCAGGCCACCCGAAACACCTACCGGAGGCTGGCTGCCCAGCATCTCCATGGCCTGCTGGGTAAGGGAGTTGGCCGTGCTCAACTCCGCCTGCGTGCGGAGCATGGCGAATGAGGTCATGAAGCCGCTGGCAACAGCCATCATACCCAGGCTGAAGACCGCAAGGGCAATCAGAAGCTCTATAAGAGTAAACCCTTCCTTGCCGGCTTTTGCCGCCCTGCCGCATTGCCGTGTTTTCATCAGCAGGCCTGTTGCGTACCGGCCGAGGGCCTTTAAAACCTTCATTGCTGCCTCCTTGCCAGTTCCATTAATAGCTTTGCCATGCCGTGCCGGACCATAGCCAGCTCTGCACCATTCCGGTTGCGGTATACTGCATCTGTACGGCCCGAACCCTGTTTACGTTTCCGGAGCCTACGTCCTGCCCCACCACCACGTATACCGCCCCGGCTGGAGACGCTCCGCCGGTGGCGGAAAATGTCACAGTATTAGCCACGGAGCCGCTGGTAAAATCTACCCCCGAACTGTTTGGGGTCGTTTGGTCGTTTGGCACTCCTATGGCATTGCCCGCGCCAAAGATAATCCCCTGGGGCAGGGGGACCGTCTTCACGCCATTAGGGCCTTGCACCTGATACTGATTTGCCGAGGGATACATGAACACCACTTTATATTGGGTGTTCTGCGAAATGGCCTCAGCCCTGGCCAGTTGCATGTCCATGCTTATATTGGTTACGGCCTCGTCCGCGTTTGAAGTAACGTCATAGCCGAACGCTCCAAAACCGATAACGGCCAGGATGGAGATTATGGCGATTACCACCAGCAGCTCTATCAGGGTAAACCCTTCCGGCTGGCGGGCATCCATTGCCGTTTCTTCAAGCCAAATCTTCTTTATTGCGCGATTTTGTGCCATTTCTGGAATATTTAGCATGCAAGCTACATACCAGAAAAAATATTATTATATTTCAAATAGTTTTTAACAAGGGCAACTGGATTTTGGGTAACCGGCTGCCTAAAATGGGAAGCGGATTACATAATCAGGCAACGTAGGTTTTACATCTGCATTTCCCGCATGATAACATTCCAGATGTCCCCGGATGATAACCCGGTTTCTTTTCTTAACCGCAGGGCCGCTATTTTTAAGACAACATCTGCCCGCCCGGCAATAACGGAATGAACGGCGCCAGGCGGCTGTTTTATAACCTTAAGACATTCCATGTTGCAGTTCTGCTGGCTGTGGCTTTCGCGGTTTACGCCAACAGCCTTCCAAACTCATTCAATTTCGATGATGGCATGTTCGTCACAAACAACGGCGCGGTGCATGGATTCACTTCAGGCAATCTGAAGGCTGTATTTACGTCCGTGCCAAACCATGTGGAATACCTGCCAGTAAAAGACCTCACTTACATGCTGGATTATGAGATCTGGAAACTGAATCCGCTTGGCTATCACATAACAAACCTTGTTTTTTACCTGCTTGTAACAGCGGTGCTTTATTTTCTTTTTGTGGATATATTCTCCATGGCGGAGATCAATGGGCAAGCAGACCACCGAAACCTGGCCTGCTGGACGGCGTTTCTTGCTGCATTGATATATTCCGTGCACCCGGCCCATGTGGAATCGGTTGCGGGCATTTCCCAAAGAAAAGACCTTGTAAGCGGATTGTTTTATTTTTCAGGGCTCCTCATTTATTTAAAAGGAATGCGCCGTAATGGATGGGGGCATTATGCCGCTTCGCTTTTCCTGCTTGTGCTGGCCGTTCTTTCCAAGATGACGGCCGTGCTTATGCCGGTTTCTGTTCTGCTGGCTGAAATCTATTTTGGCAGGGGGACCCTTGGAAAAAAACTTGCGCGCACGGCGCCGTTTTTCATTGTTGCCGGAGGGCTGGCCGCGCTTGGAATATTCATTGCAAAATATACCGGCGTTTATTCGACAGCCGCTGCAGGCCCGCTGCGGAGGATACCTGGCGCATTAGAGGCGTTTTTTGTATACCTTAAGATGCTCGCCTGGCCTTATCCTTTAAAAGTATGGTACAAATTCACTCCGGACAGAAGTTTTTTTAATATTCTTCCCATTCTTTCCTTTGCCGGCCTGGCATGCCTGATATCGCTGATCGTGCTACTTGCAAAACGCGGGTATAAGGCGGTTTCGTTTGGCGCGGCCTGGACACTTGCTAGCCTGATACCCGTGGTGGGGCTAATCCCAACCACTGTGGTAATAGCTGAAAGATATGCCTTCATACCGTCAGCCGGTTTCTGCATAGCCGCCGCATGGGCGCTTGCAAGGATATTCATGCTCCCCAAGCCGTTTTACAAGGCCGGCGTGGCCGCCTTTGCCGCAATTGCAATAACGGCCTTCTCCGTAATCTCTTTCGAGAGGAATTTTGACTGGAAAGATAATGTGACCCTTCTGGAGGCGGACTTGAGTCACAAACCGGACCTTTTAAAAACCTACTCATCTCTTGGCCGCATCTACTTTTCAAGAGGGGATTACAGGAAAGGCCTGGCATACCTCCTAAGAGAAAAGCAGCTTCAGCCTGACAATGTTGAGTACGATTTCTTCACGGCGGACTACCTGTACCGGACGGGCCAGCCAGGCATGGCCCTGGAAATTTTAAAGGGGTTGAAGATTGGGATAAAGGCGGAGGTTACCGATATAGACTATCTCTGCGGGCTGATTTACGAATCCCAGGGGATGAGGCAAAAAGCGATAGAAAATTACCAAAAGGCCCTTTATGCCGGTATTCAGCTTGGCTCTTTCCCGAAGGCGGACGCCAGGGCCGCCCTGGCAAGACTAGGCGCGGTACCTGCCCCTTAGCCAGTTCAGCCTGATCACCAGAAGCTGGGCAAACATCTTTGCGGGGTCGCTTGCCACCCTTACAGTGGAGGCAGCCGAATTAAGCCATATAACCGGCGTCTCTTTTATCCTGAGCCCGCTTTTTTGGGCCAGAAAGAGGATTTCCGCATCAAAACTGAACCCGTTTATGATGCCCCTGGAAAATAGCATCTTCGCTTCCGGCCCCTTGAAAAGCTTGAACCCGCACTGCGTGTCCTTTACCCCGCTTACCAGCAACCCCTGGACAAACATGTTAAATACCCTGCCCATTACCTCACGATGTAAGGGCTGGCGAATGCGTATATCGGCGCCGGGCATGGCCCTGGAGCCTATGACAATATGATAGCCTTCTTCCAGATAAGGCATGAATTTTTCCAGTTCCTCAATTGGGGTGGACAGGTCGGCATCGGAGATAAGCACCATCTCGCCGCCAGAGGCAAGCACGCCTCTTCTGATTGCAGCGCCTTTGCCCATGTTGCGCTCGTTCCTTAAAATCCGGACACCATCATGATTTGCGGCAAATTCGCCTGCAACCCGCACCGTAGCGTCCGCGCTGCCGTCGTCCACAACCAGCAACTCAAAATCATGGTAATTGCCGGAAAGATACGCATGCACCTTCTCCAGCGTAGGCAGAAGCCGCTTTTCCTCGTTATAGGCGGGGATTACAACGGATATGGATTTGTTTTCCATGTGTCAGGGGAGCCCCGGGTAAAACATCCGGCCCCCGGCGAATTGGCGCCGCGGCGCGCGCTCCATTAAATCTCTATCAGTTTCAGCATCTTTTTACGGTCGCGCATCATCTCCGTAAGCACCTCCCTCATAAGGGAGCACGCCTCAATCACCTTCTGGCTGGAAATGCTGTAATAGATGTTCACGCCGTTTCTGCGGGCCTTGAGGATGCCTTTATTGCGCATGGTAGCCAGGTGCTGAGAGACGTTTGCCTTTGGTACGCCCAGGATTTCAACCAGTTCCGTAACACTCTTTTCCCCGGTTTTCAGAGCGTTTATTATCTCCAGCCTCTTGGCGCTGGCGATGGACTTGCAGACCTCGGCCTGAAGCTCGAATATGGTTTTGTCTATATTCATCGCAGTATCTAAGTTATTAGAAAAGTTCATCTCATGTCAAGAATCTCGAAGGCATTGGAAAGATGCTCAAGGCCGTCCGGCCCTATGGCTATTACATCAAACCGGGCCGGGGCCTCCGCCAAGCCCTTCCCTTTTGTGGCCATATAATGAACGGCGGCCTGGGCTATTTTGGCCCGTTTTTTTGTCCCCACCGCCTCCATTGGCGTGCCAAACAGGTCCGAAGCCCTTGTCTTCACTTCCACGAAAACCAGGGTATTGCCATGCATGGCGATTATGTCTATCTCGGCAACCCTTGTCCTGTAATTGCGTTCGAGGATGCGGTACCCTTTTTTCTCCAGGTATTTTGCCGCCTGGTCTTCACCGCGCGCGCCAAGCCCCGCCCGCCTTCCGCCGGGCGTTATCATTCGATAACCGGGGCGTTTGCGCCCGCGAACCCTTCCAGGTTATTAAGCAGCGATGGTATACCCTCCACGTCCTTCACGTCCTTCTGGCAAAGTATCTTCAGCGTCTCCCTGAAAAAAGAGAATTCCTCAAAATGCCCCCTCAGGTGCTCCCCTAGCGCGTGCATGAGCTGCTCGCCTTTTTCGTCCCAGTCCGGCAAAAGCACCACTTGCCTGTAAGCCGAAACGATATCTTCGGAAAAATCGTAAAGCCCCTTGCCCCTGTGCACCGTGATTATTTCACCCTTAAGGCCAAGCCGGGCAAGCGCCTGGGCGTCCTTTTTCCCTTCAACAATCACCGGCGCGTGGTTGTTCACCTCGGAAAGCCAGCCGATCACTTCCCGGAGCCTCTCGGCCCGTGCCGGGTCAGACCGCATAGTGTTTATACGCAAGGATTGTTCCCGATTGAAGGGTTCCCGGAAAGAGCCGGAGGAGCTGGATGAGTGAGGTCTTTTCCTGTTACGGGTGCTCATCACTTTGCGCGGCGCATCGGGGCCGCTTGTCAATAATAACATTTACATCAGCGCTACAGTTCGACGGCACGATAGAACGGACAAAAGCAAAACGCATAAAAAAGCAGTTCCCCAGTTTACCATCGCACTGTAGCTCTGCCCGCGCTGTTTTTTTTATTCTACTGCCACAAAGGTCTCTGTCCTTGTAAGGCCCCTTACCTTCCTCACCTTTTTAAGGATTTTATTGAATATCTCGTTGGAGTCCTTGGCCTCCAGGGTAACAACGATGTCGTACTGTCCGGTGATAACGTCGGCGTCCTTTACGCCGTTTATCCCGCGCAGGGTGTCCCTGATGGTGCGTTCCTTGCCGGGCACTACATTAGCCAGAAGATAGGTCCTGCTCATTCGGTAACGGCCTCCTTTTTATCTGCCTGTCTTTACCCTGGTGTTTCTTTCCGGACCGGCGGCGCGATGGCCCGGCGCCTCAGTGGCCGCAGTATGCCTCTTTTTTTCATGCCTGGCAACAGATACCTGGACTTTAGCAGCTTCGGCAGGAACTCCCCCAGGCCGCCCTTTTTCAAGGCTCTTTCGCAAGGCATCCATAAGGCTTAGAACCTTGGCCGGCCCCTTCGGCGGCGGCGGCACAGCGATCTTCCTGCCTTCCACCTTGGCGTTTATCAGCTCCATAAGCGCTTCCCTGTATGTGTCTTTATACTGGCCCGGCTTGAAGCCGCTTGAAAACCGGGTGACAAGCTCTTTTGCAAGCGAGAGTTCTGCGTCTTTCAAATCCATAGCCGGCGGTATCGAGATTTCCTCCACATTTGCTATCTCATCGGCATACATAAGGGTATTCAGCAAAAGCGCGCCGCTGTAAAGCCTGATGACGGCCATATGCTCCTTCTCTTTAAGGGTAACCCTGGCAAGAGCGGCCTTCCCAGTCTGCCGCATAGCCTCGCGCAGCAGAGCATAGGACCTCTGGCTCCCCTCCTCCGGCTCCAGCAGGTAGGATTTGTCAAAATAAATGGGCTCCACCTCGTCTGCCTCTATAAACCCTTCTATGCTTATTGTGTGGGACGCTTTTTGGGGGAGCTTTTCAAACTCCTCCTCGTTTATCACCACAAACTTGTTCTTCTGATACTGAAAACCTCTTGCTATATCTCCCCAGGCAACCTCGACGTTTTCCGCCTGGCAGAACCTTTTATATTCAATAGGGGAGCTGTCTTTTTTGTGCAACAGCTTGAAAGATATGTCCTTTTTACGGATTGCCGGGTATAGCTTTACCTGTATGCTTACAAGGGCAAAACTGATGCTGCCTTTCCAGATGGATTTCATGCTTAAAAATTATCACCGTTAAAACCGATGGTCAATCAGCCGCCTTGTACCGTGTAATGGGTTTTGGTACGATGGGGCATAAAAATATCACCTGTCAAAGAAATATTGCCCGCTGCCGGATGGCTTGATTTTCTGGGAGAGTTCGCTCTCCAAACCGGCCGCAGGCGGACTGCGATCATCCTGGGCGGGCCGGATTCCGGCAAGTCCGCATTTGCCAGCTTCGCGGCCCGGTTTCTGGCTTCAGGAGAAAATGCCTTTCCCGTATGCCTGGTAGATGCCGACGTGGGCCAGTCCTCAATCGGGCTCCCAGGAACTATCTCGATTAAAAGATATTCGCTCCATACCCGCGGGCTGGCGTTAAAAAATCCCTGGCCTGACAGAATGACATTCATTGGCGCCGTAAACCCCGCCTTGCGCATCCCGGAGATGATAGAAGGCGTAAAACGTATGGCTGCCCGCTGCGGCAAGCAATACGCCGTACTTGTAGACATTACCGGGCTGGTTTCGGGAGGCTTGGGGCGCGCCCTCAAGCTTGGCAAGATAAAGGCCCTGCGCCCCGGTTATGTAATAGCCATTCAGAAGGAAGTCGAGTTGGAGCATATTTTAGGCGCGCTCCCCGGCATTGCCGGGCCAAAGATAATCCGTTTCAAACCTTCGCGCATGGCTAAAAAAACAAGCGGGGCCGCGCGCGCAAATTACAGAAGGCAAAGATATAGCCAGTATTTCGCCTCCGTCCGGCTTCTTAAAGTGCCGCTTGGGGGCAGGCATAAAATCCGCTTAAATTACCGCCGGATGCAACTGGATATCTGCGCCATGGATTTTGACACGGAACACCTTGCCGGTAATATAGCCGGGCTTAATAAGGGGGCCGACACACTGGCCCTTGGGGTATTCAAGAGTATAGAGAAAGGACGGGCGCTATTTCTTGCGCCGCTTGAATCCGCAGTAAAAATCGACAACATCCTGTTTGGGGAAATTTTCCTTTAAGTTTTCGTTGACCGGGCGGAAACAAAACGAGAGCCGGTGAAAAAACTCCCGGCTCTCGCTGGCTTTGGCGCTTTATTACAGGCAAAGGAGGCATCACTAAATTAGTGAACTGCCTCTGTGTTCCCGTTTTCGGTGGCCTCAACGGAAGAGGTCCTCAGATGAAATGGCTGGGCGCTGGGTATTATCGTCCGGCGCGCGGCGGCGGCGGCGGCAGTGCCGTGTTCCGCCAACCCCAGGGCCTCCGTATATACAGACTCGTGGCGGAGCAGGCTGCCGATAACCGAAGCAATAACGCACGCAGGCAGCGCCGCGAGGACCACACGGTAGTCATGCGTGGTCTCAAAAACCATAATGGCAGACATTGCAGGGGCATGTGTGGTTGCCGCCAGCAGGCTGCCCGCGCCCACTATTGTCCAGAGCGTCAGGGAATGGTCGGCCGCCGGTATCAGCATTGTATGGCCGACGATCAATCCCAGCGAGGCCCCGGTCACCAGTGTCGGGGTCAGCACGCCGCCGGGTATGCCCGCGGCGCTGGCCATGGTAACGGCCATTAAACGCAGCAGGAACACAGCAATTACTGTGCTTAATGCCCAATGAGTGGACAGGAAGGCCTGCATCACACTGAAGCCATTGCCCCAGACCTCGGGCCGCATGGTCGACAGCAGCCCGATAACAAGCCCGGCCAGGCCCATGCGCACGGGTAAATTGCCGATCAGCGACTGGTACTTGTGGTTTGACGTTTTGAGCATCCACAGAAATATGGGGCCGAACAATCCGGCCACTACGCCCACCAGGCAAGCATTAAAGAGATCATTAAACCCTACGGCGGGCACAAGGTGCGCAGCATAGAGCGGCCCGGTAGAAAACAGCGCCTCAGTTGTAAGTTCAGCCATTACGGCCGAAACCAGCACCGCGCTTATTTCGCGGAGGGCCAGCCCGCCCAGAATGATTTCCGCTACAAACAGGGTGCCAGCAATCGGGGCATGATACGCACCCGCAAAGCCGGCCGCGGCGCCGCACGCTATTATCAGCCTGCGGTGTGCTTCATCTGCGCGGAATATCCGCCCGATCAGCGAGGAAGCCAGGGACGCAAACTGGATCATGGTCCCTTCGCGGCCAATAGTAATGCCTCCGCTTACGCCGATAAGCGAGGAGCCCGTCCGGACGAGGTTCGGTCCCAGCGCCAGAGTGCCGTCTGCCGCATGCACCGCCTCCATGTATTCCGGCCCGCGCGGCCGCTTTATCCCGCGGCGGCCTGCCCACATGGCCAGTCCGCTTGCGGCGCCGGCGAGCGTAGGCACCAGAATGCGCGCCCATAACGGCAGTGAGCGTGCGGCCGCAACCAGGTGATTGTGCCCGGAATAGAGTTGGACGATCTCGTACATCGTTTTGCGGAACAACTCAACGGCAAGGGAACCGACAAAGCCGACCGCCGCGGCAACCAGAAGCATGGGGACCATCGGATCAAGACCAGTTTCTAATAGGGTTTCGGGCTGTTCCAGCCGGGGGAACTTTTCTGTTAACTTAAAATTCATGTGACATTTCCTCTGCCCGCAGACGGGAAGCGATTTCTCCCGCACGGGTTTCTTCTTAAAATTCTAAAAAATTGTCGTTCTCCATGCAGAGAAAGTCTGATCGAATATTACCGGGGATGAAACGTAATGCAGTGTTCTCTACCGGTCAACCGCAATTATAATCCTTGTACCTTTTAAATTGCAACCCGGTTGCTGGACATTCACACATCCACATCCAGCATGGGCAGGCCCAGCCGCTGGCGGCCGCTTTCCCCTTTAACAACCTTGGATGTCCTGACTGGCAGATCCCCCCGCTCGCCCAGGTGGCGGGCGTAGAGCTTGGCCGGGAGGCTTGCCGCATGCTGAACGGTATGCTTTCCGAACCTTTGTGAAAGATTGTCTACTGCTTTGTAAAGCTTTGCCATCTTTTCTATGCGCGGCACATCGTCAAACAGCGTGTATTGCGTACCGGCGCCGGGAACAAGCCCGGTAAGCACCACCCCGGTGGACCGGTAAAGCGTACCCTGCGCGAAGACGGCGTTAAACCCCTCATTTAAAGGGCCGAAAAGCTGTGCCGGAAATGCGCTTGGCGAACTGAGGCGCATTTCCACACCATGGTCCCGGAAGTCCTGACCGCGCAGGCAAACGATCAGCCCGCAGGCCGCCAGCCCGTAGCGCCGGGCCTTGATGCAGGCGTTTTCCAGGTTCTTTGAAAGCTGGGCGGCAACAAAGTCCCGCTGGCCGGAAGGGGGCGTAAAGGTCCTTGTTTTGCTTATGGACTGATAATCCTTTTTGGCGGCCGTTGAAACAGGGTAAACGCTTCTGCCGTTCAGCTCCTCCCAAATCTCTATGAAGGGTTTGGATAGGTATTTTCTTACGAACCGCTCGTCCCTGCGGGCAAAATCCAGGGCGGTGCGCACCCCCAACTTCCTTAAGAGAGCGGAGGTGTTTGCCCCTATCCCCCAGACCTTTTCGATAGGCAGGTCCTTTAAATAAAAGTGTATCTCGCCGCCGGGGATAAGCGTAAGGCCGTGGGGCTTGTTATATTTGGAGCCGATCTTGGCCAGCACCTTTGAAACGCTGACCCCCACGGAAACGCTTATATCAAGCTCCCGTCCGATATCTTCCTGCATGCGGCTGGCTATCTGGCTGTAAGGGCCGTGAAAACTCCTCCTGAGGCCGGTCAGGTCCACAAATGCCTCGTCTATCGAGTACTCTTCAACATCCGGTGAGAACCGCCTCAGGATATCGAACATCCTTAATGAAATAAGGCTGTATGTCTCGTAATCCGAGGGCAGGAAGACGGCATCCGGGCAGACTTTTTTGGCCTCAAAAAGCCTCATCCCACGCTCCACCCCACGCGCCTTTGCCTCATAGCTGGCTGCGGCCACGATGCCGCGCTCCTTGCCCGTAATTACCGGCTTGCCCCTAAGCCACGGCTTTACAGCCTGCTCGCAGGAGGCAAAGAACGCGTCTGCGTCCAGATGAACGATGGCCCTTGGCCAGGACCGGATTAGAATTGGTTGTTCCATGGCAATTCAGTGCAACAGGAGCGACAGTTCCATAGTGCGGCGGGCCGGCAGCTTTTTTGTTTTTATTTTTCTATCGCACTGCCGTATTGTCGTGCTGCCGTACTACTTATATTTCCTTATTACGGCTGTTACAACACCCGCTATTCTCAACTCGCTTTTCGGTTTTATCGGCTTGAATTTCGGGTTTGCCGGCATCAGCCATACGTCTTTGCTCCCCTTCTCTTTTTTAAACTCCTTCATCGTCCATTGCCCGTCCACTTCGGCCACTACAATATCCCCGTTTGCGGGCTGGCGGCCTTTTTCCACCAATACCATATCCCCCGGCAGTATGCCGGCCCCGCACATCGAATCCCCGGATACCTTCAGCATGAACGTGGCCGGCCGGTTTGTAATCAGCATCTCGTCCAGCGAAAGGACGTCCGAAAGCTCCTCTTCGGCAGGGCTTGGGAACCCGGCCTCAACCGTGCCAAGCATCCGGAGAGCACCGGCTTTCAACTGGTTTTCACCCTTTATCGCCTTCGGGATTAGCCTGCCTTTTGCGTCCCTTGCCAGCAGACCCATATCTTCGAGCTTGCGGGCCAGTTTGAACGCCGAATTCTTTGATTTAAACCCGCAGGCCAGGGCTATCTCCGAATAGCTGGGCATCCTGCCTTTTTCCCGGAAAAACCGGGCTATGCGCTGCGCCCCGGCCTTTGTGCCTGCATCACCAGCCTTGTCCATGGCAAGATTATACAGTGAACGTTCGTTCACAGTCAAGCAGAGCAAAGAATTGGGGCTGCTTATAGGAAATTCAAATTAGCAGGTTATGCCCCGAACCCTGCCTTGAAAACGAGCGCCAAAATGTGCATAGTACAAGAAGCATTTAAGCATCGGAATTTACCCCTGTGAACAGAAAAAAGGAACAGTTTGCATTAGGCGCTTTGTTGCTTGCTTTTATTGGCTTAATTGCGTTATTCCTTTATGCCAAGGCTGTTTACGACCCGAACATCCCCTTTTTGCCCCATAACTCAAAAGCGCAATGGATTAAATTTCCTTCGCCGCTCAGGACTACCACATACAGAAGTAATTTTTGTCTTTTCTCAAAAGAATTTCAATTCACTTCCGGCCAAACGGTACTGCTTAAAATGCGGGCATTTAAAAAATGGGCCCTTTTTTTAAATGGGGCCGAAGTTCGGGCCAGTGATCCGGCCGGGGACTGGAAGAAAATTACAACCAATGATATTACCTCTTATTTAAAAGAGGGGCAAAATAACATCACCGTGAGGGTAGACAACATTACCGGGCCCCCGCTGTTGTGGCTATACACTAAAGGCATATCACCTGAAATTAAAACTGATGAGACCTGGATAGCATCAATTGATAACAGTCCTTATAGTATGGCGGCAATTGCAGATGATACCGCCATGCCGGACACTTCATTTCAGCAGCCCCTGCCTTCTCCGTGGGAATCTTTTGCCGGTAAATATCCTGCCCTTATCTCTTTTTTCCTTATATCTGTCCTGATCTTCATGCTTGTAAATTTTTTGAAAATTAAATGGACAAAACCGGTCCTTTCTCCACACGCGGTGCTGATAATCGCGCTTATATTCTGGTGCGTTCTATTTTTCAATAATTTATATAAAACCCTGGTGTACAATGGATTCGACGCCAAAAGCCACCTTTCATATGTAGGATATCTCCTTGAAAGGCATTCTCTGCCACTTGCAGCCGATGGCTGGGAGACCTACCAGCCTCCACTTTTTTATCTGATTACGGCTGTTTTTTTCCTTTTAGCCCGGCATTTGGTTTCCGGCTTGACGCATGAATTCCTGTTATCTTTCAAGCTGGTGACGTTTGCCGGCGCAATGGGGCAGATTTACCTGGCTTTTATAGCTGCCAGAATGCTTTTCCCGGAAGACGATAAAAAACAAATGCTGGTAACGGCAATGGCTTCAATCCTGCCTTTTAATATATATATTGCAAACTTCATAAGCAATGAGTCATTGTCTGCTTTTCTTATAGGCAGTTGCATCGTTTATGTCCTGGGCATTCTTAAAAAGGATTTAAAAGTTTCATCATTCTGGTTTCTGGGAATTCTTCTGGGCCTGGCCTTTTTAACAAAGGTAACGGTTCTGGTTTTTTTACCGGTGTTCTGCCTTGTCATTTTATATCATGCCTTAAAAAAACAGACCGGCATCATAAAAATGTGCAGAATTTACCTTGCGATTTTTCTGCCCATGATTGCCATTTCAGGATGGTTTTATTTCAGGAATTGGCTTCATTACGGCAAACTCATAGTCACAAACATGAACAAATCGCTTGGTTTTCTTTGGTGGCAGGACCCGGGATATCATACTTTGCAATACTACACCAGTTTTGGAATGTCCTTTGAGAGGCCGTTCTTTTCAAGCTTCCACTCTTTCCTTGACGGGATTTATTCAAGTCTCTGGGGCGATAGCATGTTTGGAGGGTCAGTCGCATACCTGCCAGGGCCTCAATGCACACCTCCGCCGCCGTGGAATTATGGATATATGAATTTAATATTTATTCTTGCGGTCCCGGCAACTGTGGCTATATTGATAGGGTTATGGCGGCTGCTTGAAGGGGCCATAAAAGAGATGAATGCCGGCTTTCTTTTGCTGGTTTGCTCTTTTACCGCCATGGGGGCCTCTATTATTTACTTGAGCTTGAAAGTGCCTTCTTTTGCAATCGTTAAGGCGCACTATGGATTGGGCCTGTTAGTACCGGTTTCGGTTGCCTGTGCCATCGGGATTGATTTTATTGACGAGCAACTCAAAAAGAGAAAGCTGCCGGGGGCCAGGGCCATTTTATTCGGATGGCTTGGGACTTTTGCAATTACAATATTTTTCTCTTTCCTGATAAGGTAACTCCCTTAAAGTCTATGTTTGCACCGTGATTTCCTCTGCCATGTTCATCATCCGCTTCCCGTGAGGCTGAAAGACAATCATAGTGGTTTTGAAACATGCCAGCCTCTGCACAAAGAATGCTGCCAGGCGGAGTCTATCCCCGCGCTAGAGAAGGCGGGTGGTTGTAGTAGCAGACCACCCTGAATATCACCTCGTACTCTTTCAGGAGGGATGGATCACCTCCAGTTTGTATCTGATATAATCCAAAAATGGAGATCATGAGGGCGCTGATAATAGAGGACAATCCCGCCGATGCGGCGCTGGTGCGTCAGATGCTGGCCGAAAGCAATGCCGGCATCAGCCTTGAATGGGCCGATAGCCTTGCAAAAGGGCTTGAGCGCCTGGAGAAAAAAAACCTGGATATCCTCCTGCTGGATCTCAGCCTGCCAGACAGCCGCGGGCTGGACACATTTTCCAGAGTCCGTGAAAAAGCGCCCACCCTGCCGATCGTGCTTTTAACGGGGCTTGAAGATGCGGCCACGGCTGTAATCGCCGTAAAATCGGGCGCACAGGACTACATTGTAAAGGGAGACATGGAAGGCAAATGGCTGGCGCGCTCCATGCGTTACGCAATAGAGCGGAAGATGCTTGTTCTGGAACTGGAAAGCGCCCTGGAGGAGATAAAGGTATTAAAAGGTCTTGTCCCCATATGCGCCTGGTGCAAAAAAATAAGGGACGACCAGGGCTACTGGAGCCAGTTGGAAATATACTTCAAAAAACAGATAGGGGCGCAGTTCACCCACGGCATCTGCCCGGATTGCTTGGCCAAAATGGAAAAAAACCTGGAGGACAGGCCCTGATTCCATGCGCTGCGGCCAGTCCTGAATATAATTATTTTTGCTATCCGGTTTACTCATAATTTATTCTCGGAAGTCCGACGTACCAGGCAGGTGGGGCGGTTGGTGAGTGAGAAGAATTATAAACATTCCATTTCCCTTAATTCGCGCGCTTTATGCGCGACCGCAGGCGAACACCGCCCCGCGAAAACAAAGAAAACTCAAATGAGAGATTCAGGCATATCGGCGAATGCCGCCGGAAGACTGAACAAGGAAGATTCCGGGCCGGAATAAAGCAAAAACAGCAATTAGGTGACGCACCAGATAAGCATATAATTATTTGTATAATTTCCCAAGTACTCCGGGCGTCAGGCGAAAACCTCTTGCGGCCTGAACAGGTTTGAGATAGGTACTATATACTCAAGGAAGGCAAAAAAGTAAAAGGAGGAGGCCATGGGGTATTCACCAGTAGCACTGAAGGAAAAAATTGCCGGTATGTACCCTGAAATTGAAAGAAGCGGCGCGTCGGTAAGGCTGGTCTTTGACGATTCAAAAAACGCCTACCTTGTAAAGATCAGCAAAGGCAGCCATGAGCTCAGCACCTATCTGGAGAAAAAAGACGCCGATGAGTGCATGGACGGCATAAAATGCGTTTACCTTGGGGTGCAGATCGCCCAGTTTTTAAAAAATTTCGAGGAGGGCAACGGCTGATAGGTGAAGGAATGCTATGACGTAATCATTGTTGGTGGAGGGCCCGCCGGCCTGACTGCGGGCCTCTATTGCCAGCGGGCCGCCATGAAAACAGTGCTGGTGGAAAAAGGGTTGCCAGGAGGGCAAATCGCCATTTCAAAAGAGGTTGAAAATTATCCCGGCATCCAGGGCATAACCGGCTTCCAATTGGCCGAGAACATGGTCCGCCAGGCGGAATCCTTTGGCCTGCGCATGGTGCAGCAGGAGGTAACGTCGATTGAAACCGGCGCTGGCACACATGCGGTTGGGCTGGCCAGCGGCGAGGTTTTGCACTGCATCGCCCTTATACTTGCACTTGGCGGCACGGTCAGGAAACTTGCCATACCCGGTGAAACGGAATATCTGGGAAGCGGCGTTTCATATTGCGCAACGTGCGACGGCCTCTTTTTCAAAGACAAAACAGTTGCCGTGGTGGGCGGCGGCGACACGGCCGTAGAGGAAGCGCTGTATCTTGCAAAGCTGGCGAGTAAAGTTTACCTGGTTCACCGGAAAGACGGGCTGCGGGCAGGCAAACTGCTCCAGGGCCGTTTGCAGGCGGAGCCCAAAATCGAACTGGTCCCAAACACTGTTCTTACGGAAATTAAAGGGGCAATTGCCGTTGAGTCCGTGGCCTGCCAAAACGTGGAATCCGGTATGAAAAGCGAACTGCGGGTTGACGGCGTTTTCATATTCATAGGTTATGCTCCCAATAACAAACTTATACCTCCTGGCGTCAGGATGAACGCGCAGGGCTTTGTTATTGCCGGCGATAATTGCGAGACAAGCGTGCCCGGGATATTCGTGGCCGGGGATTTAAGGCAGAAATTTGCAAACCAGATTGTGGTTGCCGCCGCAGATGGATGCATAGCCGCCCTTGGCGCCGCGCACTACGTGGAAGAAAAAAAGGCCGGCATTGCCCCTCCGCCATGCGCGCACGATATGGCATGAAAAATTACGCGCATTTAATATTCCGTCCGGTAAAAATACTCGCAGGATGTGCACCGCCAGGTTTTGTCCACCTCGCCCCATATCATCTTTTTCCTGCAGACGGGGCAGTTCTTTTTTTTGACCTGCATTTTTGCATTTATAGCTGAATACCTCACCACCGATAAGCCAGGTGGGTTTGTAACCGCCTCTGAAGTTTGCGCTACGGCCTGCAATTGGGGTTCAGGCTTGCTTTCAGACGCCGGGCCTGCGCTTTCATCGTTGTCTCTGCCGGCGCCGTCTTTTAATTCCTCGAACGCGCAGACATAACACAGCCATTTTTTATCATTCAAAAAGAAGTTCATCTTGCTTCCGCAATTAGGGCATTTCTTTTGCCATTGCGTATCTGTCCCGTATGGATCTGCGGGTTTTGCTGATTCCGCGGCAGCCGTTTCCCCCTCGCCAGGCAGACCGTTGCCAGGCACAGGCTGGGCTTTTTCCGGCTGGGCCGGCTGGGAGGGAGCAGCTGCCGTTTTCGGCGTTAACGTTTCCGGGATTTCCGTTTTCCCCTGGGACAACCCCTCCAGTTTTGCTTTTATCCCGGAGATTTCATCCATGGCCTCTGTAAATATTTTCTCAAGGGACTTTTTGGCCAGGCCTGTGTCCTTTTCCTTATCCGCCATATCACCAAGGACCTTCTGCTCCTCAGCTTCAAGCCGGGCCAGTTTTTCCATCAGATTCGATTTCTGGTCTCTTATCTCCTGCACCCTGGATTCCATGGCCTTAAATTCATCACCGCCGGAAAGGGCTGCCATGAATTCATCTTGTAAAGTTTCCAGTTCCTCAAGCTGGTTGGAGGCGGCCTTAAGCACATCCTGATGGTTTACTTTCGATGCTGCGGCAAGCGTCTTAATTGCGGTCTTATACCTGAGCTTCTCGTCAGGGATTACATCTTCAAGCAGGTCCAGTATCTCGCGGAATTTACCTAATATCTGGTCCGGGCCTGCGGCTATTTTCCTTATCTCCCCGTCAAGCCCGGGGATTTCCATATTATTTCCCCTGAGCCTTGCAAGGAGCCCGTCCACTTCCTGGGGCTGGAGTTTCATTCAGCACCTTCCGGCATCATTTTTCTGCTCTTAACCGTTATGCTATCTCTTTCCGGCAGAAAAACTTGTGATGCTGATCACAATTTGGTCTTTCAGAAATAACGGCCGGAGGCGGCCCGCATTGATTGTAAAAAGAATACCTGATAAAAATTTAATATATGAAGTGAATCGCTGGTTTTTTGGGAGGACATATGGAAAACACCGCGGTGAAATACGATAAGGAATTCAAGGTCCTGTTAGGAAATTCCAGGGCTCAGGCGGCGGAGATGGTAATTGCGCCAGGCAATTCCGAAGGCGGCCCTGAGAACCGGCACGAAAGCAGTGATCAGTGGCTTTATGTTATCTCCGGAGAGGGAGAGGCGGTTGTAAACGGCGAAAAAGTGCAATTAAAAACCGGCAGCCTTGTCCTTATCGAAAAGGGCGCACGGCATGAAATAAAAAATACCGGACGGGAGACATTAAGGACGCTTAATTTCTACGTGCCGCCGGAATATTAGAAAACCTGGCGTATTTGCTAGAGGACCACTGTTTTTTCGATCTTCTCCAGGATGGCCTTCACCACCAGTTCCTCCCGTTTAAGCGGGGGCTTGGTTTCGTGGCTTTCGGTCTTGTATATCTCTTCCCTCAAGTCCGAAAGATAAATCTTCAGCGCACGGGCCAGTATCTCTTTTTCTTCGTCATCAAGATGCAGTGTCATGGCAGGCTCCTCTCGTTCACGTTGCAAGCAGCAAATTGCAAACAAGTTAATTCCATTGAAATTTTATCTTCTGCTTGCTCGCTTGCCGCTTGCCTGTTTTTTATGCCACCGCGTATTCCTGTATCTTCCTCAGTATCTCCTTAAGTACATCTTCTTCACGCCTGAAAATATCCTTGGTCTCTTCGCTTTCGCCCTCTATCTCTTCTTCAAGGTCATAAATATATTCTTCAAGCACCTGCGAAAGTATGTCTTTTTCTTCCTGGGTAAGCTTGATGGCAGTCTGCATGTCCGTACTCCTTTCACATCCTCAGGCGGGCGCCTTTTAACGTTTTGCAGAGCAAAATCCCTCCCCCTAACGCCCAAAAACTGCAGGGGGACACATCCGGCGCAAAGGCAATTCGCAAGATAGGTCCCCTCCTGAAAAAATGCTATAGTAAAGCATATGTGTTGTCAAACCGCGGCCAGGGAAAGGCCGGCTTAGGAGAAAGAACCTTGCCTCACCCCGGTCTAAAATCCCTGGAGGACGCCGTAAGCCTGGCGCTCAGGGGCAAACAGAAGGCCATAAGGCATTCCATAATATGCCTGCTGGCAAGGGGGCATCTGCTGATAGAGGACGTCCCGGGCGTAGGCAAGACCACTCTTGCCCTTGCCCTGTCCAAAGCGGTGGACTGCTCTTTCAAGCGCATCCAGTTTACAAGCGATCTTCTGCCCTCCGATATAACCGGGGTAAACGTATTCAACACAAAAACGGGCGAGTTCGAGTTCAGGCCAGGCCCCATATTCGCCAACATCGTACTGGCCGACGAGATTAACCGCAGCAGCCCAAAAACGCAATCCGCACTGCTGGAGGCCATGAACGAAAACTGTGTTTCCGTGGACGGCAATACGTTCATGCTTCCCGATCCGTTCATGGTAATAGCCACCCAGAACCCGCTGGAGCAGCACGGGACATATCCGCTGCCTGAAAGCCAGATGGACAGGTTCATGATAAGCATACGCTTAGGCTATCCCTCCCCGGAGGTGGAAAAGGATGTGCTTAAAAACATAATCGAGCCGCAAAAGCTGCTGGAGTCGGTCCCGCGCGTCCTTGGGGTTGAGGAGTTGCTTTCGTTCCAGAAAAAATGCACCCGGCTTAAAGTGGACGACTCTATAATCCACTACATCCATTCGATAGCGCTTGCCAGCCGCGGGCACGATATGATCACCCTTGGCGCAAGCACCAGGAGCGCGCAGTTTCTTCTGAGGGCCGCCATGGCCAGCGCTTTTTATTCGGGGCGTGATTTCGTGGCCCCGGAGGACGTAAAAGAGATGGCCCCGGTTGTGCTTGCCCACAGGCTGGTGCTTAAAAACGGGCGCCCTGGGCAGGCAAACCCGGTGCACCTGATTAAAGATATAGTAAACGGCATAGCTGCGCCTGTATGAGGGCGTTTTGAGGCTGGCATGAGAGTGCGGCCCACACGCGAAGGAAAAAGGTTTTTCCTTATCCTTGTCCTCATAATCATGGCGGCATTCAACACGGGAAACAACCTTATCTACCTGATCGTTTCCATGATGCTTTCCTCCATGGTCCTTTCACTTGCCTTGTCCATAACCAACCTGCGGGCGCTCGCTTTAAAACTGGAACCGCCCGCAAGCGTGTTTGCCCAAACCGAAACCTGGATAAATTACGAGATTGCAAACCGCAAGAGGCGCATCCCGTCCTACTCGGTGCGCATGAAATCCACGGCGCTTCCTGAGCCCCATACGGTCCCGTTCGTTCCGGCGGACGGCAGTTCAAGGGGCACCCTTAAAACCGTGTTCCCGCACAGGGGAATTGCAAACATGGGCAAAACGGTTATCGAAACAAGCTTCCCTTTTATATTCTTCGACGTAATTTCCCGCGCGGAAACGCCAGTGTCTTTTACCGTGTATCCAAAGCTTATGGACATCGGCGCGGCCCGCAGCCAGTCCGCCGCCGAGGGCGCAGTTCCTATACTGTTGCCCGGAGATGAGCTCAGGGAGATAAGACAGTACCGCGCCGGAGACAGCCTGCGGCACATAAACTGGAAGGCCACCGCCCGCCACAGCAGGCTGATGGTAAGAGAGACCGCAAGCGAGACCGGGGAAAGGATTTCAATAGTGCTGGACGGCACCGGCCCTGGCGCGCCGGAGGCCTTCGAGAAGGCAGTGTCCGCGGCCGCTTCAACGGCCAGGCAACTGCTGGAAGACGGCTATTTTGTTTCACTTGCCACCACGTCCGGTAAGATTGAAAACGGAATTGGGCCTGGCCATCTCCGGCGGATATTTGAGCATCTTTCGTTTGTGAAAGAAGATACTTCCTGGAACAGCGGCGCGCCGGAGGCCGGCGGGATACTGGTGCTTAAGTCCGCCAACTCCCAGTTAAGCGCAAGGGCCGCCTCTTTCCGGGCGGTGATTCATGCCGATAGGATATAGCTTATTCACTGGCATCCTGGCCCTTACGGGCCAGTTGGGCCTCATAATGACTGGGGACATCACCCCCGTACTCTACCCGATGGTCCCGGCGGCCATTTACGGATATTACCGGCTTGTAAGGGGCAAGGCGATGGCCCCCAAATGGGCGATAGGGGCAGGGGCCGTGCTGACGATGTTTTTGTTTGGAGCGGACGTGGCCGTAGCCGGCACTGACATCCTTCTGGCCGTTGCCCACCTAACTATCATTTTTCAGGCGCTAAAGAGCTTCGACCTGAAAGACCCCTGGGACAACCTTCAGGTCTTTTTCATGTCGCTTTTACAGGTGCTGGTGACATCGGAGCTTACCAGGAGCATAGCCTTCGGCGTGGTGTTTGTTGTCTTTGTGGCGGCACTGGCGGGGGCCATTACCATTTCTCATTTCATTAAAGAAGGCACCTCGGCCAAGGTAAGCCTTCCGGGGCCGGTCACTTTTGTATCTGCCACGATAATAGCTATGACAGTTGTCTGCTTTGTTATAATCCCCAGGCCAAGAGGCGGTTACATAGGCGGGGAACACGAAAGCAACACCCCGCACGTGGGCTTTTCCGGCAAGGTGAGGCTTGGCGCGCTTGAGGGAATGGAGCTGGACCCGGCGATAGTAATGCGCGTGGAAAGTCCTGCCCCGCCGCCCTATTATCTGAGGGGGGCGGTGCTGGACAGGTTTGACGGTACCGCATGGTCCAGTTCGGTTTTTGACAAATACCCGCTTTCAGGCGGCGTACCGGATAACGTATCGGATAACGGCAACAACGTATATGATGTGCCGCGTTTTGATGACAGCACCCCTGCAAACAGAAAAACATGGTACAGGATATCACTGGAGCCTTCGAACTCACAGATTGCCTTTGCGCCTGCGGGCGCAGTGTCGCTGAAGACCTCATTCGGCCCCGTTCTGGTAGATGAGGAGGGCATATTCACCATGCCGGAAAAGGCAGGCAGGAGGATATCCTATACGGTGTTCGTTTCGCCTCCGGCAGGCCCCGACAATGTAGTGTCAGGCCGGCATGTGCCATCGGTAAACAGCGAAGATTTTCTCCAGATGCCCCACGGGCTTGAAAGATTGCAGGAACTTGCCATACAGATAACAAACGGATATCCCGGCGCGCTCCAGAAAGCCTACGCCATAGAAAAATACCTGGGGCATCACTCTTCCTATTCGCTGTATGTCCCTGCGTCCAGGCCGGGCATCTCGCCCATCATAGATTTTCTCTTCGGCACGCGCCGCGGCTACTGCGAGCACTTCGCCAGTGCGATGGCGCTGATGCTTCGCGCCGCCGGCATCCCCTCCAGACTGGTGGCAGGATATTCCGGAGGCGAGTTCAACCCTGTGGGCAATTACTCGATAATACGGCAGCGCGATGCGCACACCTGGGTGGAGGCGCTTATCAGCGGCAAATGGACGCGGTTCGACCCAACGCCGGCCGGATTGGTTGCCGCTCAGGAAAAACCGGGAAGACTGTCGCTTTATATTGACGCGCTCAGGATGAAGTGGTTCCGGTACGTTGTAAGTTTCAGCTCCAGCGACCAGGCCCGTCTGCTGGGCGCGCTTACGTCCGGCTTTACGGGTTTCAGACCCGCGCAACACTCCCGCATACAGGCGCTGGCCAGGTTTCACCTGAAGGCATCTCCGGCCATATTGCCGGTTATAATAATACTTGGCGCGGTGCTGGCGGTGATTGCGGCAATACGGGCTGGCAAGGCAAAAGACCACAGCCCCCAAACCTGGATGTATCTAAAATTCAGGAAACGGCTGGGAAAAATGGGGGCGGAGCTTACGGCATCCTCCACCCCGGATGAAGTGTTAAAGGAAGCCGCAGTACTTGGGTTCCCCGATGCCGCACGGAATTTTATAAGCGAGTACGAAGAGATACGCTTTGGCAAAAAACCGGAATCCGCGCTGTTCAAGCGCAATTACAAGGAGTTGATGTCCTTCCAACCGAATTCGCCCAGAAGCGGCACAAAAGTGCAGTAGATATGGAATTCGCTTATCAGCCGCCCGCCGGACTTTCTGCCCTTCAAAAGCCTTTGAGAGCTCCTTGTGCCAACCGGGATAACCATCACCCCGCCTTCGGCCAGCTGCTCCACAAGCGGCGGCGGCGCATCCGGGGCGCCCGCAGCCGCCAGCACCCTGTCGAAAGGGGCCTCCTGCGGCCAGCCCAGCGTACCGTCGCCCGTCATATAATGCACATTTTTTATCCCAAAGGCCTCCAGGACGGCCCTCGCTTTTTCAGACAACTGCGGCAGGCGTTCTATTGTATATACCTGGGCTGCCAGCCGGGCAAGGATGGCTGTCTGGTAGCCTGAACCCGTGCCAATCTCCAGCACGCGCTCTTTGCCGGAGAGTTCCAGAAGCCCGGTCATAAGCGCCACCATATAAGGCTGTGATATCGTCTGCCCCAGCCCGATTTCCAGGGCCATGTCGTCGTATGCCTTGTACCTTAGCTGCTCCGGCACAAAGACATGCCGGGGGACCATCCGCATCGCGTCCAGCACCCGCTCGTCCTTTACACCGCGCGCGGCTATCTGGTTTTTAAGCATCGCCTCCAACTGCGCGGAAAAAGGGGAGGCGGAAAGCGTCTCTTCCATTCAGTGCTCTTTGCCGGGAGGGCCGGCCCACCGCTCCTTCAGCCATTGCATGGCGGGGAAATTGGTGAGATTTATATGCACCGGCGTAATGGAAACAAACCCGTTCATAACGGCCTTTATGTCCGCGTCCTCGCTCTCCGTCCAGGAAGGCTTTCCCCCGCCTATCCAGTAATAAAGCTCTCCGCGCGGGGACCGGGTCTCATGCACGGACTCATCATAAACCCGTTTGGACTGTGTTGTGAACCTGACGCCCTTTATCTCGTTGCGATGGATATTCGGCACATTCACGTTTAAAAGCGTTGCATACGGCAGATAGTTTGCAAGCACAAAGCGCGCGGCCTGCGCGGCAAACTCCTGCGCGGTCTCGTAATGCGCGGGGGTTGCAGGCATCACAGTATTTTCCGCGCCGGGAGGCTCATCATGGATATCAAGGGACACCGCTATCGAGGGTATGCCCATTATCGTCCCTTCAAAGGCGGCCGACACGGTGCCGGAATATGTGACGTCGTCTCCCAGGTTGGCCCCCCTGTTGATGCCGGAGACTATAAGATCCGGTTTCCGAGGCAGTATCTTGCCGAGGCCCACAGCCACGCAGTCCGTGGGCGTGCCGTTTAAGCTGTATACGTTTTCACGCAGCAGTTCCACTTTAAGCGGCCTGTGCAAGGTAAGCGCGTGGCCCACGGCGGAACGCTCCCTGTCCGGGGCTATTATGAAGGCCTCGCCCAGTTCCTTCATCGCCCTGAATAGCGCGATCAGCCCAGGGGCGTGGACGCCATCATCATTTGTTACCAGGATAAGACCCAAGTTGTTCTAAAGGGCGCCTTTGGCCGCAAGCGCCTTTTCGATGCGCTCTATTTTCGCCTTTATTTCCCTGCACTCTTCATCGAACTCCACCTGCATGGAATCCGCCTTTTCAGCCCCCATGTGTACGGAGGTTTTCTGGAAGGTAAACGAGTGCATGTCCTCGATGTCGCAAAGCTCTTCCTTCAATTTCCTGAGCTCCGCCGCCAGTTCTTCAGGCGACATCTTGCCGATATCCAATTCAGCTTGTCCTTTCTCCGGTAATAAGGAAAACTGTAAACTCCCTTTTACCGCCGTCAATGTCCCTCTGCATCACGGAGGCCGTTGTGTCCTTGAGCCCGGCAAATCCGGCCTGCCGCATAAGTTCCATAAGTTTTCCCCGCCCAAACCCTAAATGATAAACGCCGGTGTTGTCCCCATGGAACGTGCCGTCTTCGGAATCCAGATCCGCCACGCTCAGGATGCCCCCCGGCAAAAGATGCTGATGCCACATACGCAAAAGCGCGGCCGTATCGGCCACGTGGTGCATCGTCATGCTGCTTACAATCAGATTGAACCTGTTGTTTGCCTCAAGCAGGCCGCCTTTTTCAATATCAATGAACAGCGGGACCACATTGGAGATTTTCCGGGCCTCAATCTTCTGTGCAAGCACTTCCAGCATCCCGCGCGAGCTGTCCACGGCGGTAACCGTTTTTACCAGTGGCTGGATTTGAAGGGTAACCAGGCCTGTGCCGCAGCCGAAATCCATCGCGGCCATGTCCAAGGCGGGCCGGGCCTCGCGGATAATCGCCTGGGCAACATCCTCCGCCAGCTTTACGCGCCGCGGGTCCTCGTCCCACCTGGCTGCTTCCTTATCGAAATCCCTGTGTTCTTGCTGTGCCATGGCAATAGTTTCGCATCCGGTGTGTTTCGAAATCAAGTTTAGCATTAAAAGCAATGCGGGTCAGCATGCAACGTGGTTCATCATCGCCTATCCGGGCCACGACAGGTGTATACAAACAGGACCGTATCTTATTTATCTGTACCGCTGATTGAGGCCTTAAAGCCGGCCTTCTTTACGGCATCGATGAGGGCGCTATCGGGCACGGACTTGTCCGTGGTTACCCAAGCCTTATTCTGCCCCAGGGACACCTTCACAGCCCCCACTCCCTTCACGCCTTCCAGGGATTTTTTTACCGCAAGGGCGCAGATACTACAGTCCATGCCCTGGATATTCAAAACCACCTCATGCCGGGCCGCATATGCAAACGGCGCCATGAGCATGACAAATATCGCAATAAGGGCAATCCATCTTTCGGTAATCCTGGCAGCCATCAGATGTTCCTCCTATCCATATATCCAGAGAATGACCTTCCGGAACGTCAGGGCAAAGGCCATCGCCACAACTCCTGTCCAGAAGATCGCCCTGGCGGCCCTGCGCGGCCGGATATTTTCCGCGCAGACGCAATCCGGTTTCACAAGGTAAAGTTTCCAGAACGAATAGCCAAGCATAAGGAAAGCGGCCCCAAGCATATAGGGGCGCAGGGCACTCATAAAGCCCAGTTTTGACAAGAAGCCGGCCGAGGTCCCAAAAACAACGAAGATTGCCGGGCCAATGCAGCATGACGAGGCAAGCAACGCCGCTATGATCGTCCCGATGCTGGAGGCGTTTTCTTTGTTCATGCTGCTGTCATTATAACCGAAACCCCGCGGCCCAGCCCAAACACCGCTTGCCCGGTACGGCCAAATCACAAGCAATTAAATAGAACCGCCTCTTTTAGCTTGTCACATCCGATGCCTGTTTCTCACAGGAACCCACGGGAATAAAGGGGTGAAAATCGTGAGTGTTTCTCCCTGGAAAAATCACTTTTGCTGTCCAAGTCCGGAT
>JAJYLE010000007.1:32279-33009 GCA_021788025.1 Nitrospirota bacterium
GCGGCAGTCCCGGAAGGCACTGGGGCTTTGTTGTCTTACTCCCGCGCCCCGCTATACGTAACAAAGCCGGCTTTTTGTGTTTTCAAGCAGTTACAAGCTGCTTTGTCATTCCTTTGCTAGCACATCCGCTCCATTTTAACCAACCTCAAGCCGCCGGAAGCGCCTGTTCCAAAACTTTTTTTATGGCTTTATAGTAATCCCTCTGAACTTTAAGGTTGGAAACCCTGCAGTAAGCAGACTTCAAGGATATAAAGCAATTGGGTATTCGATATTGGATATAGGGTTATAGGAAAATCTTACGCCGGATAGCCCTTCTATCTTATAACTGCACCTATAAATCAAGTATTTTTATAACAGTTGCTCAATTTAACAAAACATCTGAATTTGTTTGATAAATTTTCAGCAACAAAAGCCCGTTCTCAATTCATTCTCAAATAAATCTCAACCTAATCAGTTGCTCAGCTCTTTAATAACTATTTGAAAATTAAGAGCCGGGGATGAGGGTTGAACTCACGACCTGCTGATTACGAATAGACCGCAAAAGGGGTGATTTATTCTTATTTTTCAAGCACTTTCATTTTAGGTGAGTGCATTTTGCTTACATTCTTCGAGGCTGGAACGAGGGAAAAATCAGTTTTTGGGCGGTCTATCTCCTGCAAGAAGAGGTGACTATTTCTTGTCAATAGGCGTTGAATTTTGACCCACTATCGGCGTCCAATTTTGACCCACC
>JAJYLE010000140.1 GCA_021788025.1 Nitrospirota bacterium
CATGTTGCCCCTGGATGTTATGACCGCGGACGGATCAAACCCCAGGAACGAGTACCTGGCCCATTTTTCGCCCCCAAGTACGCTCTCGAACAGAAACGAGTTAGGCAAGCCATGCCGAGGACCGGCCACTCTGCTGAATTTAAGGTACGCGGCAACGGGAGTAATGGTATCGCCAAGTATCTCCGCGTACACGGGCACAAGGTTTTTTCCTTTGCCCGCAAGCGCCTTGAAGGTGTCCCTGTCCGGCTTTATGCCTGTATATGTATTAACCTCAGCCATCGAAACACTATTATAAACCAATTCACCCGGCCGGGCGCGGGGAACCTATTGAAGTAATTAGAAAGAACCAGTCTCAAAACCGGTTCTGAAGCGAAAGACAGAAGAAAGTGTGGCAGACAAGGAAGAAAGGGGGAATAGCCCGGAGGCGCAGCGGTGAGGACGATTTTCCCTTTAAGACGCTATGCCGCGATTTCAGCCTCTTGCGGCCGGAAGCGATTTTTTGAGATAGGCCCGAAGAACTTGATTTTTTGTACTGTTCCGGAGATAATAGTAATTCGTTCGCTTTTGAAAGCGGGTGTAGCTCAGCTGGTAGAGCACAACCTTGCCAAGGTTGGGGTCACGAGTTCGAATCTCGCCACCCGCTCCATTTTTTACGGCAATAATTTTTAATATATAATTCGGCGGCGTACCCAAGTGGTAAGGGAGAGGTCTGCAAAACCTCGATGCAGCGGTTCAAATCCGCTCGCCGCCTCCAGAACCTCCCGGATATAATCGTGCCGTCTCAGCTTTAAAGAATTTCCCCTTTTAAATTCAATACATTAGGAACAAAACTGAATGCATTTGTTTATCTTTTCCGGAATTACTCAAATTCTGGTTCTAAGTTAATCTGAAACGGCAAGTGGGATATCAGCTTTTTTTACCGAACATGGAACGGCCCGGCTTTACGAAACCGTACTGGATTGCGATGCCAAGCGCGGCAAGCAGTACCAAGGGGAGCGAGACCGCGTTGTGCCAGTAATGGGCGGCCTGCAATATAAGCATCGCCCCCATAAGGGATGAAAGCACTATCAGCGCAAAAGTGAACATGTAATTCATGAGTATGGCCCCGATTATCCCGCCTATAATGAATACCAACCACAGGTGATTTGCCGCGAAGACATATCGCAGCGCATTTTCAGCCAGGTATCCGCCCACCAAAAATCCACCGGCAAAGATGGCGAATTTCTGGAGCGCGATAGCTATCACAGCCCCGGCGATGCCTATTACAATGGCAATGATCAGGGCCGTGCCGTGGGGCAAATTGGGCGCCACGCGCCGGGCCAGGTCAAACCCGAAGAAAAACCCGGCCGTCCCCAGGAAAAACCAGTAGAGCCGCCGCCCCATCGCAAGCAGGACGGCCCCCAGGATTAATCTGACAAGCGGCATCATTCATAATAATGATGCGTTTGATGAAAAAGTGCAAGGCGGAAAGCGGGCGGGAGCAAACGAATTGAAATGAGGTCAACCGGAAGTGGCCACAGCCAGCCCAAGTATCAAGGAAAGCAGAATCGCATTTGAAGGCACATGGAGGTTGAAATCTGCAAGACTGTGCACTGATATCGTGATAATGGAGGCAACGAATCCGGCCTTAAGATATGCCGCGCGGCCATGCCAGCCGCGCCTATGCCCGAAAGCCGTCTTCAGCACGGCAAGCACGAATACAGCGCCAAGCAGTACCCCGGCCAGGCCGCCTTCCAGAAGCAGCTCCAGAAAATCATTATGAGCGTGCTCCCATATCTTTTGAAGCCCGGCAGGCTGGTAAGGCCCAAACGCACTTGCAAACGTGCCAAGCCCGGTGCCAAACACCGGGAAATCCCTGAACGCCGCAAGCGTGCCCTTCCAGGCCAGCAGCCTTTGGCCGTGCGTTATCTGGGCCGCCGGGAAGCGCGACAGAAGCGGCGAGGCGCCGGCATACGTGACAAATGACACAAGAGTAACCGAAAAGAGCGCCAGTACCATATACTGCCATTTGGGGCTGTTCTGAATGATAAGGACGGCGCAGAAGGCGGCCAGCCCGGCAATAAACGACATCACGCCGCCCCTGGAGAGGCTGAGGACTACTGCAAGGGCCATAACCACGGCAAAAAATGCGTAAAGCGCCTTTTTTGCCAACTCCCTTGATGCAAGCGAAACGGCAAGCGCCAGGGGCATGATCATATTTACAAACCCGGCAAAATGGTTCCTGTCCACAAACGGACCGAATGGCGATCCTCCGGTGGTATATGATGACACCCAGTAAATCCTCCCGTTCCATGTGAAATGCTGTACTATTGCAAACAGCGCCAGCGCAAAACCGAATACCGAAAGCCCCTTTAAAACCCTGTAAACCGCCCGGCCATCGATGAAAAGCGCTGCCGTAAAAAAGACCATCAGGTAAATGATGAACCTGGCAAGGGCCATCTCCGTCTCAAACGGGTAAACGGATATGCTGTGGAACACGGGGGCAGGGCCGGCCACTGCCAGATAGGCCATACCCGGCTGTAAAAGGCCCAATATGCAGACAGGCAGCGGCAGCATCTGGAAAAGAAGATAGGCAGCAAGCGCGGCAGACATATAAACAAGGGCAATCTTTTTCCCACCCGGATTGCCTGAAAAAGAGAACACCCCGAACATGAAAAGCACAATTGCCAGGGCGCCCGAGACGGCCATGGCCCAGTATTCCACAGCCCCGAATAACAAGGCAGGCGCCGCAGCGATTGCCACCAGTGCCGCGGCAAAATCCGGCATTTGAAATTTAAGAT
The DNA here is from genome assembly GCA_021788025.1 of Nitrospirota bacterium. GTDB lineage: Bacteria > Nitrospirota > Thermodesulfovibrionia > Thermodesulfovibrionales > JdFR-88 > JAKAKS01. Next base: position 2,781 of record JAJYLE010000140.1, read on the forward strand.
TTGAAATCCACGTCCGCATCAGCCCTGCTCCGCCATCTTTAACGAGTCCACCCAAACATCTCCGCTTATCCTGTTGTCCAGACTGGTTGAAGCGGCCCTTCTTATTGAAAACATGATGGCTTTACAGCCGGAGGGCACGGTGAAATCCAAGATCTGCTTCTGCCAGAAGCTTGTGCCCGTAACAGGCTGCGTGCCTGCCTGCAGCCCGGAGCAGTCGTATCCCTGCACCTGAAGAAAAATCCCGTTGTCAGTAGTGATCCTGGATGTTTTTACATAACCAGACACCTCATACCTGTGCCCGGCTTCAACCGGCACTATCTGGATTGCAAGGCTTATGTCAGGATTTGAACTGCCGTCAAATGATGCGCTCAGGCTATACTGCCCGGCCATCTTTATGTCCCCGTCCAGAAAAATCCGCACGCCGGGGGCCTGCCCTATCCTCCAACCAAAACCTTTGTTTGTGACAGGCTGCCCGAAATTGCCGTCCCATATCCGGCCTGGCTTAAGCTCCGCATTGGAACGGCTGTAGAGCTGGTTCCAGATGGCAAGCGCCCCCGTTTCATTGCCGTTTGTTATCAGGAAATCGCAGTATTTGAGATAGTCGCCTTCAGTTGGCGCGCCAAGCCGCGCCAGTTTTTCCCATGCGCGCCCGGCCGCCTCCCGCTGCCCGGCCTGCATAAGGAAATAAAGCCATTGGCGAAGATATGGACCTTCCGCAGGCACAAGGCTATGCTGCATGTAATCTGGCGGCAGCCCCAAAGACAGGCAGATACCATAGACCTTTCGCTGCTGGCGCGGTTCCATCAGAATATATTTTCTAAACTGCGCTATACCGGCGGCGGCATCGTCCATCTGCATCAATAAAACCCCGGCATCCCAAATAACGCCTGGAGACCCCGCGCTTTTGGCCAGCGCGTTTTTCACGGCTGATTCAGCCTGCGTTTTACTGCCTCTGGCCTGGTACAGCCTTGCAAGCCATAGCCACGCATCAGGGTCCATCGGGTCAAGCGAAATAGATTCCCTGAAAAGCCTCTGGGCTTTTTGCAAATCCGCAGGCCCGTGTTCTTCAAGGTACACGGCCCCAAGCGCCCTGGCGTATCCGGCGTTTTCTCCGGTTACGGAGGCGGCAATGGCCGCGCCATCTTTTTCACCCTTTAAAAACAGTAATTCATAATGCTGCGAAACCGCGGGCCGGACAAGGATCGCCAAAACCAGGGCCGAAACAAGCGTCAGAACCAGCCGGAGGATATTAAGCTTCAACCGTTTCTTTTGCCTTTTTCTTTTTGCGGCCGGTTTTCTTCTCGCCGTTGCCGTAATAGTAATAGTAGTCCCCGTAGTGGTAATAGGAGGAGTACTTCAGGTCCGTCTGCCTTATGGCGTTCAGAACAACGCCCAGCACCCTGGAGTTTACGCTCTCGATGGACCTCCTGCTCTGCAACGCGGCTTCCCTTGTTGTGCGCCCGGTGCGCACAACCATTATTACGCCCTCCACAGAGGCGCTGAGTATCAGGCTGTCTGAAAAGCCGATGACCGGCGGAGAGTCGAAGAGTATAAAGTCATATAGCGGACCAAGCTTCCTTATCATCTGGGTGAGCCTGGGCGAATTAAGCAGGTCCGGCGGGTTTGGAGACCTGGGCCCGGATGTGATTATGTCCAGGTTCTCAAGCCCGGTTTCGCGGATAAGCCCGTCGTCTATCTCCGCAAGTCCGGCAAGGTAGTCCGAAAACCCCTTCGTGTTGTCCATGCCGAATATCTTGTGCAGCTGCGGGGCCCTCAGGTCGGAGTCTATTATTATACCCCGGCCTTTTGTGCGGGCCATCGTGGCCGCAAGGTTCACGCTTGTCATCGTCTTGCCATCGCCTTTGAGGGGAGAGGTCACCATCATCAGCTTCGGAGGCTGGCTGCCGGAGGAAAACTGGATGAACGTGTTTATGGAGCTATATGCCTCCAGGAGCGCGGGGGCGTGGTCCTCGCCGCTCCAGGCCAGAAGCCTCTTGCCAGCGGGCACAGTCTCGATTGCGGGCACCAGCCCAAGACAGGGAAGCGATATCGTGTTTTCTATGTCCTCTGGGTTCTTTACCGTGTTGTCCACGTAATCCACAAAGAACGCCAGCCCCACCCCGCCCAATAACCCAAACAGCGTGCCTATAAGCAGGTCCCTGCCCTTTCTGGGCCTGAAAGGCGATTTTGGAATTTCCGCCCTGTCCAGCACCTGAATATTGCTGGCCGTAAGGCTGGCGGAAACGCCAATCTCCTTCATCCGCTGCAGAAGCCCGTTATAGAGCTGCTGGTTGGTGTCCACCTCTCTTTTTAAAATGTTGTACTGCACCATCTTGTCGTTTAATTGCAGGGCCTGCTCTTTGTACCGTTCGTAAGTATCAGCCAGGTCTTTCTCCCTTTCCATAGCGGCCTGATAATCTATCCGGACCGCGGTCCTTGCCTTCAAACCCTCTTTTTTTATCCGGTTTGATAGCTGGTCCATCTGTCTTTTTACCTGTATCGCCGCAGGATAATCAGCTGTATACAAGGCCATAAGCCTGGCATACCTGGCTTCCAGCATGGCATATTGCTGCGAAAGCGTCTGTATCAGGGGATCTTTAATGCCGGCAGCAGAGGCGGCCTCCGGGCCGCTCTCTTTAAATTGGTAATAAAGGGCCCCCTTTTTGACCCTGTCCGCCGTTGCCTGGACCAGCTGGGACGATATCTGTTCCAGCCTGCTTGTAGCGATGTCCTGCCCGCCATCGTTTGGGCTGTCGCCGGCCGCCGCCGCGGATGACTGCGTCTCTGTGAGAATTATTCCTTTCTGGGCCGCGTATTTGTTCAGGGCCTCCTCACTGCGTTCCAGCCTGGCCTTCATGTTGTCCAGCTGGGTTTCAAGCCAGTCCCGCGCCACCTGCGAGGCGTTAATCTTGCTTTCGATATTGAAACCTATATACTGCTTTGCAATCTCGTTTGCTGCGCGGGCGGCAAAAGCAGGATCGGGGCCGTCAAAACTTACCAGCGCTATCCAGGAATTTTTGACTGGCCTGACGTTTATACGGCGCATGAAATTATCTGCTGCCGCCGGGCTTATATCTTTATTCAAATCCCCGGACAGTTCAATCCTGGAGGCATTTCCTCCTTTGAGGTAAGGGCCTCCTTTCGCCCCGTGGCCCGTACTGTCACCAAGGTTCAGCGCCCGCATTGCCATTTTGGCAACGCTTCTGCTTTTAAGTATCCGGTATTGTGTCTCCAGGAAATTGAGGCCGTCCTTCGGTGCGCCATATACACCTTTGAAGTCAAGAACCGACGGGGTCTCCTGTTCTATCTTGATCGAAACGGTAGCGCGATAGACCGGCTTTTCAATGAACACGGCCAGCAGCACCGTGGCCACGGCAAGAGTAAAGAAGGTCAAAGCTATCCATCTTCGCCTGTAAATGACATGCAGGTAATCCCGGGGGTTAACATCCTCAGGCCCCTCCTGAAAACCCATCAGGTCTTCGGCTGTTTTCATCAGGTGGATATTTTCTTTCTTCCCGTTTCCACTCATTGCGCGTACCCTCCCCCAACTCCGAAATTTCCGAAATTCATAAAACCCCGGAATGTATTCAACAGGCCGTAGATGATTGCCTTGGCGCCGCTTCTGGACACTACTATAATGTCGTTTTCAGCCAGCTTTACATCCCGTTGTTTCCCCCTGTTTATGGCATCGTAATCGGCCGTAATTACATCGCGTCCGCCGGAACTGCCGTCGCGGTATATCTTTATGATTTTGTCGGCATCGTTTTTAAGCCCGCCGGCAGTTGCAACTGCCTTTACGAGAGTGGTGTTTTTGCGCAGCCGGTAGGCATCGGGCTTGTTGACTTCACCATCAACATAAAACATCCCTGCCTTCTGCACATTTATGATGTCGCCGCTGCGCACCGGAAT
>JAJYLE010000141.1 GCA_021788025.1 Nitrospirota bacterium
GATCCGTCACCCCTGGACCCGGAGTGTTCCTGCTACACCTGCAGGAATTTCTCCCGCGGATATTTAAGGCACATCTTCCTGTCCAGGGAGATACTGTCCATGAGGCTCAACACCATTCATAACATCCATTTCTATCTTGAGTTCTTCAGGAACATGCGAAAGGCGATAGAAGATGGAAGGTTCGCCGGGTTCAGGCAGCACTGGGAAGGCATTTCTTTTTAGGGCTCTGCCGGGTTTCTGCGGGGTGCGCCGGGGTGCGCCGGGGTGAAGCAGTCCTTGCCTGTTTATTGCGGCGTCCGCCGATATGCGTGAATTTCCATAGTCGGGTTTTAATTTTTTCGCGGGGCGCTGTCCGCCTCCGTTGGGGCCGCGTCTCACGTTGTACAAGCCTTGCGGAATTACTCGCGCCAGAGCTGTTTGCAGCAAGGCGCTTGCAGACGTACGCACGCGCGGCCCACTTCGGCTCGCCAACCGCTCCCGCATTGCCCGTTCCGTCAAAATCAACCTGAAAGGCCACTAAAAGAAATCCCTTAATCCACATGAAAGCCTGAAGTCTTTTCAGAAAAGCCCTTCCCCTCACCCTGCCTTAAAGATTTCAAATATGTCACTGAAATGAAAAAGGCCCGGCGGGGGTTTTCCCCGCCGGGCCTTTGGTTTTACCATCCGGAGTTTAGAACACCACGTCCACAAGCACCTTGAATATCTTGTCCGTCTCGCTTGCCCCTTGTGCTGCGGGAATAGTGCCGCCAGTCAGGTAATTGCTCTTCACGTCGGCGTAGATGAACTGCACCTTGGTATTGTACCAGGGCAGATAGTCGAGGCCCACAAGCCACGTATGCTGGGTGGTGGCAGGGTCGAAGTCGTTAGGGTCAACATGGAAATTATTGACCCAGTTGTACTGGCCCACTACGCCATACGTCCTGTTGTAGAAATAATCCGCCTCAACGGCGCCGCCGTTAAAGCTCCTTTTATCGCCGGCCCCTAATGTGCCCGGCGCATTGCCCTCGAAAGTACCAAGCGGCGCAAGCCCTGTCTCCTGGCCGAAGCCGAAGATGCCCTTTGCCTCAACAAGATGCTGGCCGGCATCACCCAGGTCCTGCTCCAGCGAGGCGTCAATATATTGTCTGTTTACATGGGTGCTGCCTATGAAGGTCGTCACACCGGTATCAGACACGTTCTCACGTCCGGTATATACCGCGCCGCCAAAGGTGACCGAACCATGCGGCAGGCTCTGGTCCCACGCAAGCCTTCCGTACAGGCCAAACGGATTGCCCGTTGCGCCCTCGGCAGTGCCAAAAGGCGTAGCCGGCAAGCTATGCATGAATGAAGTAGCAATCCCGTCCGCGTCTTCCACGTTGCCGCCCCTGGTTGCGCCTATGGCCGCATAGAGCCGGTTGTTCAGGAAGTACCCGTGAATCACGCCGCCAAGGTTGTTGCCGTCCCAGAAATTGTAAGTCCAGCCCTTGTTCAGCACCCAGGGAAGCCCTTCGGTGTCCGGCGAGGCAATATCCCTGTCCCAGCCGCCGAAGCTGTTAAACGGGTCCGCGGCGGTCGGCAATCCGTAAAAAAGCACCGCCCCGATGGTGTTGCCATTGCTGAAAGGATACGCGAAAGCAACCTTGGAGACGGCCACGCTGAAGCTGCCGCCCGGTATCGAGCCGCTCTCAACGCTGGTAAACACGCCTGCATACTTGTAGATGCGGCTTGCAAAAAATATCTGCATGTTGTCGATCTGGGTTGTGTTTACGTTGTAAGAATTATTTACCGGATTGGGATTGGCCGCAGAGCCATCCTGCTCAATCTGGTATGGCTCAAAGATGATGCGCGCGGACACGGGGAACACGTAAAAAAGATTAAGCCTGTCGTTTTTGATGACGTTCCAGTCCGGCGAAGCGTCCGTATATGCGTTTACCTTGAACTGCCTTCCGTACTGGTTTAAGTTGGGCCATATCGTGTGGCAGGCCGAGCACGGAGCTTTTATCTGCCGCGCAAAAGAAGGAACAGCCTCCGCCCTCTGCGTTACGGACAAGACCAGGACCGGCATGAGCAAGGCAAGCAGCATCAGAAATTTCTTCATGCAATTTCCTCCTTTAGAAAGTTTTTCTGGCTGTGGTTTTACTGTAAGGGATCTCGATTGTGGTGGCCCTGCCACCGGACACGTTCACGTTTTTCACGTCCACGGTCCCAAGGTCCGCGTGCCAGGCCTCCACAGTATATGTGCCGGGCGGCACATCCCGTATCACAAAATGCCCGTTAGAGTCCGTGACGGCCTCATATGGATTATCGAATACGTAAAGATAACCGCGCATCCAGGGGTGGACGTCGCAGGTTATCTTCATTATGCCCGTTTGGGTAAGCACTCTTGTCACCTGCGTTCCTTTCCCCTGCAGGCTCACATTGTAATAAGTAGAGTGGTGCATGTATGTGTGGATGTTGTGGAATATCGGGTCGGCATTTCTGAATATGAGAGGGCTGCCCACAAAGCCTATTCCCATGTGCGGCACGAAGGCGCATTTGCTGTTGTCCACAACATAAGGCTGCCTTGGCGCCGGGGCCCCCGCCCGGATGTTTTTCAGGAAAACTACCACGTTCTGTATTTTTTTATTTCTGATCAGGTATCTTTGCGCCGGCATGGTCTTGGGGCAGTAATTCATATTCATTGTCGAGTGCACAACCGGGTCCCTGGGCGGCACGCCGTCAAACACAACCGTCCCTTCAACCGTTCCGCCATTGCTTACCATTCTCACTGTGTATGCGTGCGCCGGAAGAGGCAACCGGAATGCAAACATCAAAAGCAGCAATACCAAAAGGCGTTTCCTGAACATCACAACCTCCCTTGCAAGATCACGCCCGGAAAGGGCGCTCCTCCTCTGTCACCCCGAACGGCAAAAGTACAAAGCTGTATAGTTTTTATCAGATGGGCATATCCCTGTCAAGTGAAAAATTTGACAGCGCCCTTTAAAACAATTTAAATTTTAAGCAAATTTCAATGTTGAACTGGAGGGTAAACATGAGAAAGCGCACCCGAGCCGCATTCCTGGTAATATTGTTGCTTGCAACCGTAGGTCTTTGCGCCGTGGCATCTGCCAACTCCGGGTACTTCCACGTGAACCGGGAATTTTACCCGTATTACCCTTCACTTGTCAGATGGAACAAATCCCATGCGCCTTTTACCGCTCCGGAGGTCTGCAAGGACTGTCACCCCAAGCAATATGAAGAATGGACGGGGTCACTGCATGCGCTTGCCTTCCAGGATCCGCTTTACCAGGGCGAACTGAATAAGACCTACCAGTTTGGAGGGCAGCAGGTTGCCCGCCAATGCAACGGGTGCCATTCCCCCGCGGGCATGGTCACGGGCGAGATAAAGGGGCCGGGCATAGCGGACCTGAGCCCGCTGGCCCTTGCCGGCGTGTCCTGCGACATATGCCATTCCATAAGCGGCACCACCCACCTTGAGACCCCAAGCCACGAGCCGGAAAACGGCTCCTTCATACTATCGCCAGGCGTGGACTCCGGAAACGGGATATCACTGATAAAACGCGGGCCTTGGAAGCCGGGCAAAAACTGCGGCGGAGGCTTTCATGAGTGCGCAGTTTCCCCTCTGCACCTCAGCGCGGACCTCTGCGCGGGCTGCCACCAGGTGTACCATTATTCGGACCACTTCCCGCTGGAGACCACGTATCTTGAATGGAAGCACGGCGCATATGCCCAGAAGGGGATTTTATGCCAGGACTGCCACATGGTGGACCTGAAAACTTTCATAAAGAGCGCAGACGAGTACCGCAAACCGCTCCGCAGCGAATACCGCCATTATTTTAACGGGGCGAACTACCTGGTCTATTACCTGGCGGAGCAGGCCGCGATAAAGGCCGGCAATATGAATAAAGCCGCCATCCTCAAGAACAAATATGAAATGGCCATAAAGCGGCTCCAGCTTGCTGCGGACCTCTCCATCTCGCCCGTTTACAGAGGTGGAAAGCTGGAGGAAATCAAGGTTGAGGTCAAAAATATACGGGCGGGGCACAACCTGCCCACTTCGCTTACCAACGTCCGCCAGATGTGGCTGGAGCTTACCGCCCTGGATGACACAGGCAAAATCCTGTTTACCAGCGGGACCCTGGACGCCAGGGGCCATCTGCCCAAAAACACCAGGATATTCGATTCGGAAGGAAGGGGGGACCAGTTCCATTTCTTCCTGAACAGATGGGTTGTTACCTCCTTTACTAAAAACGAGACCATTCCGCCCAAGGGGTATAAGGACGTTTATTACGGAATAAACGTACCCGCGGGGGTAAAACAGGTTACCATCAAGGCCAGGCTGCGTTACAGGCAGGCCGACCCCGTTGTGGCTGGGGACGTCCTTAGCGCCGTCCCGGCCAGCATAAACCTGGAGCAGACCTACGGGATTACCAATACCCCGGCCATGCCAGTGGTGGACATGGTTGAAAAACAGGCGGTATTTGGCTCCACGCGGCCATAGCCGGGCGGAAAACAGAACCTGTCTCAAAATTGATTTTGAGGCGAAAGGGCGATTTCAGCCTCTTGCAGCCAAAAACGGTTTTTGAGACAGGCTCCAGCTACAGGGCAAGCTGGATTTCGGAAGCGCCCCTGTTTTCCAGGGCCGCCCAGATGGCCAGGTAGTCCCTGATCTGTCTTGTGATCAGGAAGTTTTTGCGCACATGCTCCCTGGCACCCCGGCCCATTTCCGAAATAAGCCTTGTGTTATTCAGCAGCTGCCTGGCCCTGAGCGCGGCGCCTTCAATGGAGTAAACCAGAAAACCGTTTACCCCGTGGATTATCTGGCTTGTGATGCCCCCCACGGCGCTGCCTATTACGGGCTTGCCCTTCCACATTGCCTCGCTCACCGTAAGCCCAAAACCCTCTTTAAGGGATTTTTGCAGCACTATGGTGGCAAGCCGCTGGATTGCGTTTATCTCCGTGCCGCTGCCAGGCGGAAGAAGCAGTATTTTTATGTCCTTGTCTTGTCCGGCAAATTCCCTCACCTCGTTTAATACCTTTTCGCCTTCGGGGTCGTCCGAGGCCGGGCTGCCTGCAAGCACAAGGCAGCAATCGTTGTATTTTTTTACAAGCCTGTACGCCTTTATTACCCCTAGCTGGTCTTTGAACCTGTCAAAACGCGATACCTGCACAAGGACCGGCCTGTCCATGGGGATGCCGAACTTCCCGGCTATGGCCGATATATCACTTGCCGGAAGCTCCCTGTTTTTTTCGCTGAGCGGGTCAATGGAAGGCAGCACTACAAATTCTGGGCGGGCCAGCGGCGGGGCAAATTGGGCAACTGAAAAAACAGAGGCATCATATTTTTTTACATATTTAAGAATACGCCTGGCCACGGTCCTTGATGGCGAGGACATATCTATATGGCACCGCCAAATCCACTTGCCGGACTTCTTTGCCTTTATGAGCGGGGCTGGCTGGGGGCCGTGAATGAATACCACATCGGCATCCAGGGCCAGCGCGTCCGCGTTTTTGCCGTTTACCTCCTCATAATGGTCCCACATGGCGTGTGTAAACCTTTCCCTGCCGCCCTGCAGAGCGTTGTGGATTTTCTTTGTGATCCCGAAAAAACCGTTGTCCGCCTCTATGGTCTCCCACCGCACGTCTATTCCCAGATCCGTTAAAAACGGCACTATGCGGCCAAGCAGTTCGGCAACACCGCCCCCGCTTCTGGTGGAGTTCACATTTAAAAGACTCCTGCCGCTAAACCGCGCCCCCAAAATCCGGAGCAGGTCCAGATCCGCCGTTGGCGATATCCCCTTGTACTTATCTATCATCATCTGGCAGCCGCCGCCGCTTCTTTGCCAAGTTCTTCTTCCACATAACCGGCAAGCAATTGCCTGATGTCCTCCGTGGAGTGCATGAAGGGGTCTATCGAGCTGATTTTTTCAGCCAGCTCAACCCTGCCGGGGATGTCCGATATCCACAGGGAAAAGTCGTCAGCGCCGGAAACCCTGCTTCTGGCCTCGTAGAAATGATAATAAATGGAGCTTGCGTCGGCCTGGCCGATGGCTGAAAAAAACTCCTCCAGGCTGCACGCGGATAGGCCGGCCGGAAATATGAACGTTACCGAATCCATAAAGTAGAACTCATGGCCGGGCAGAACGTTTCCCGGGTTCGGGAAATTCAAAAGGAAGGCCTCTACCGCATTAAGAAGCGCGTTGCGCAGGCTTTTAATGGACTTATGCGTGAACGGGTCAATTACCGACAGATTGTCCCCAAGCACGCGCGCTTCAAGAAACTCCCCGGCCCAGTGCGCGAAATCGTTGGTATATTCGAGGGCGCGCCCCTTGAAGTAGTATTCATACGTGTGGTGGTAAATGGAGGTTTCCGGCGCTATCCTGATCAGGGACATCAGTTCCGAAAGGTTCCTGGCCTTTTTCCCTGTGGACTTTGCCAGCTTTATGCATTGATTGAAACGGAACGGGTTTTTTGCGGCCCCGTCGCCGGGGCGGCATTGAGCTTCCATGCGGCCACCTCCAGACTATATGTTAATTATCCTGCCGAACCGGGATATAAACAAGCGGGAACTTTGCATCCAGGGCACACCAAGAGCAAACCTGCCCTGTCCTTAACAAATTCTTACAGAATATGTGACGCGGATACGCCAGGAAATTGCTTTCAGTTACGTCCAGTTATCCGCA
>JAJYLE010000142.1 GCA_021788025.1 Nitrospirota bacterium
CCCCGTGGAGGACATCGTATCGGGCCTCTGTTTTGCCGTGGCCAGGAATTTCAAGGGCGCGATCATGCGCGGGCGCACGCTTAAGGGGCGGGTCTCTTTCCAGGGTGGTGTGGCAGCCAATAATGGAATGGCCCGGGCATTTAAGGAAACCCTTGGCCTGGACGATCTGTTCATACCGCCTGATTTCGTGCTGATGGGCGCAATAGGGGCCGCCCTGAAGGCGATGGAAAGCCCACAGGAAACCAGCTCGCGCATTGACCCTGCGCTTCTGGAAAAATACCTTGAACGCGGACAATCCAGCCGCGGGGGCCACAAGCCGCTTCTGGCCGAAGGTGACAGGTTCAGGGATCGGCATATGAAGGCTCACAGCGCCGTCAGATCCATGGACGGGGAAAAAAGCAGTTCCTCCATCAGGGCCTGGCTTGGCGTTGATATAGGCTCCATTAGTACCAATGTGGTGCTTTTAGATGATAACGGCCGCTTGCTGGCCAAGCGATACCTGATGACCGCCGGAAGGCCGCTTGAAGCCGTAAGGCAGGGGCTCAGGGAAATTTACGATGAGCTGGGCGGCAACATTCAAGTAGCCGGGGTAGGCACCACGGGTTCCGGCAGGTACATGATAGCCGACTACATCGGGGCAGACGTAGTTAAAAATGAGATAACCGCGCAGGCAACAGCTGCGGCCTTCATAGACCCGGAAGTGGACACCATCTTCGAGATAGGCGGGCAGGACTCCAAATACATATCGCTTAAAGACGGCGTGATAGTGGATTTCGAGATGAACAAGGCGTGCGCTGCCGGCACCGGCTCCTTCCTGGAAGAGCAGGCCGAAAAGCTGGACATCTCCATAAAAGGCGAGTTTGCAGACCTGGCGTTTTCCTGCCAGAGCCCGCTGCGGCTGGGCGAGAGGTGCACGGTGTTCATGGAGAATTCCCTTATGGCAGGCCTTGGCAAAGGCGCCAAACGGCAGGACGTGCTTGCCGGGCTGGCCTACTCCATAGTACAGAACTATATAAATCGCGTTGTGGCCGGGAAACCCATAGGCAAAAAGATTTTCTTCCAGGGCGGCGTTGCGTTTAACAAGTCGGTAGTTGCTGCCTTCGAGAAATATCTGGGGGTTGAAATAACCGTGCCGCCCAACCATGACGTAACCGGCGCAATAGGCATGGCCCTGCTGGCAAAGGAAAATGCAACGGGAAATCCCCTGCCGGAAGGGGCGGGGATGGCTACAAAGAGCGCCTTTAAGGGGTTCAGGGAGATAGAGGCAAGTTCTTATAACGTGTCCTCTTTTAAATGCCAGGGGTGCTCCAACATATGCGAGATAAACCGGGTAAATGTGGAAGGCGAAAAAACGCCGCTTTATTACGGCGGAAGGTGCGAGAAATACGACATAAAGCGCAAGCCGGCCGGGATACGCAACTATTTCAGGCTCCGCGAGGAGCTGCTCTGGAAACACCAGCTCTCGATGAAACCGCTGTCCGGAAGGCCGGTTATCGGAATCCCGTACATATTCTTCTTTGAAGACCAGTTGCCCTTCTGGGGCGCGCTTTTTCACGAATGCGGCTTCAACTTGGCGGTATCGCCAAAGACCACGCGGGAGATAGCAAGCCTTGGGCTGGAGAGCGTGCTTTCAGAGGCGTGTTTCCCTGTAAAAGTAGCGCACGGGCATATAAGATACCTTATGGAAAAAGGCGTGGATTCAGTGTTTGTCCCAAGCTTCATAAACCTGAACACGGCTGATGAGGAATACCCGTCCGGCCAGGCATGCCCGATGACACAGACCATCCCCTATGTGGCAAAGGCGGCCCTGAAAGGCCTGAAATCCTTCAGCCCGCCTGTAAGCATGTCCATGGACAACCGCAGCCTGGCAAAAACATTAAGACCACACCTTGAAGCGTTAGGCGGCATCAGAAATCTTTCACGGGCAATAGGAAGGGCGCGCGCAATACAGGCGGAATTCCTCGCCTCCATAAAAGAAGAAGGGGCAAAATTTCTTACAGACATTTCCTCTGGCAATGGAAGCGAAAAGGCCGTTGTCATCCTGGGCAGGGCCTATAACGCATACGACAAGGGGATGAACCTCGAAATACCTGAAAAGCTGGCCACCCTTGGGGTGCGCTCAATACCTATGGATTTCCTGCCATTAAAGGACGTGCAAATCCGGCAGGACTATCCCCAGATGTACTGGCGCAGCGGCCAGCAGATACTTAAAGCGGCCAGGTTCATCTGCAATCACCCAAACCTTTATCCAATCTTTTTAGGCAATTTCTCCTGCGGGCCGGACTCTTTTTTGCTCAAGCACCTCAAAAAGGAATTTTCTTCCGCCGGAAAACCTGTGCTGCATATAGAAATTGACGAGCACAGCGCGGATGCGGGGGCCATTACCCGCTGCGAGGCCTTTTTAGACAGCATAGGCAAAATGGCCCCGGTCATCAAGGCAGAAGAGTCTGTTTCGAAGAAAATCGAAAATAAAACAATGCGCGCCCGCGCGGCTGTCAAAAAAAGGACCGTATACATCCCCCTCATGTCCGACCACGCATTTGCCCTGAAGGCCGGGTTCGAGCATTGCGGCGTGCCGGCCGAAGTGCTGCCGCCTTCGGACGCAAGAACGGTGGCGCTTGGGGAACGGCATGTGTCCGGCAAGGAGTGTTATCCCTTTATGGTTACCGCTGGCGACATGCTGAAGCAGGTGCACGCGCCAGGGTTCAAGCCAGGCGAATCCGCCTTCTTCATGCCTTCGGGCACAGGGCCATGCCGGTTCGGGCAGTATCATGTCTTTCACAAGCAGATACTGGAGGACATGGGAATCCCTGATGTCCCCATATTCGCCCCTAACCAGGACCAGGGTTTTTACGGGGAACTGGGCATGGTGGGCAAGGATTTTACCCTTACGGCCTGGAAAGGGATTGTGGCGATAGAGCTGCTGATAAAAAACCTTCACGAAACAAGGCCTTACGAAAGCCAGCCCGGCAGGGCCGAAGAGGCGTACATCCGTTTCCTGCCCCGGATATGCGAAGCGGTGAAGGGCGCAAACGGGATAAGGACCGTCCTTGGGGAGATGAAAGAGGAGTTTGCCGGCATTCCCAAAACCAATACCGGCAAAAAGCCGCTTGTGGGCGTAGTGGGCGAGATATTTGTCCGGTCCAACAGGTTTTCAAACGAGGGCCTGGTAAAGAAAATAGAGGCGCTGGGCGGCGAGGTATGGCTTGCGCCGGTTGAGGAATGGATTTATTACGTGAACCTGATGTCGCTAAGGAAAGGCCTTGCCCGGAAAGACTGGAAGCCGCTTCTGGAGACAGCATTAAAGAGGTTTTTGCAGGAGCGCATCGAGCATAAATATCATAAGACTTTCGCGGGCTGCTTAAAAACGCTGCATGAGCCGTCAACCAGAAAGATACTGGGAAGCGCCGCGCCCTATGTTCACGATTCGTTTGAGGGCGAGACGGTGCTCAGCATTGGCAAGGCCGTGGACCTTGCCCGCCGCGGGGCGGCCGGAATAGTAAACGCCATGCCGTTTGGGTGCATGCCCGGCACAATCGTAACGGCGCTTCTGCGCAGCATCAGCCGCGATTACGGCATACCGGCCATCAGCATGCCTTTCGACGGCACCGAATCCCTCTCCAATACGCTTCAGCTGGAGGCCTTTATGGACCAGGCAAAGCAGCGCGGCAGCGCGATAGTTACACAGTAAAACATGGAAGAACAATTTTGTGTTTCCGCCTTTAAAATTGCCGCCCTGCCGCACTGTAGTACTGCGGCACTGCTGTTCTGAATTTGAAACTTTAAGGCAGGGCAGGTATAATTAGGCTCTCAGGGGGATGGCCAATCTCCCTAAGCCAATCCAGAATGCAAGGAGGTGATGCAGTGGGTAGCGTAGTAAAGTGGCGTAAGAAGAAGATGTCCAAACACAAACATAAAAAGCTCCGCAAAAAGATGAAGTTTGCAAGAAGGAGCAAATAAAGAAGGCCCGCCATGAAGGAAGATATCGCCCTCAAGGAAAATATCAAGCTAGTCGAGAAGGAAGTTGCAACTCTCACCGGCAAGCTTGCGGGATTTGATTGCCTTTCTGAGGACCTGGAAGATATAAAGGCAGAGCTTAAGGCCCTGAAGATGTTTCTTGGCCGGCAGTTCCCTGATTTCAAAAAGGAATTCCCGGAACTGATCGGGAAAGTCCAGGCCTAGATTAATTTCAAATTTCCAAGTACTTACCGGAACCTCTCAGGTTCCTAAAAGCGCGTGACCATCACCCCGGCAAACGGCATGTCTTTCGCGTAAAGGCCGAAGGGGACTTTAGCGACCATGCCGCCCCGGGCCTTGGTGCCGTGCGCGTGCACCAGGTAAACCGTGCCGTCCTGCACTGCTATTATCCCCATATGGCCGATTATCTCTCCCACAACCCTCTGCTTCGGGTGCTTCACAAAAAACACGATATCGCCGTCCTTGAAACGGGGCAGCGCCCCGGCGATAAGGCTTTTAGGCAGGATATTTACAAAGGGGATCCCGCGGGAGCCTTGCATCTTTACGGTTTTCCCAAGGCTGGCCGTAACATCACGGCCCCATTTGCCGCTTAGGATCATGTCCTCGCCGTACTGGAAGCGGTCGTCATAATTAAGCACCTTGCCGGCCTTGTCCACGCGGCCCATGTGTTTAAAACGGAGATAGAGCGCTTCCCGCCTGGCCCCCTGGGGGGTATTTGAAAAGGCAAGCTCAACGGACCTGAATACGTGGTACATGCAGTCCACGGCGCTGTCATGCACTATCTCGGCATTCCTGACGTATGCGCCCAGGGGGTCCTTGTCATAAGGGGTGCCGATGAATTTCCGGGCAAAGAAGGCTATGCGGTCCGGCCTTGAAAACGAATGCGCTTTTTTCTGGAGGGCCAAAACCTCTGAATCTGAAAACGCGTAACAGGCCGAAGGGATAAACACAAGCAATAAGCAGAATACAAAGAAAATCCTGGCTTTAGCCATCAAGACACACTCCTTACTCCTCTTTCGAAATCAACTCCTGAAGTCCGGACATAGACTTTATTTTAATCCTGCCGTCCTTTTCTTCCAGGACGCCCGCTTTTTTAAACTTGCTCATGGTCCTTATCGCGGTCTCCACGGTAGTGCCGGACATCTCCGCAATATCCTGTTTTGTAAGTTTCATGTCTATTCCCGCGCCATTCACCAGATCTCCCGCGCCGGATTTTTTTGCCAGTTTCAAAAGCAGCGAGGCTATGCGCACCTCTACCCTGCCAAGGGCCAGTTCCCTCCTGGACTCCAGGGAGTCTGTCAGCCTGCCGCCCAGTTCCGCAAAAATCTGCTTCATCAGTCCCGGGTTGCGCCCCAGGGCCTCCATGAAGTCCTCCCGCCTCATCTTCAAAAGCACGCTGTCTTCCATGGCAACGGCATTGGCCGGATAGGGGATGTTCCTTACCACGGCCACCCCGCCAAAAAAATCCATGGGGGCGATGATCTCCAGTATTATCTCCCTGCCGCCGGGAGAGAGCTTTGTTATCTTTATCTTTCCCTCAAGGACAATATAAAACCATCCGGGCGCGTCGCCTTCGGCAAATACGGCCTCGCGCTTTTTCCGGGTCTCTTTTTTCAAGGCTAATGATATCCGCTCGATCTCACGGCTGTTTAAATCCCTGAACAGGCGGACGTTTTCAAGCTCCAATGGCATACACTTAGAATAAAAGAAAAGGGTGCTTTGGGACAATAGATATTCACCTCACGTATTCCATACCTTGCCGCTTTCATATACAATCTGGAAAAAGGAGGCCTATGCCGCATTTCGGACTGATAGACGAGGAAAAACTGGGCCCCATACAGGGCCCCCTGATGCGCTCCAGGCTGCACATAAGGGGCGGAAGACGGAGGATCATCTCCGGCGACATCGCAAACGGGATACTGGCCCTGTATGACGCCCTCACCTCCGCCATGGACTTTTACCTGGCGTCCCACCAGGAATTGCGCGACAGGCTCATCGGGGCCGGGGAAGACATGCTGTCGGACAGGAATCTTTTCCTGGCCTTCCAGAAAAACGGGATCATCCCCGAAAATCTTGAGTGGCAGGAACTGGACTTTGCCGTCCAGCTTGCCCTGGGGCGCAATATGGGCAACTACAACTGGCGCAAACTGGCCGGCAAGCTGGAGGAATGCTATGTATGGCTTGAAGCCGCCCCCTTTGACGAAGGGGAGCTGCCCGCACCGCAGCCCGAACCCTTTCTGCCAGGCAAAACCGCCTGAATTACCTCTGAAACAGGGCCATGCCACCCGGCGGGCCTGTGATATAATTACAAATCTTGGTCCGCCCGGAAAACACCCTTAAAAAGACCCCGCCCGGCTGGAGAACCGCCGCTTGGGCCTTTTTTGCCTATTGCGCATTGTCCGTGGTCATGACCTGGCCCGCGGTCCTCCATTTGACCACCAGGGCTCTTGGAGGCGGCGGTGACAGCGTAGAGTCGCTATGGAATTACTGGTGGGTAAAGCACGCCCTTATAGACCTGAAGACAAACCCTTTTTTTACCGATTACGTTTATTACCCGCATAAAAACTCGCTGGCCCTGCACACCCTTGTTTTCCTGAACGGGCTGCTTTCCATCCCGCTTCAATATGTTCTGCCCCTGCCCGCTGTTTACAATATTTTTATCATGCTTGCCTTC
>JAJYLE010000143.1 GCA_021788025.1 Nitrospirota bacterium
CCGATCTGATTGCGGCGGCGGCCACAGGGGCGCTTCTGGAAGGCATGGGTTTCAAGGTCACCATCCAGAAGCTGGATCCGTACATAAACGTGGACCCCGGCACTTTAAGCCCGTTTCAGCACGGAGAGGTTTTTGTTACGGACGACGGGGCCGAAACCGATCTGGACCTGGGCCATTACGAGCGGTTCACAAGCTCGCGCATGTCCAAGGACAACAACTATACCACTGGCAAGATCTATTTTAATGTTATAAACAAGGAGAGGCGCGGGGACTATCTTGGCGACACCGTGCAGGTTGTCCCGCACATAACCGACGAGATAAAAAATTCGATAAGGTCCGTTGCCCCCGGCAGGGATGTTGTAATAGTGGAGATAGGCGGCACGGTGGGCGACATAGAGGGGCTGCCTTTCCTTGAAGCCATAAGGCAGATGCGGTACGACGAGGGCAGGGAAAACGTGCTCTATATGCACCTTACGCTGGTCCCTTTTATAAAGACCTCCGGCGAACTCAAGACAAAGCCCACGCAGCACAGCGTTATGAAACTGCGGGAAATAGGTATTCAGCCCGACGTCCTTCTGTGCAGGACAGACCGGGAGCTGCCGGATTCCATGAAGAAAAAGATAGCCCTGTTTACCAACGTGGACCCGGAATCGGTTGTGGCCGCCCTGGACGTGGAACACATCTACGAGGTGCCGCTTGTTCTGGATGCGGAGGGGCTGTCAAGGATGATAGTGAAAAAACTTGGCCTTCCCGCCAGGCAGCCGGATTTGGAGAGCTGGCGCCAGGTGGTCGCCAATCTGAAGGAGCCCGCTCATCAGGTGTCCATTGCGGTGGTGGGCAAATACATAGAGCTGCAGGACTCCTATAAAAGCCTTGTCGAGGCGCTCCGGCACGGCGGCATCGCAAATCAGGCCGCGGTAAATATCCAGTGGGTGGACTCCGAACAGATAGAGGCCTACGGGCCGGAAAAATATCTTTCCGAAGTGGACGGCATCCTGGTGCCGGGGGGGTTCGGCTCCCGCGGGATAGAGGGTAAGATAGAGGCCATACGGTTTGCCAGGGAAAAGCAGATACCGTTTTTCGGCATCTGCCTTGGCATGCAATGCGCGGTTATAGAGTTCTCCCGGCACGTATGCGGGCTAAAGGCAAACAGCTCCGAGTTCGACGCCTCCTGCCAGGACAAGGTAATTTACCTTATGGAAAAATGGTTCGATTTCAGGACCAACAAGGTTGAGGTGCGAAACCAGCACTCTCATCTTGGCGGCACGATGCGGCTTGGCGCATATCCGTGCCTGCTTACCCCCGGCTCGGCCGCAATGGAGGCATACGGGGTCCGTGAGCTGTCGGAAAGACACAGGCACCGTTACGAATTTAATAACATATACAGGAAGGAACTGGAAGCCGGGGGGCTTGTCATATCCGGCACAAGCCCGGACGGCGAGCTTGTGGAGATTGTGGAGCTTCGGGGCCATCCCTGGTTCCTGGGCTGCCAGTTTCATCCGGAGTTCAAATCCAGGCCGGCCGAGCCTCATCCCCTGTTCAAGGCGTTCATCGGCGCGGCGCTGAAAGAGAAAAGGTCCCTGTTCCCGCAGATGCCGGAAGGCGGCACCGGGGAACAAAAAAGGCCTGCGTAAGGCCGCGGATTTTATGGGACAGGCAAAGCCAATGAGCACCCGGAAGATCGAATTGCCTTTTGGCCAGTCCGCTGGCGGGGGCGGGCCGCTTCTGGTAATAGCCGGTCCGTGCGTGATTGAAAGCCGGGAACTGGCGTTTGCCACAGCGCTTCGCCTGAAGGAAATATGCGCAAGGCTGGCCCTGCCCTATGTATTTAAAAGCTCCTACGACAAGGCCAACCGGACTTCGATAAGGGGTTTCCGGGGGCCGGGGCTAAAAGAGGGGCTTCAGACGCTTGCGGACGTGAGGGCCTCGGTTGGGGTGCCGGTTATATCCGATGTGCACAGCCCGGATGAGGCCAGGGAGGCCGCCCAGGTACTCGATATTCTCCAGATACCGGCGTTTCTTTCCAGACAGACGGATTTGATACTTGCAGCCGCGGGCACCGGCAAACCGGTGAACATCAAGAAAGGCCAGTTCCTCTCCCCCTGGGACATGAAAGGTGTAGTGGAAAAATTCACCTCTTCCGGCAACCAGGCCCTGATGCTTACAGAGAGGGGCAATTCTTTCGGATATAATAATCTGGTTGTGGATATGCGGGGCATTCAGGCGATGAAGGCCCTGGGCCATCCCGTGATATTCGACATTACTCACAGCGTGCAGCTTCCCGGGGGGCAGGGTGACTCTTCCGGCGGGCAGCGCGAGTATGCCTTTACGCTTGCCAGGGCCGCCGTTGCCGCTGGAGCGGACGGGGTTTTCCTGGAGGCCCACCCGGAGCCGGACAAGGCGCTCTGCGATGGGCCGAATATGATGCCCCTGGACGAGGTGGAAAACATGCTGGCAACTCTCAAGAGGATCACCGGCGCGCTTTAATTTTTTCGCGGCCGGCCCGGCGCAATGAAGACAAAAGATTCAAAAGAGATAATCGAAGAAGCAAAACGGGTTCTTAAGACCGAGGCCCAGGCTATTCTGGAGCTGGCCGGAACGCTGGACAGCGGTTTTGCCGCCGCGGTGGACCGGATACATTGCTGCAAGGGACGGGTAATAGTGACCGGGATGGGCAAATCGGGCCTGGTGGGCAAGAAGATTGCCGCCACCTTCTCTTCCGTGGGCGTTGCGTCCCATTTCCTTCACCCGGCGGAGGCCATACACGGGGACCTTGGCATGGTAAAGGGCTCCGATCTTGTGCTTGCCTTGTCCAACAGCGGAGAAACCGAGGAAGTGGTTGCAATTATCCCGCATTTAAAAAGGTTCAACGTATTTCTGGTGGCCATGAGCGGCAACCCGGCCTCCACACTTGCCGGGGCGGCGGACATTCACATATGCGTGAAGGTGCGGCAGGAGGCCTGCCCCATGGGGATAGTGCCAACATCTTCCACAACGGCGGCCCTGGCGATGGGCGACGCCCTTGCCGTTGCCCTGATAAAGAAAAAAGGGTTCGGGGAGGAAGATTTTGCGTGCCTTCATCCCGGCGGAAGCCTTGGCAAAAAACTGCTGATAAAAGTGGGCGACCTCATGGTCAAGGGCAAAAACATACCACGTGTGCCCGAGGCCGCAGGTATGGCCGACGCGGTTGTGGAGATATCGTCCAAGAAGCTTGGCCTTGCGCTGGTGACGGACAGGGCCGGGGCCGTAAAGGGCATTATCACGGACGGGGATTTAAGAAGGGCAATAGGGCGCCGCGGCAAAGAGGTTTTTGACATGAAGGCGGCGGACGTGATGACCGGAAACCCAAAGACAATACGGGCAGGGGAGCTTGCCGCAAAAGCACTTTCAGTGATGCAGGCCCACTCGATAACCAGCCTGGTTGTGGTGGACGCTGCCGGCATGCCGGAAGGGATAATACACATCCACGATATCCTGAAAAAAGGAATAGCATAAAGGTGGCAGGGACAACACAAAATATGCAGAAGGCCAGGCGGGCCGCCAAAAGCATCAAGCTTGTTATCTTTGATGTTGACGGGGTGCTCACCGATGGCGGCATTATCCTTGACGGGGACGGCACGGAATATAAAAAGTTCAATGTCAGGGACGGGCACGGCATAAAACTTCTGATGCTCTCCGGCATACAGGTGGGCATCATAAGCGGCAGGTATTCAAAAGTGGTGGAGAAAAGGGCCATGGAACTTGGCATAACCCAGGTGCGGCAGCGCTGCCTGGACAAGGCAGGGCCTTATGCCGCCATGAAAAAAGACCTTGGCTTGCAGGACGCGGAAGTGGCCTACGTGGGGGACGACATCATAGACATCCCGGTGCTGATAAGGGCCGGCCTGCCGGTTGTTGTTGCGGATGGGGACGGCGAGGCCAAAAAGCACGCTTCTTTAATTACCAGGGCAAAAGGCGGCTATGGGGCCGCCCGCGAGACAGCGGAATTTATCCTGAAAGCCAAAGGGCTGTGGCATGACCTCATCGGCGCCTACCGTAAAATTTAATCTCCCAACCATACTTACTTTAAGCCGGATATTGCTGATACCCGTCTTCCTGTTTATTACCCCGTATCACCCTTATTGGGGAGCGCTGGTGTTCGCGCTTGCTTCAATGACGGACTGGTTTGATGGCTACCTTGCCCGCAGAATGGGCGCTGTTACCAAATTCGGGATAATCATGGACCCCATAGCGGACAAGTTCCTTGTGATATCCGCGCTGGTGCTGCTGGTTAACATGGATTTGCTCTCGGTCTGGATAGCCGCCATCCTTATTGTAAGGGAGTTTCTGGTTACGGCCTTAAGGGCGGTGGCGCTTTCAAAAGGGACGATAATCGCCGCCGAGATGGGCGGAAAGATCAAGGCGGCGTTGCAGTTCATCGCGATAATATGCCTGGTGCTGGACCAGCGTTTTCTTGGCGTGGACCTTTTTGACATAGGCACAATCCTCATCTGGGCGGCCCTTGTGCTTTCAGTTATCTCGGGGATAAAATATACGGTCTTGTTCTGGAAGGCGCTTTAAACATGTCTGCTTATCTTATTTCGGCCTTGCCGGTCCTGGCAGGGTATCT
The DNA here is from genome assembly GCA_021788025.1 of Nitrospirota bacterium. Lineage (GTDB taxonomy): Bacteria > Nitrospirota > Thermodesulfovibrionia > Thermodesulfovibrionales > JdFR-88 > JAKAKS01. Next base: position 4,610 of record JAJYLE010000143.1, read on the forward strand.
GATGGGCTCCATCCCGTTTGGGCTGCTTCTGGCCCGCACAAAAAATGTTGACCCCAGGCGCGTGGGCAGCGGCAATATCGGGGCCACAAACGTGCTTAGGTCCGCGGGCAAACTGCCGGCGCTGCTTACCTTGCTTGCAGATGGCCTTAAAGGGGCTGCCGCAGTCGGGCTGGCCCGGCTTGCGGGCCTTGATCCGTTTTGGCAGGGGCTTGCCGGCCTGGCCGCCGTGGTGGGCCATTGCCTGCCGGTATTTCTGAAATTCAAAGGCGGAAAGGGTGTGGCAACCGGCCTTGGCGTTATCTGCGCTTACGCCCCGCTGATGGGCGTTGCGGGGCTTGCCGTATGGATATTGACGGCTGCCGTTTCCAGGTATTCTTCATTGTCCGCCCTTTCGGCGTTTGCCCTGATGCCTGTTGCCGGATTTCTTTTGGGGGCCGGGAAAGCTAAAATACTTATCGTGGTTGTCCTTTTTGCTTTTATTCTATGGACCCATCGCGGAAACGTAACAAGACTCCTTGGCGGTACGGAGCGAAAAATCGGTGAACGGGAAAAAACGGCTTAGCGCGGCTGCGGCCGCTCTGGTTTGCGTGCTGGTTTTTGCGGCAACGGCATTTGCCGGCAGCCTTGCCAGCAGGCAGGCAAAAGGGCTGAGGAATTACGAGCCTTATACGGCGGTGCAAATGAAGAGGGCCGGCATAAACCCGGCAGGCGCTGAACCTTTGCTGGAAAAGGGCCTTGCAGCATCGCCGGATTTCCCGCCCGTCTATTTCCAGCTTGCCAGAGAGTCGCTCCGGCATCTGCCCGACGGGTTTTCCAAGTGGGTTTATTATTCGGTGGAGGGCATCAGGGCTTACGGCAGGAACTGGTGGTGGTCTTTGAGCCTGTCGGGGCTTGTTACGGCAAGCCTGGCTGCCTCCTTTGTTGTCTCTCTGCTTTTAACGGTGCTCTTGCGGCTTCCAAGGGAATTCCCTCTTTTAAAGCACGATACCGAAGAAAACCACTTGCACCTTTTCGTATGGCTTGGCATGCTGGTGATTTCCGTATTTTTCGGGGCCGCCTTTTTCCTGGGCACGCTTCTCATGCTGCTTGGCCTGTATTTTGGGAAACGCGACCGGCTGATGGTTTATCTTGCCCTTGCGGCGCTTGTGTTTCTGCCTGCCGCCAGTGGATGGCTGAAGGCGCTCTCCAGCGATTCCAGCACGGAACTGCGGGCTGTAACCGCTGTAAACGAAGCCGGCGGCGATTCGCTTGCGCTTTCGGCGCTTGCCAACAGCGCGGACTTTGAAGGCGCATTTTCATACGGGCTTGCCCTTAAACGCGAAGGCAGGCTCAATGAAGCCGTTTCCGCATTTTCAGCCGCCCTCAGGAATTCAGGCGGCAAGGACACCAGGGCGTATGTGGACCTTGCAAACTGCTACCAGCTGCTTGGCAACAGCAGCTCCGCCCAGCAGCTTTATGAGTCTTCCATCGCCATGCGGCCCAATGCGGAGGCATTCTATAACCTTGCGCTTCTTAACAGGAAAAAATTCAATTTTGAAAAAGGCGATGAGCTTTTCAAGCAGGCGCTGAAGCTTGCCCCTGGAAAGGTGTCCGCCTTTTCCAGCTATGCCGAAGGGGCGCCTGATGCGCCCATGGATTCCACCCTGGGGTTTAACGATTTTTACCGGATACTTCTGGGGCCGCACAGGATTGCCTGGATGGCCCCGCAATCCTATGCCGCAATCCTGTGGATGCTTGTGTTTGTCTTTTATGCCCGCACGGGGAAACTGAAAGCCTTCAGGTGCTCCCGGTGCGGGAAGGTCCTTTGCTATGGCTGCGAAGGTGAAACATACTGGGGAAGGATGTGTGGGGACTGCTACCGCAGCCTTGTAAAGCTGGAGGCCCAGGACCCCAAAGAGCGGGTATCCAGGCTCCTTAAAATACACGGCTACCAGCTGAAAAGGGGCGGCCTCA
>JAJYLE010000144.1 GCA_021788025.1 Nitrospirota bacterium
GTATGGATTATACCCCTGCTTCCCTTCATGGCGTCAAAAAGCAGTCCGAACGGGAAACTGCCCTCTCCTATGGGGCGGTGCTGGTCCGCGCTGCCGTCGTTATCATGGATATGGAGCTCGATTATATGGTCCTTAAGCACATCCAGCCAGGTCCCTATTTTGCTTTTTGAAAACATATTGAAGTGGCCGGTATCAAAGCAGATGCCAAAATCCGGAGAGCCAATCTTTTTCATTAGCATCACAAGGTTATCTGGTGAATCCTCGAATATGTTTTCCACGGCCACGCGGATGCCCGCCTTCCGGGTTTGCCCCAATATCTCATTCCAGGTAAGCAATGACTGTCTTAGCCATATCTCCGGCTTAAGCCCGTATTTCCATTTTTCGTACCCGGAATGAAAGACAATGCAGCCAGCCCCAAGCGCGCCGGCCATCTCCACTGTCTTTTCAAAACGCCCGATTGTAACGGCGCGCACCCTTGCGTCAACCGCCCCGGGCGAAAGGTCCATGAACGGGGCGTGCACGCTAATCTCCGGGCTAACAGACAAAGCATCTCTGGCAGCGTCAAGCCAGCCTGGGGCAAGACTGTCCATGTCGGCAGCGGTTATGAAAACCTCAACCGCCAGCCCGTGCTTGCGGACAGTGCCGGCCAATTCGCCAAGCCTGCCAAACGGGATGTGGACGTGCGGGATCAACCTGCGGGCTTGGTTTCTTTTTTGGCACAGCCGGTGCAGGACGAACTATCGGCCTGGCTGCCGCCTGATGTGGTCTCTTTGGAGGCCGAAGGCTTTTTGGGTGAAGCCCCCGTGGGTTTGTCCTTGCGGGCGAAATCGGTGGCATACCAGCCGGTCCCTTTCAGAACAAATGAAGTGTTTGAAAGGAGCTTTTTTAGTTTTCCGCCGCACGCATTGCAACGCTCCAGCGGGGCGTCGCTGAACTTCTGCAGGGCCTCCGTTTTCTGGCCGCATGCCGTGCATTGATACTCATATATGGGCATTTTCGCTGAAAATTCCTTTCGATGAATATGTCTTCAATAATATAGCTCTGCAAAACTTCGCCAGTCAAATTGGAACGGGGTGACGGGGGCGGGCCAGGCCCGCCCCCGTGCGGAACTTTCTAGAGGTAATAGCCTGCTTCACCGTGCTGGCTTAAATCCAGCCCGGTCTCTTCGTGCTCGCCATCTACCCTGAGGCCGATGGCGAAATCAGTTATCTTCAGAAGCACAAGGCTTGCAATAAACGAGTAGGCCGCAACCAGCAAGACGGCCAGAACCTGAATTTCAAGCTGCTTCAGGTTTCCTGACAGAAGGCCGTTGGCCCCGGCGGGGTTCACAAGCATGGTGGCAAAAATGCCGACGCATATGGTACCCAGAATGCCTCCTACGCCATGCACGCCAAAGGCGTCCAGCGCATCGTCATAACGGAGCACCACTTTCAGATTCAGGGCCGTATAGCAGAAAGCGCCCGCAAGCACGCCGATTGCCAGGGCTGACATCGGGCTTACGAAGCCCGCTGCCGGAGTAATGGTTGCCAGCCCGGCGATAGAGCCAGTAACCGCACCGAACACTGTGGGTTTACCCCTGTGCTTCCATTCTATAAATACCCAGGTAAGCGTTGCCGACACCGCGGCTATGTGCGTAGTTACAAACGCGATGGTGCTGAGCGGCCCCGAAGACAGGGCGCTTCCGGCATTGAACCCGAACCATCCGAACCAGAGCAGGCCCGCGCCTATAACGGTCATGGGCAGGTTGTGAGGGGGCATCGGCTCGTCAAGAAAGCCCTTGCGCTTGCCTATGTACAACGCCGCAGCCAGGGCCGACAGCCCGCTTGTGGCATGCACCACTATGCCGCCCGCGAAATCCAGAACGCCCAGCTTTTTAAGCCAGCCTCCCGTGCCCCATACCCAGTGCGCAACAGGGTCGTACACCAGCGTGGTCCATAGAAGTGTAAATACGATGAACGTAGAGAACTTCATCCTCTCGGCAAAGGCCCCGCTTATCAGTGCCGGGGTGATAACTGCGAACATGGCCTGGTAGATCATGAACGCAAGGTGTGGCACGGTGGCTGCGTAGGCCGGGTTGGGGGCAAGCCCCACATTATTCAGAAAGGCCCAGTCAAGATTGCCTATTATGCCTTTAAAATCCGGGCCAAACGCCAGCGAATAGCCGATGATTATCCATTGCAGGCTTACAATGGCTATCGCGGAAAAGCTGTGCATCAGGGTGCTTAGCACATTCTTCCTGCGCACCATTCCTCCGTAGAACAACGCGAGCCCAGGCGTCATCAGCATAACAAGCGCGGTGGATATTAGTATCCATGCCGTGTCGCCTGTGTCTATCTGCCCTGTTGTCTGCGCCAGGGCCGGAGATGCCGAAAGCATAACCGCCCAAAACAAGCCTAACCCAGGAAAAACCAATCGCCACTTCTTCATTAAGCGCACTCCTTCCCTGCGAAAATATTTCTTAGGGAAAAGCACTCAATTTATATGCCAAAAATGTAAACCTTTTAAAAACAAGGGCTTGCATGGGCAACTAACAGACAAAAATGTACTATCCTGACATTTTTGTACGACAAAAATGTCAGGAATTTATAACTCGGGGGAGCGGATTTACGCCGCTCCCCTTATATTTCACGGCACGGTTTTAGAAGTGGTAGCCTCTTTCTCCGTGCTGGCTTAAATCAAGCCCTATTTCCTCGTCATCCTGCTTAACCCGGAGGCCGATGGTCCAGTCCACCAGCTTGAACAGGATAAGGGAAACGACAAAGGAATAGATTATTGTTGAAATGCTGGCGATGAACTGCACCTTGACCTGTGCCGGGTTACCATGGAACAATCCATTTGCGCCACCTGAGTTAATGGCAGTCCATGCGAAAAGCCCTGTTGCCATTGCGCCCCAGAAACCGCCTACGCCATGCACGCCAACAACGTCCAGGGCGTCATCATAACCAAATAGAGGTTTCAGGTTAACTGCTACATAACAAACAATACCGGCGATTGCCCCTATGATTATGGACGCCATCGGGGAAACAAAACCCGCAGCCGGTGTAATGGCAACCAGTCCCGCTACCGCGCCGCTGGCAGCGCCAAGCGCCGTGGGTTTCTTTCTGTAGATGTATTCAGCCAACGACCAGCTAAGCGCCGCTGCCGCGGTTGCCGTATTGGTGGTAACAAATGCCACTGAGGCCAGCCCGCCGGCGGTAAGCGCGCTTCCGGCATTGAACCCGAACCACCCGAACCAGAGGATAGCTGCCCCCAAAATGGTAAGCGGCAGGTTATGGGGCGGCATCTCTTCTTTCATATAGCCTTTCCTGCGCCCGATGAGAAGCGCCGCGGCCAGGGCGGCAACAGCCGAATTTATATGGACAACAGTGCCTCCGGCGAAGTCCAGCGCGCCTTTTTTGGCTATCCAGCCGCCTCCCCATACCCAGTGGGCTACGGGAGAGTAGACAAAAGTGGCCCAGAGGACTGTAAAGATCACCACCGCTGAAAATTTGATCCTCTCGGCAAATGCCCCGGTTATCAAGGCCGGGGTGATTGCGGCAAACATCCCCTGATACATCATGTAAAGAATGGCCGGAATGGTAGGCGCATAAGGCGATGGGGTCTGCCCGACGCCCTTAAGGCCGAAAAAGTCCAGCCCGCCTATGATACCGCCATGGTCCGGGCCAAACGCAAGGGTATAACCCCATAGCACCCATGTGATGCTTACAATGCACAGGATAATAAAGCTGTGCATTACCGTGCCAAGCACGTTTTTACGCCTCACCATGCCGCCGTAAAAAAAGGCGAGCCCGGGGGTCATGAACATGACAAGCGCAGTGGAAATAAGCATCCACGCCGTGTCGCCCGAATCCACCTTGGAGGCTGGCGGCGTCTGAACGGCAACAGGAACTGCAGGCTGTGTGGACTGAACCGCCGGAGCAGTGGCAGGCTGGCCCGCGGCTTCATCTGCCATGGCAAACGATAGCACAGATAATGAAAAGATTATCGAGGTCAAAAACACTACCGGTAAAAACTTCCTCATAAAGCGCCTTCTCCTTTTTCTCCCGTTCTGATCCTTATGCATTCGTTTAGGTCATATACAAATATTTTCCCGTCCCCAACCTCCCCGGTCCGCGCGGCATCCTGAATGGCCTGGAGCACGGCATCAAGCTTGTCATCCGGAATTGCAGTCTCGATCTTAACTTTGGGCATGAATCTCACATCGTATTGCATGCCGCGGTATACTTCCTTGAAACCTTTTTGCCTGCCAAACCCGCGCACATCCGCCACGGTCATTCCCTGCACGCCAAGGTCCGTAAGCGCCTTCCGGACGGCATCAAACCTGGTGTGCTGCACAAGCGCCATTACCATCTTCATCCAGCATGGTCCTCCTGAAAGAATGTTTGAATTGTTTGCAAGCAAATTCCAGGCCTCAACTTTTATTAATAAAATCAACATATTACCTTAAGGGCTGCTGTACATTTTTGTTGCATGTTCTACAAAAATGGCAAACACTTTTGTATTGCAGGCCGGGCGGCCACAAGTATTACGTGCATTGGGACGATATGATACACTTGAAAATGAGCATATGGACGACAGGGAAATCGGTAAGATTCTCGATCAAGAGATAGAGATCGAAAAGCTAAAGGACGTTTATCAGAGGCTTCTGGAGGCCGCCCCTGACGCGATGATCATCGTGGCCAAAAATGGCAAAATACTTCTGGCAAACGTCCAGGCCGAGAAGCTCTTCGGGTATTCGAGGGCCGAACTGGTAGGCAAGGACCTGCACATGCTGATACCAGAACGGGTCCGGAAAGAGCATAGGGGAAATGTAAATTTTTTCTTTTCAAACCCGCAAACCCGCCCCATGGGCACCGGGTTGAAGCTGTTTGCACTGAAAAAAGACGGCTCTGAATTCAGGGCTGATATAAGCCTGGCCCCTTTGCAGATAGACAGCGATATCATAGTTACGGCAGCAATAAGGGACATCACCTCCCGGATGAAGGCGGAAGAACAGATACGGCTGGATTACGAAATTCAAAGGGTAACAAGCGCTATCCTCAAGATAGCCCTTGAACCGGCATCATTGGACGAACAATTGGGGCGCATCCTGGAGCTGATCCTCTCCATACCGGAGCCTGCCGCCCAAACAAAAGGGCTGGTTTATACCGTTGACGAAACCTCGGGTAAGCTGGTACTGAGATCTCATCGCGGTTTTCCGCAGGCGGAAGCAGCCAAAGAGGACCAATCGATAACCCCGGAAATCCCACTTTCCCCCGATGTGAGCTGCGATTTTACCCGCACCGGCAGCCCTGACGCACCTTATGAAATAATGTGCAAACGGATATCCGGCAACCACTTCATCCATTACTGCATACCAGTGTGCGAGGATGACAAGACGCTTGGCATGATAAGCATCTTTTCCCGCAAGTGGCCCATGCCCGAGCCGTATGAGGAACTGTTTTTCCGGGCTGTGGCCCACACTCTTGCAATAGTAGTAAAACACGTCCGCCTTGAAGCCGAGAGGCAAAGCCTCCTGGAACAGCTCTCCAAATCCGAAAGGCTGGCGGAACTGGGCAGAATATCGGCAAGTGTTGCCCACGAGATCAGGAACCCGCTTACCGTTGTTGGCGGGTTTGCGCGCCTGCTTCAAAAGCGGATGGCGGACCATAGCGAACGTGAGTACGCAGACTTTATCGTCTCCGAGGTGGGCCGGCTTGAAATCATTTTAAAAGACATCCTTTCGTTTTCTAAGACAACTGCCCTGCGGCTTACGGACCGCAAAATCCATGAGGATATGGATGATATCATTAAAATATATGAGGACCGGCTTCAGGAACCGCCTATTGCCGTTGAGCGTAAATACGATTATACGGGAGAAGTTTCAATTGACGTTGGCCGGGCGCGCGAGGTGATAATGAATGTGATCTCCAACGCGCTTGATTCAATGTCCAGGGGTGGCACACTGTCCATAGCTACCGGCCTTGAGAATGTAAAAGGTGAATCTTATGTGACAGTCCGGCTCAGCGATACGGGCGAAGGCATCCCGGCGGACAAGCTGGACAAGATTTTCGAGCCTTTCTACACAACAAAGCTCGCTAAAAAGGGGATTGGGCTGGGCCTGTCGATAAGCAAAAAAATCATGGAGGACCATGGCGGCTTTATGACCGTCGAGAGCGCTCCCCAGAAAGGCTCCACTTTTACTCTCTATTTCCCCAAAAAACAAAAGACCGCTGAAAATAAATAGAACTTGTCTCAATTTGTATGCCGCAATTTGACAATCCCGGATCTCTTTACTTATGCTGAGATTTGTGTCTAAAGGTATCCGCATCGCGCTCATTTATCTTTCCCTTGCCGTTGCCACGTTCATCTCTTTCTGGAACGTAACACATTCAAATTTCATTAATTATGACGACCCCCGCTACATAACCGGAAACGTCCATATACAAAAAGGCATTACCCTCCGGTCGATACGCTGGGCGTTCACAACCGGGTATGAGTCCAACTGGCATCCGCTTACATGGATTTCGCATATGATTGATTTCCAGTTTTTCGGGCTGAACCC
>JAJYLE010000145.1 GCA_021788025.1 Nitrospirota bacterium
CAGGACCATCGAAAGCGCACAGGATCCGGTTGTGTATATAAACGGCAAGCCCATGATAATGGTGGGCTCCAACAATTACCTGGGGCTTACCAATCACCCAAAGGTAAAAGAGGCCGCCATCGAGGCCGTCAGGAAATACGGCTCTGGTTGCGCGGGCTCCCGTTTCCTAAATGGCACACTGGACATCCACGTTGCGCTGGAAGAAAAGCTGGCCCGCTTCATGAGAAAAGAGGCCGCGCTGGTCTTTTCAACCGGCTTTCAGGTAAACCTTGGCGTGATATCGGCCCTCTCCGGCAAAAACGATATTGTGGTTATTGATAAAATGGACCACGCAAGCATAATAGACGGCTGCAGGCTCTCGTACTCGGAGGTCTGCAAATTCCGGCACAACGATATGGCGGACCTGGAACGGGTGCTTAACAGAAACAAGGGCAAGGCCGCCCTGGTGGTAGTGGACGGCGTTTTCAGCATGGAAGGCGACATAGCGAAACTCCCGGATATCCTCTCCTTAGCCCATAAACACGGCGCCAGGCTTATGGTGGACGACGCGCACGGTATAGGCGTGCTGGGCAAAACCGGCAGGGGCACAGCCGAGCACTTCGGGCTGGAACAGGATGTGGACCTCATCATGGGTACTTATTCCAAGAGCCTGGCTTCGATAGGCGGCTTTATTGCCGGGCCTTCCGATGCGATCCATTACATAAAACATTTCGCCCGCTCCCTGATATTCAGTGCAAGCCCGCCTCCGGCTTCGGTTGCTGCCGTAAGCGCGGCCCTGGATATAATTGAAAACGAGCCGGAAAGGCTTGAGCGGCTGCGGGCCAATACGGTGAAGATGATAAGCGGGTTCAAGGCGATGGGGTTCGAAATAGGCCCCACGGAAACCCCAATAGTGCCGGTTATGGTTGGCGAAAGCGAAACCGCCTTCAAGGCGGCGATGATGCTGCAGCAGGAAGGCGTGTTTGCCAATGTGGCGGTAAGCCCGGCAGTGCCTGAAGGCAAGGCGCTTTTAAGGACCAGCTATATGGCCACCCACACGGACGAGCATCTGGACGCAGTGCTTCAGGCCTTTGACAAGGTAGGCAAGGCGCTGGGGCTTGTATAGTGGCCTCAGTTGCAGTTTCAGAGGCAAGGTCGCCAAAGGAAGTCCTTTCATTTATAAAGTTCCCCCTGGGGCTTTACCAGGCGGACCCAAATTACTGCCCCATGCCCATCTTCGAGCAGAAAAAAATGTTCTTCCCGGAGAAAAACCCTTTCTTTAAAGACGCGGAGGTAAAATATTTCCTTTCCCGGCAGGATGGAAGGATAACCGGCCGGATCGCCTCGATAGTAAACAGAAGGCATAATGCCGCGCACGCCGACGGGGCCGGGTTCTTCGGGTTTTTCGAGTGCGATAACGATCAGGCCACGGCAAAAAAACTGCTGGACACTGCCGCCTTCGAGCTTAAAAAGGCCGGCATGCAGCTAATGCGCGGGCCTATGAACTTCTCAACCAACGAGGAGTGCGGGTTCCTGCTGGAAGGCGGTGAACCTGGCGCGCCGATGATAATGATGCCCTATAACCCCGTCTACTACAACAGCCTGATGGAAAAATGCGGGATGCAGAAGGCAAAAGACCTGCTTGCCTTCATTGCAGGCGTACACCCGCCGGAGAAGATGTTCCGCGTGGCCGCCATGGCGGAAAAACGCGGGTTCAAAACGCGCAATATAAACCTGAAAAAACTGCGCGATGAGCTTGCCATCTTCCGTGAGATCTACAACTCCGCCTGGAAGGACAACTGGGGGTTTCTCCCGATCACCCTGGAAGAAGTGGACGATATGGCCAAAAGACTGAAAGGCGTTCTGGTGGAAGAGCTTACCGCCATAGTGGAGGCCCCGGATGGCGAGCCCGTTGGGTTTCTGGGGCTTGTGCCGGACTTGAACCAGGCCCTGATTGAATTAAAGGCCAAACTAACCCCAATCAGGATCATAAAGGCCATAAACAGGTTCAGGAAGATAGACGCCCTCCGGCTGATGCTTCTTGGTGTAAAAGACGGCTGGAGAGGAAAGGGAATCGAATCCCTTCTGATGAAAAAAGGCGTGGAGGGGATTAGAAAATCCGGGGACAAGTATAAGAAGCTGGAGTTCTCCTGGATACTGGAAGACAACCTTCCGGTAATCAAGCTGTCCGAAATCTGCGGCGGCACCCCTTACAGGCGTTACAGGATTTACGAAAAAGAGATTTAGCCCTCTTAAACAGGCCCTTTTTTTATATGTTCAAATGAATAGTTGCAAGCCGCTGTTTTTAAAGCTTTTTTGTCAATTTTCTGTTCAACCCGTTCAATCTTGCCCTGTTTAACCCATTCTTTTTAAGGTTGCCATACGGCTGCAGGCCCGGTATACATCGGCTGTGAGGAAATGCCCGCCATCGCGTGCATAGAACCGCCAAGGCGAACAATCCCGCCATTTTCGTTTCTTTTCAAAGAACACCGGGGGAATCCCCTCACTGGAGGGCCGGGACGACCCGGCTCTGCAAGGTGGCCGCCGGACGGGGTGATAAATCACCTCTTGGGGTAGCTGAAAGCCGGGGTGGGTTCCGCCCCATTACAAAGCCATCATAACATGATAAAACATGACGTAGTCTATATGACATATGTCATGAAGTTTATGTCATGGTTTTTGAGGGGGGCCTTCCGGTATTAGATGCCCCTTATAATTTTTCAGGAAGTGCCGGGTTACGCTCCGCTAACCCGGCTGCGTCAATTAAAGATCATTTGACAACGATGGTCCCCGTCATGCCGGAGGACTCGTGCAGCAGGCAGAAGTAATGATAAGTGCCCGGCACGGTGAATCGATGCCGGTAAACCGCGCCCGACCTGAGGAATCCAGAATTAAACGGCTTTGCTCCCGGCGGCAATGAGGCGTCACCCGGGGAAGCGGCAAGTCCGGGGTCGCAGGTTACGGTGTGGACTGCAGACGATGTGTTCTTCCAAACCACCACATCCCCGGTGTGCATGGTAACGGTGCGGGGCGCGAAGGTCAGCCGGTCAGTGAGCGCCACGGTAAAATCCGCCGCGCGGGCGCTTGCGCCCGCAAGCAGGAACACCGCGAGGACAAAAGTAAAGGCCGGGAGCATGGAGGGCCAGCCCGGCCTGCCCAGATGAAATGGTTTTTCTTTTTCCGAACGGTCCTTTTTGCGCTTGTTCATCTGGCGGCCAGAGGTCAGGGATGGCCAGATATGGCCACCCAGAACGGGTTGCCTCCGGCGGTCGGTATTTTCCGTGCGATCTTGAGCGTCTTCAGATCTATCACCACAAGCTCGCTGCTTCCCGTTACATCCGTATATGCCCAGCGGCCATCGCGGCTGGAGCGCACTCCGTGTGGTCCCTTCCCTACCACAATGCTTTTTATTACTTTGAATGCTTTTGGGTCTATTACGTCCACAATATCATCGGCTATGGCGCCGGTAAGGACATATTTTCCGCCCGGCGCAACATCGATCCCGGCATGTCCGCGGCCAACTGGGATCAATGCGAGCTCCTTGCCTGTTTTAAGGTCAATTGCCGCGACGTGTCCCACGATATCGCGCACCCACATCACGGAGCCATCACTGGAAAAATCCAGATTGTGCGGCCCGGTCAAACCAGGGGCGGGGATCTCCCTTAGCTTCCGCAGGGTCTTCATATCTACTACCGCAACACCGGTGCCCCCTTGCAGGGTGACATAGGCCAAATGGCCGTCAGGTGAGAACCCGATGTTGTGCGGAATGTTTCCGACCGGGACTGTTTTGATCACCTTTCTTTTTTTGACATCGATCACGGTGACGGTGCCCTTGTTGGGCTCCACAGCCATTGCCAGGCGGCCATCAGGAGTGAAGACAACGCCCTGGACGGTCTTCCCTATTTTGAAAGTTGCCAGGATTTGCCCGGACTTCGTGTTCACCAGAAACACGTTGCCGGTCGTGAAGCTGCCTGCGATCAGCATCTTGCCATTCGGGCTGACGCCTGCGTAATGGGCGGACGTCAAATTGTGAAACATGCGTTTCTGCGGAAAAACCTCCACCGCATTTGCGGCCTGGAGGGGTACATAAACAGGCCCTGGGAAATCCGCCGCGGACGACGCGGCGCGGGCCAGGGCCGGAGACGCAAGCATGGCCAGGAGACACGAAAAAGCGATTAATTTTTTCATGATGTTCTTTACGCCCCTTTTTTTGTTGCGCCGGTTTTTAAAAAAAGTATACAGGATGGTGTTGGCCAGGGCAACAAACAAAAGCCAGGATTTTTTGCGATGGGGCTGCCGCTTCCTTTGGTAAAAAAGGGCCATGGTGTCAGGCCTTGCCAAAAGACCTTGCATCCCAGGGAGGCTTGCAGTATTTATTACCGGCTCTGGTGATGCCGCCGGACGCTATCTCTTGCTCTTCGCGTGGCTTACCTTCACCTTTCTCCCTTTAACAATGCTGTCGTTTACCGCATGTATCACCCTGTCGGCCAGGTCCGCAGGCACCTCCACAAAGCTGAAGGTATCGTAGATGGAGATATTGCCCACCTTGCGGGCGGGGATGTTGGCTTCCGCCGCAATGGACCTCACGATGTCTTCCACCCTTATCTTGTCCTTGCGGCCTACTGTCATGAAGAGGCGCGTAACATCCTTTTTGCCGCCTTCGTAGCCCCCACCCCTTACCTCCTCTATCTCCTCAATCTTTTCGCCGCCAAGCATCATATACACAGCCGCAGCCGCAACATCTTCCGCTGAATGTTTCTCTATGAGAGCATTGGCCATTTGATAAAACGCCGCGTGCCTGCCTCCGGTTATAACTTCCCCGATGCTTTCGGCAAGATCGTTTTCCCGGGCCTTTTTCACTTCAGCCTGCGTGGGCAGCTTTTCCTTGGTTATGCGCGTCTTGGCGGAGCGCTCGATCAACCGGAGCTGGCCGTATTGCCGGGGCGTAACCAGCGTTATGGCTATGCCGGATTTGCCCGCCCTGCCCGTTCTGCCTATGCGGTGAATATAGGCCTCCGGATACTGCGGTATGCTGAAGTTTATGACGTGTGAAACATCGGGAATATCCAGCCCCCTGGCGGCCACATCGGTTGCCACCAGCACGTCTATGTCCCCATTTTTGAATTTGCGCATCATCTCGTTTCTGTGGTTCTGGGTAAAATCCCCGTGGATGGCGCCAGCCGGATACCCCATCTGCTGAAGCTTGCCCGACACCTCGTCAACCTCTTTTTTGGTATGGCAAAATACAAGCGTAAGGGCAGGCCCTTCAACATCCATAAGGCGGGTAAGCGCATTCACCTTGTCTTCCTCGCGCACCTCGTAAAACACCTGCTTTATCTTGGCGGCCACCATCTCCCCGGCGTCCACCTTGACGTGCACGGGTTTTCCCATGTAGTTTTTGGCTATGTTTAAAATCTCTTTTGGCATGGTGGCGGAAAACAGCATGGTTTGCCGCTCAGCGGGGATTTCTCCAAGGATTTTCTTGACGTCCTCGATAAATCCCATATTAAGCATCTCGTCGGCCTCGTCGATTACCACGGATGTTATGCCTTTAAGGACAAGGGATTTCCTTTGCAGGTGGTCCAGAAGCCGCCCCGGCGTGCCCACAACTATGTCCACCCCTCTTTTCAGGCTTTTTATCTGTAACTCTATGGACTGCCCGCCGTACACGGGCAGGGTGTAAACGCCGGTGCGCGCCCCAAGCTTGTTCAACTCCTCGCATACCTGCACCGCCAGTTCGCGCGTGGGCGTAAGGACGATGGCATAGGGATATTTGCCCTTCATTTCGGGACGTTTTTCAAGCAACGGTATCCCGAAGGCCGCCGTTTTGCCTGTTCCGGTCTGCGCCTGGCCGATAATGTCCTTGCCTTTCAGCGCCTGCGGCATTGCGGCCTGCTGTATGGGGGTGGGGGCTTCAAACCCCATCTCCGAAAGCGCTATCAGCACCTTGTCCGAAATGCCAAACTCATTAAAACTTGTATACATGAAAAAGGGTTCTCCTTGATTGTCTTTTTAACAGAAATCAGCGGGCCAGTATATAAGTATACCCTAAATTCCCGCGCATATGGCCGAAAGCTTGACACCGGGGGCTTTCCCAGTCGAAAATCTAATTGTCTTGCATATCAAAATAAACAGGAGGGCTTTATTTATGTTTTCATTGAACCCGCTGGATTTAAAGACGCTTCTTGAGGCAAAAGCGAATGTTGACAAGGAGTTTTTAAGGCTGGCAATAATGGCCGAACTGGACGCCGTTAACTTCTATGAGCAGATAGCGCTGGCAACCAGCAACGAAGACATCCGCAAGGTGATGCTTAGCGTGGCCAGGGAGGAAAAGACCCATGTGGGGGAGTTCCAGGCCATGCTGCTTCGCATGGATGACGAGCAGGTCCGCGAGCTTGAGGGCGGCGCATCGGAGGTTGCCGAGATAACAGGCGCTTAATCTTATTTAAGCGCCCCTGCCCCCTTTCTTCCG
>JAJYLE010000146.1 GCA_021788025.1 Nitrospirota bacterium
AGGACGGGAAGAAGGAGTACAAGGGGAATGACAAAGGGACACCGCAGGGTGGGGTAATTTCGCCGCTTCTGGCCTGAACCCGTAAGAGTTTTCCTGAAAATCGGCTTCGAATATGGGCTCGATTACTATTTTCACTGCCATCTGCACAACTCTGTCTTTAATCACCGGGATTCCTAGCGGACGTTTGCCCCCGCTTGCCTTCGGTATATAAACCCTTCGTACAGGCTGAGGCTTATATTCCTTCCGTTTCAGTTCCCCGGCGATTGCTTCGAGATATGCCTTGACCGCCCCTTCTTTCTCCTCTATGCGTTCAAAGGTTTCGCCATCTACACCCGGCGCTCCCTTGTTCGCTTTAACAAGGTTATAGGCATGGGTCAGGATATCCAGCCTGCACACCTTGTCATAGAGAAGATAGAACCGGAACTCCTTTTCCTGCTTGGCCTTCCGGTATAGTTTCCTCTGGAGTTCCCGGATGTTTTCCGGAGTTTTAAGCATTTCGCAATCTCCTTTCCTTCCCTCCTTCGAAAACGTGATAAAAGCATTGCCCCTTCCCTCTCTCAAAGTTTTGCTGTCTTTGAGATGTTAACGGTACTATGGGCAACTCCGACTCCCGCACCGGCCCAGCGGAATTTCGTCTCCTTATATCCGCCGGTTTGCCTCCTGAGGCACCGATACGGGTCTCCCGTGTTCATTGTCATATGGCTTCCCCTGCGTGTCGTCCCTGTCACCCCGGGAGTCCATCTACCGGTTATGGCAGTTATTGTCAGGATAGATGCTTCGGCCTTCCCCAATTCAGGACAGGGTCGGCAACTCCATCTTCACATTTCGAGGCTACATCCGGGTTCGCTTTCGCTGCGACCCGCAGGTTTGCTCAGTTCCCTTTTGGAACCTTTGTCAGGAAACTTAGTGTTTTAGGTTGCCCTTTACACCTCCCTCAAGCTACGTGGGTGAACTACCGAACTCCCACGGCCGGACTTTAACCGGCTAGTCATACGTCTTACACGGCATGCCCTGAAATTTGCTGATAATAACAGTTTATTCCAGGGCCATTCATTCAAAAAGTCCAGTCTGTCCGCCTTAATAATTTCAGCGGTACAATTTAATCAGCAGTAGAGCGCTTGAAATCAAACAAAAAGGAGAGACCCATGGCAGTTACTGCTGAACAAAAAACTATGGACGAACTGAAGGCCGTAGCCCCGGAATTTGCGAAGCTTACACAGGAGCTTCTATTCGGTGATATCTGGAAACGTCCGGAACTATCGCAGCGCGACAAGAGCCTGATTACAGTCACATGCTTGGTTGCGCTGAACCGCATAGAGCAGGTTGAATTCCATCTTAAAAAAGCTTTCGAAAACGGCCTCACCAGGGAAGAGCTTGTGGCCGCGGTTACGCATATTGCATTTTACGCCGGCTGGCCCACCGCGGCATCGGGGTTTAATCATTTAAAAAGGGTAATCGACCAGCAAGAATAATTAAGGAGACAAAGCATGAAAGGAACTGTTCTATACGGGCCGCGGGACGTGCGCTTCGAGGAGCGCGAAGCGCCCCGGATCATCAAGCCAACGGATGCCACAATAAAAATAGCGGCAGCCTGCGTGTGCGGGTCAGACCTGTGGCCATATCGCGGCATCAGCCCGGTTACCCAGCCCGTTCCTATGGGGCACGAGTACTGCGGCATTGTAGAGGAAGTTGGAAGCGCTGTCAAATCAGTGAAACCCGGCCAGTTCGTCATCGGTTCCTTCTTCGCCTCCGACAACACCTGCCCACATTGCCAGGCCGGCTATCAGTCATCCTGTCAGCACCGGGAGCTTGTTGCCGGGGCCCAGGCGCCTCTGCTGCGCGTGCCGCTGGCGGACGGAACTCTTGTGTCCACCCCGGAGGTCCCGCCGGACGGTATGGTCCCAAGTCTGCTGACACTCTCCGATGTTATGGGCACCGGGTGGTTTGCCGCGGATGCGGCCAGTGTGAAACCAGGCAAGGCGGTTGTGGTTGTGGGCGATGGCGCTGTAGGCCTGCTGGGTGTGCTCTCCGCCAGGCAGATGGGGGCCGGGCGGATAATCGCGATTAGCCGCCACGAGACGCGCCAGAAGCTGGCCCGCGAATTTGGAGCAACCGACATAGTAACCGAGCGCGGCGATGAGGGAGTGGCCAGGATTATGGAACTAACCGGGGGCATAGGCGCGGACTCCGTGCTTGAGTGCGTAGGCACGCAGGAGGCCATGATGCAGGCGATCCGTTCCACCCGCCCCGGCGGATACGCCGGCTATGTAGGGGTCCCGCACGGCGTCCAGCTAAAGGGCGAGGAGTTATTCTTCACCCACGCTCACCTGCATGGCGGCCCGGCCCCGGTGCGCCGTTATCTTCCAGATCTGATCAAACTGGTATGGAACGGAAAGATAAACCCCGGCAAGGTATTCGATCTAACCTTGCCACTTGATAAGGTTGCGGAGGGCTACCGCGCAATGGACGAGCGCCGCGCCATCAAGGCGCTGCTGCGCCCGTAAGGCCGGGTCAATTCTTTATCCCAAGCTCCAGCATCTTTGAGCGGAGTTCCTTAATACGGTCCCGGATGGCCGCCGCCTTCTCGAATTCAAGATTGGCTGCGGCCTCCTTCATCTCCTTTTCCAGCGATTCAAGGGACGCCTCGTTCAATTTCACGTACTCCGAGCCGGCTTCCTCCTGCACGGTGAAGTAGTCCCGCTCGTAGATGCTGCCAAGGATGTCCTTGATATTGGATTTCACAGTCTCCGGGGTTATACCGTTTCGTTTGTTGAACTCTTCCTGTATGCGCCTTCTTCTGGCAGTCTCGTCCATGGCCTTCCGCATGGAGCCGGTTACGCGGTCCGCATAGAATATCACAGTGCCGTTTATGTTCCTTGCCGCCCTGCCGGCAGTCTGGATAAGGGAGCGCTCAGAACGCAGGAAACCCTCCTTGTCCGCGTCCATTATCGCCACAAGTGAGACCTCCGGCAGGTCCAGCCCCTCGCGGAGGAGGTTTACGCCTATCAACACGTCAAAATGCCCAAGCCTAAGATCACGCAAAATTTCTATCCTCTCCAGCGTGTCTATATCCGAATGCAGATACTTGGCCTTTATCCTGAGGTCCGTGTAAAAATCCGTAAGGTCCTCGGCCATCTTCTTGGTAAGCGTTGTGATCAGCACGCGCTCACCTTTAACAACCCTCTTTCGTATCTCGCCAAGCAGATCGTCCACCTGGCCGCCAGCCGGCCTAAGCTCTATGGCGGGGTCCAGAAGCCCGGTGGGCCTAACTATCTGCTCCACTATCGCCCTGCCGGATTTTTTCAGTTCATATGGCGCGGGCGTTGCGGAGATATATATCACCTGGTTTTCCCTCTGTTCGAATTCGGTAAATTTAAGCGGCCTGTTATCAAGGGCCGAAGGCAGCCTGAAGCCGAAATCGATCAGCGTCTGCTTCCTGGACCTGTCGCCCTCGTACATGCCGCCTATCTGGGGCACGGTGGCGTGGGACTCGTCTATTACTATCAGGAAGTCATCGGGGAAATAATCTATCAGCGTATAGGGCGCCTCCCCGGCGGCCCTGCCCGAAAGGTGGCGGGAATAATTTTCAATTCCATGGCAAAAACCGAATTCCCTGAGCATCTCCAGATCAAAGAGCGTCCTTTGCTCTATCCTTTGCGCCTCCATCACCTTGCCCTGGTTGCGGAAATATTGGATGCGCTCCCTGAGCTCGTCCTCTATCCGGATGATAGCGGGCTGCATCCTGTCCCTGGGGGTTATCCAGTGGCTGTTGGGGAATAGCGCGAACTGTTCAAACTTCCTTGTTCGCGCGCCGGTAAGCGGATCGAATTCCCAAAGCGCATCCACGTCATCACCGAAGAACTCCAACCGCAGAGCCTTGTCCAGCGAAAACGAGGGGAATATCTCCACCATGTCCCCGCGCACGCGGAAAGTGCCCCGCTTGAATTCAGCTTCGGCCCTTGCGTACTGCATCTCAACAAGTCTCTTTAGCAGATCGTTGCGGCGCATGTGCATTCCGTTTTCAAGTATCAGGTGCATCTCCATGTAGTCTTCGGGGCGGCCGATGCCGTATATGCAGGAGACCGAGGCCACAACGATAACGTCCTTCCTCATAAGCACCGCGCGGGTTGCGGAATGGCGCAGGCGGTCTATATCGTCGTTTATGGCGGAGTCCTTCTCTATGTAAGTGTCCGAGGCGGGCAGGTACGCTTCGGGCTGGTAGTAATCGTAATAGCTCACAAAGTATTCCACCGCGTTTTCGGGGAAGAGCTCCTTGAACTCGCCGTAAAGCTGGGCCGCAAGGGTCTTGTTGTGCGCTATTACCAAGGCGGGCCTGCCGGTGTTGGCAATAACGTTTGCAGTAGTAAAAGTTTTGCCGGAGCCGGTCACACCAAGAAGCACCTGGCTCTTCCTGCCTTTAACTATGCCGCTGGCCAGTTTTTCAATCGCCTGGGGCTGGTCGCCACGGGGGCTGAAGTTTGTTGCAAGTTTGAAATCACTCATGGAATGGAACTCTTTTGTCCAGTCTTCAAATGGTCCGTTTTTTATTATAGTATAAAGTGAAAAATATGCCTGAAGACATAATTACGCCGGAAGTCGAAAAGACACTGCTGGAGACCTTCGCCAAGGAGCTCAAGGGCGAGGTCACTCTGCACGTATTTACCAAAAAAGGCCACAACGATCAGTTCAATGACGTGCTTATAAACCTGGTGCAGGGTGTGGCCCGGATAGAAAAGCGGATAAAGGCCTTCTATCACCAGATCGGGGATGCGGATTCCGCAAGGTTTAAAGTAGCCCGGTCGCCTTCGCTCCTTATCTCACCGGATAAATACAATATCCGCTACACCGGCGCGCCGCTTGGCGAGGAGGGCCGCTCATTCATAGCCGCCATCCTGATGGCCGGCTCCGGGCGGGACTTCCTGGAGCAGGAATCCAGGAACAGGATTAAAAAGCTGAGCGTGCACAGGGACGTAATGGTCTTTGTGAGCCCCACGTGCCCTTATTGCCCGCAGGAGGCCATATACGCCATCTCCGCCGCCATCGCCCGGCCGGACGTTGTCTCTGCGGAGATTGTTGAGATTTATGAAAACCTGGATCTGGCCGAAGAGCACGCGGCCATGTCCGTCCCCAAAACGTACATAAACGGCGAACTGACAGCCTCCGGCCTGGAGCCGGAACACGATTTCATAAGTTCGCTTCTGGCCGGGGAGCCCGCCGCGTTTGCCGGCCCAATTCAGGCGGAACAGCCCCCGTCCGAAAAAGAGAACCGGGACTTTGACGTAATAATAATTGGAGCCGGGCCTGCCGGGCTGTCCGCCGCCGTCTATGCCGGGCGAAGCGGTATGAGGAGTCTTGTGCTTGAAAAAGCCAATGTGGGCGGGCAGGTCTCTATCACCCCGGTAGTGGAGAACTATCCGGGCTTTCAGCAGATTGCGGGGAAAACTCTTGTGGACCAGATGCTCCGCCAGGCCGCCCAGTACGCCAGGATAAAGCAGGGGGTGGCGGTAAACGATATCCGGGCGGAAGGCAATAACGGAAAGCTGGAGATTATCGCGTCCGACGGAATCTATCATGCCCGCGCCGTCATAATCGGCACTGGCGCAAGTTACAGAAAACTGGGCGTGCCAGGCGAAGACAGGCTGGCCGGGCGCGGGATAAGCTACTGCGCCACGTGCGACGGTTATCTGTTCAAGGACAGCAAAAACGTTATGGTAATAGGCGGTGGCAATACCGCCGTAACCGACGCGCTTTACCTGGACGGCATAGGGGCAAGGGTAACATTGGTCCACCGCAGCAAGGATGTACGGGCGGAAGACAGGCTCAAGCAGGTACTCTTTCAAAGGAACCTCCCTGTGTTATGGGAAACAAAGGTTGTGGAATTCATCGGCGAAAAGAAACTCGATAAAGTGCGGGTGGAAGATATAAACGGCCAGAACAGGCGCGACATGAAGATGGATGGCGTCTTCATAGCCGTAGGCTATGCCCCGCAAAGCGCGCTTGCAAAAGAGATAGGCATCGACCTTACGCTGGAAGGCTATATAAAAGTGGACGACAGGATGAGGACCTCGATGCCGGGGGTATATGCTGCCGGAGATATAACCGGCAGCGAGAAGCAGATTACCGTGGCCGTAGCCCAGGGCACGATAGCGGCTATAACGGCCTTCGAGGACCTGACTAAAAAAACCGTGCGATAGAGCGGCGGTACGGCAGCGCGGCAGAAAAATCAAAATCCAGAGCTGGCTAAATTACTGCCGCACTGCCGCTCCATGGAACTGCCGCACTATTTGCAGCTCTTGCAGGTGTTGATGCCCAGCAGTGAATAAGGCGGGCACCAGCCGGTAAGCCCGGTCGCAAGCGGCACAATACCCAGATATCCCCAGGCGGAGTGCGGCCCCACAA
>JAJYLE010000147.1 GCA_021788025.1 Nitrospirota bacterium
TTCGGGGCCTCGATGCTTTTTTCCAGGGGCGCGCTGGATGAGGCCGGCGGATGGGGGCCCGTTGCGCATTATCTGGCCGACGATTACCAGTTGGGCAAAAGACTCTTCGATACGGGGCGCAGCGTAAGGCTTTCCAGCTACATAATGGACCTTGTGCCTGGCAGGGAGGGAGTGGGCGATTACCTTTCCAGGCAGCTGAGATGGGCCAGGACTTACAGAACTTCAAGGCCAAAGGGCTATCTGGGCTACGGGGTCACCCATGCGCTTACTTACGGTCTGGCTTATCTCCTAGCCGCCCGCGGTCCTTTGTCCGCGGCCCTGTTTGCGGCAATATTTGTGTTGAGGTATGGGGCCGCTTTTTCAGTGTATGGCAAATTCATAAGAAAAAAATCCTGGCTCAAGTGGCTGATTTTTTTGCCTATCAGGGATATTGCCGGCTTTTTTGTATGGGCGGCCAGCTTTGCGGGCAACAAGGTGCGCTGGCGGGGGCGGGTGTTTAAGGTGGGGAAGGGTGGGATTATGGAAGAATCAGCTTCACAAAATTTTAATTCAGGCATATCTGCGAACGCCGCAAATAAAGAGCAAGAGTAGCTGCACACCGGCCTGCCCGCAGGAAATCTAACAGAGCCCTAATGTTAAAATATAATGATGTCTTTCGATGAGCTTGTAATAAAAGGGGCCAGGCAGAACAACCTTAAAAACATAGACCTGGCTCTCCCGCACGATAAGATGATAGTGATAACCGGGGTGTCTGGTTCCGGCAAGTCCTCCCTGGCGTTCGATACCGTCTTTGCCGAGGGGCAATGGAGGTTTATAGAATCGCTTTCCACATATGCGCGGCTGTTCCTTGAAAAACTGGACCGCCCTGCCGTGGACACCATAACAAACATCCGTCCGGCCATAGCCCTGGAGCAGAGAAATACCGTAAGGGGCTCCCGTTCCACGGTGGGCACGGCAACGGAGGTTTATGATTACCTGCGGCTGCTTTATTCGAAAACGGCCGTGCCGTACTGCCCCACTTGCGGCACGGAGATTAAAAAATGGGCCCCCTCGGAGATTGTAAAGCACCTGCTTGAAACGTATCCGGGCGGGCGCGCGTTCATAATATTTACAAGCCACGAGCCTATCGCGGAACTCAAGAGTAAAGGTTTCCACAGGATCATGCTGAACGGTGAGGCGTTGGACCTTGAGGACCCATTTTTCATCCAAGCCAAAAAAGTCCCTGCGCCGCCTTACGATGTGGTGCTGGACAGGCTTGTTATAAGGGACGAGCCGCGCTTTGCGGATTCTGTGGAGGGCGCGTTCAAGTTTGGCCATGGGCGGATGAAGGTAAAACTGGCAGCCAGCCAGGAAGCGGCCTCTGAGGGCCTGGCCCCCCCGGAGCTGGTATTCTCCTCAGGCAATATCTGCGATACTTGCGGCTTCGAGATGCCGGAGCCCGCGCCGATACTCTTTTCTTTCAATCACCCGATAGGGGCGTGCCCGGCGTGCAAGGGGTTTGGCAATGTGCTCAAGTATTCCGAGGGGCTGATAGTGCCGGACCCATACCTGTCGCTTTCCGAGGGCGCGATAGAGCCGTGGCAAAAGCCTGCCTACAAGTGGTGGGCCAGGCAGATGCTAAAGGCGCTGAAGGGCACGGACTTCCCGGTGAATAAGCCATGGAGGGAACTCTCGAAGGCCCAGAAGGAGCTGATTTTTAAAGGCAAGGGCTTTTATGGGATAAATGACTTCTTCGAGGAACTGGAGGGCAAAAGGTACAAGCTCCACGTCCGTGTTTTCCTGTCACGTTACAGAAAGGGCGAGGTGTGCCCGGAATGCGGGGGAAAACGGCTTCGGCCGGAAGCGCTGGCATACAAACTGAACGGGCGTGATATCGCCGCGCTCACCGCCATGCCGGTAAGCGGCCTGATCGGGTTTTTTGGCGCTCTGCCTCTTTCAGGCGAAAAGGCGCAGACCGCCAGGGAACCTTTGCGGCAGATAGGGATGAAGCTTGGCTTTTTAGACAGGGTGGGGCTGGGTTACCTGAGCATGAATCGTGAGTCCAGAACACTATCCGGCGGCGAGTACCAAAGGGTGAACCTTTCAAACCAGCTTGCATCACGGCTTACGGGAACTTTGTATGTGCTGGACGAGCCTACCGTGGGGCTTCACGCGAGGGACACCGATAGAATTGCCCAGATAATGCGCGAACTCTCCGGGCTTGGCAACACGCTTTTAATAGTGGAGCATGACAAGAGCATAATCGAAAGCGGGGACTGGATTGTTGAACTTGGGCCGGGCGGCGGCTACCTGGGCGGCGGCGTGGTATTCTCCGGGCCGAAGAAGGATTTTTTAAAGGCCGACACTGTAACGTCAAGATATGTCGTTGGGAAAGACCGGATACAGCTTCCCAAAATAACGGCCCCGCGCAAGCCGGTGCTGGCGGACCCCAAAGGCGGCGAGGCTGAAAGCTGGATAGGGGTGCGCGGCGCAAAAGGGAACAACCTTGACAACCTGAATGTGAAGTTCCCGCTTGGCATGCTTACGGTTGTTTCGGGGGTGTCCGGCTCCGGCAAGAGCAGCCTTGTGGTGGAGACACTGTACCGTGCCCTGGCAAGGCATCTGAGGCTGGAGCCTGAGGACCCGCTTCCGTTTGGCGCTTTGGAAGGCGTGGAGAAGATAAGGGGCGTGCGCCTTATAGACCAAAGCCCGATAGGAAGGTCGCCGCGCTCCAATCCGGTTACGTACTTGAAGATATTCGACTCCATCAGAAAGATATATGCTGCCCAGCCGGAGGCCAGGGCGCATGGCTTCGGGCCGGGCTTCTTTTCGTTCAATGTGCCGGGCGGCAGGTGCCCGGCATGCAGCGGCGAGGGCTACCAGAAGCTTGAGATGTACTTCTTCGAGGACCTTTATATCAAATGCGAGGCGTGCAACGGCAGGCGGTACGGGCATGAGGCGCTTGGCGTGCATTACAAGGGCAGGGACATAAACGACGTGCTTGCGATGACGGTTGAAGACGCCCTCGCTTTTTTTGCCGGGGAGCACCAGATAACGGCCAGGCTGCAACAGATGATAGACATTGGGCTTGGGTACCTGAGGCTTGGCCAGCCGGCAACCACTCTTTCCGGCGGAGAGGCGCAGAGGCTGAAGATTTGCGCGGAGCTTGGGCTTGCCCCCAAGACCGGCTTCGTCTATTTTCTGGACGAGCCCACGGTGGGGCTGCACTACAGGGATGTGGCCGCGCTGCTTCTGATGCTTAGAAAACTGGTGGAAGGCGGCAATACGGTAATAGTTATAGAGCACAATCTGGATGTGACCGCCGCAGCGGACTGGGTTATAGACCTTGGCCCGGAGGGCGGCAAGGATGGCGGAAAGATTGTCTTCCAGGGCCCGCCGGGGAAACTCTTAAAGAGCAAGTCCTCCTATACTGGGGAGTACCTGAAGAAGCATTTGTCGTAATGTTGGCCGCTTACCCCAAATCCCCAAACTGATACTGCACAAGCGCAAGGGCCGCGATGGCTGCTGTTTCCGCCCGCAAAATGCGCGGGCCAAGCGAGCAGACGCAAAACCCTGATTCCTTTGCAAGCGAAACCTCATCTTCAGTAAAGCCGCCTTCGGGCCCGATGGCAACGGCTAATTTGGTGTTATCTCTTTTAATGCCCGCCTTATTCAGGCTTTTGCCGCCGCCTTCCCAGAAGATTACGCCGGATGAAAAATTCTTTATGCAATCCTTTAGCGCGGACGGTTCGGATATCTCCGGCGTAACAGTTCTGCCGCACTGTCGTGCGGCCTCCTGGGCGATCTTCTTCCAGCGTTCAATTTTCCTGGTCTCGCGCACCTCGGCGCGGATTGTAATCACCGGGATTATCTCAGACACGCCCAGTTCCACTGCCTTCTGGATTACAATATCCATCTTCTGCCCCTTGAGCATTCCTTGCAGCAGGGCTGTTTTTAACGGGGATTCCGTTTGCACGGAGGCGGAAACGCCATCTGTCCTGGCGGTCATCCTGTTTGAATATACGCCGGTTATCACGGCCTGGGCGGAGTTGCCCTTTCCGTCGAACAGGGAAATTCTGTTTCCCGCATTCACCCGCAGGACGTTCTTGAGGTAATTAAAATCTTCTCCGGTTAGTTCTATTTGGCAGTCAGGTGAAAGATCTGGATAGTAAAGGCGCATTAACTGCCAGCGGCGAAGATGTCGCGGAGTTTTTCCATAACGCCACCCTTATGGATTGTCTCGCCGGACTCCCGGGCAAGTTCCTCCACAAGTTCCCGCTGTTTTACCGTGAGTTTGGAGGGCACAGCCACCCTGGCCACCACTATTTGGTCGCCCTTGGTCTTTTTGTGCAGGCGCGGCATACCCATGCCCTTAAGCCTGAACGTCTGGCCGGGCTGGGTGCCGGGGGGGATGTGGAGCTTCTCAGGCCCCCATAGCGTATTAACTTCCACCTCCGCACCCAGGATGGCCTGGGTTACGGAAAACTGATGCTCAACAAGGATGTCATCGCCGTGTCTCTTGAACATTGCATGCTCTTTAACCGAAGCGACGACGTACAGGTCGCCAGGCGGGCCGTTATGAGTACCCAGTTCCCCCTCGCCGGTTATCCTGAACCTGATGCCGTCCTCCACTCCGGCTGGGATAGTGATAGTCAGCTCCCGCTCAACTTTCACCCTGCCTGCGCCAGAGCACCTGGAGCATTTTTCAGTGATTATCTGGCCCGTGCCGCCGCACTTGGAGCACGTGCGGCTTACGCTGAAGAAGCCCTGCTGATAACGGACCTGGCCTGTGCCGCGGCAATCGGGGCAGGTGTTTGTGCGCCCGGTTTTGGAACCGGTTCCTGAGCATTCGGAGCAGCTTGCGGTTTTGGGAATTTTAAGTGTTCTCTTTACACCGGATGCGGCCTCTTCAAGATCCAGCTCTATATCGTAGCGGAGGTCGTGCCCTCTTTCGGGCCTGGGGCCCCTGCGGCCGCCGAAACCCGACGCGCCAAACGCGCCGCCGCCAAAGAAGCTGTCGAAGATATTTTCAAATACATCCCCAAAGCCGGCGCCCTGGAAATCGAACCCGCCCATGCCGGCGCCCGGGTTGCATGTGCCGGTGGCGTCGTACTGGGCGCGCTTGCTGGCGTCGCCGAGGCACGTATATGCCTCGTTTATCTCCTTGAATTTCTCCTCGGAGTCCTTTGCGCCGTTGTTCCTGTCCGGATGGTATTTGAGCGCAAGATGCCTGAACGCCTTTTTTATCTCTTCCTGGGAGGCGTCTTTTGATACACCTAGCGTTTCGTAGTAATCTTTCATCCCTATATTATTTCAGAACCTGTCTTAAAATTGCTTCTGGGTGCAAGAGGCTGAAGTTACGGCACACTGCGCCACTCAAGGTGAAATCGTCCTCAACGCAGCTATGCTTTCCGGGGCTATTTCCCATTTCTTCCTTGTCTCCCGCGATTTCATCTCTCTTCCGCTTCAGAATATATTTTGAGACAGGTCCTGGCAAATTTCAAGTTGACTTTATTAGACCATCTGTCTGCCATTATAGCTAGCGCGGTGGCAAAGCCCCGCAATCCACAAAAAAACAAAACTGGCCGGAAAGAAAAGGGGCGGACAACAATCCGCCCCTATGGATTATTTTAAGCCGCTTTTACTTCTTGTCTTCTTCCTCGAACTCGGCCTCCATAACCTTTTCCTCGCCGGGTTTCTGCTGTTCCGTTTGTGCGCCTGCTCCGGGGCCAGCCCCTGCCTGAGCGCCAGCGCCGGCTTTCCTGTAGACATGCTCGGCCAGTTTGTGGGACGCCTGGGTGAGCCTCTCCGTAAGCTTCCTAAGCGCGTCGGGGTCAGTTGCCTCTTCCTTGGCCTTCTTGCAGGCTTCCAGGGCTTCCTCAACCTCGCGCTTGTCGGATTCCGAGAGCTTGTCTCCAAACTCCTTCAGGCTCTTTTCAACCGAGTAGACAAGCGTGTCCGCTTCGTTCTTGGCCTCGGCCATGGCGCGCTTGCGCTTGTCCTCATCAGAGTGGCTCTCGGCGTCGCGGGTCATGTTCTTTATCTCGGCCTCGGAAAGCCCGCTGGAGGCCGTTATCTTTATGGACTGCTCCTTGCCGGTACCCAAGTCCTTGGCGGACACGTGCAGGATGCCGTTTGCGTCTATGTCAAATGTTACCTCTATCTGCGGGACGCCCCTGGGGGCTGGCGGTATGCCGACCAGCTCGAACACGCCCAGCAGCTTGTTGTCCGAGGCCATTTCCCTTTCGCCCTGGAACACCCTTATTGTGACCGCGGGCTGGCTGTCGGAGGCCGTTGAAAATATCTGGCTTTTCCTTGTGGGAATGGTGGTGTTCCTCTCTATTATCTTTGTGAAGATGCCGCCAAGGGTTTCGATGCCCAGCGAAAGCG
>JAJYLE010000148.1 GCA_021788025.1 Nitrospirota bacterium
CGACTCTGTTAGGGCCGCGTCTCACGTTATACAAGCCTTTCGGCATTACTCGCGCCGGAGCTGTTTCCAGCAAGGCGCTTGCAGACGTACGCACGCGCGGCCAACTGCGCTCACTAACCGCTGCCGCATTGCCCGTTTCGTCAAAATCAACCCGAAAGGCCGCTAAAAAGAAATCCCTTTTGTCCACAAGATAGCCTAAAGAGCCTTCTAAAGTAACTTTAATGAAATGGAAATAGCTGACAAATTGATATTATGAAGAAAGGATTAATGTTTCGCCCAGCTTTAAAGGCAAGATATCAATTATTATTTACACCGCGGCAATCCCGATTGCCTTCGCGGACTCGGGAATCGCTTTTGGGTTATATGTGCTGGTCGCGTTCATTTGGCTTGTCCCTGACCGCCGGATCGAAAAAACCCTGCCCCGTTGAAAAAACTTTCAGGTTGTATTGCTGGCAGTAATTACAACCTTTGAGTGCAGTTAGTCTTTTCCCTTCCTTTCGTACCGGTAAGCTATCACGCGGGCCTTTTCCAGGGTTATCATACCCTCTTCTATGTGGGAATCCAGCCACTGCTCAACAAAGGCGGTTATCTTCTCCGGTTTGTCCACTATCTCCACTATCACCGGCAGATCCTCGGACAGCCGCAGTATCTTTGCGGTGTGTATCCTGCTTTTTGCGCCGAAGCCCATAACGCCCTTGATTACCGTTGCCCCGGCCATCTCCCTTTTGCGGGCCTCCTCAACTATCAATTCGTAAAGTGGCCTGCCGGCAACCCTGTCTGCCTCGCCTATAAATATCCTTAAAAGTTCAGATTCATATGGAAGTTTCATAAGTGCCCTCCCTTAAAAATTAATATCCTGCCGATAAACAGCCCCAGAAAGAAGACTGCCAGGCCGCCTGTGTTCTGAATGATAATATTCAGCGCTGCAAACCCTATCTGGCCGTCCCTCAGGAACTGGCCTGTTTCAAAGGTAAAGGTGGAAAAAGTGGTAAAGGCGCCCATGAACCCCACCAGGATTAGCAACCGGGTATCCGGCGAGATTATCTTACCCTCAAAGAGAGACCAGACAATCCCGAAAAGAAGGCATCCGGCCATGTTTACCGCAAGTGTGCCGAAAGGGAAAGAGGCGCCGCTTAATTTCTGTATGAGGCCGGCGAATGCGTACCGGGCAACGGTGCCTGCCGCGCCTATCAGGGCCAGCATAAGTATTCTTGTTAACGGCTGCAAAGGATTAGACCCGCCTTTCCGGGGCATAAAAAAACCTGCCCCCGTTATATAAATATATGGAAGCAGGAGTCATCAGCCCCGGCAATACCGGAAACAGCCGAGGCGGTTAAAGGCGAACCCCATCGCCTGTAAAAAAATACCAGAGCAGTGGCAGGAAGTCAATTAAGGCAGATCGCGTCTGGCGCGTTAAATATCTAAAAATACAATCAATTGGAAGGCTTTGTTAAATTTATCTTTAAAAAACAGGCGTTTTGAATTATTGTGCCACGTGGCACAATTTCATGCGGGGCGATTGGATTTGGCCACAAACTTCTCGATGGACTGTTTTGCCTCCGGCGCTAAATTGAAAAACCTTATGCCGTATTCGTTCATTTTATGGTCAAGAATGCACCGGGCTACCTCTCCTTCGCAGTTGACCCTTTCGGAATCCGGCAAAAAGAAGGAGCATGAGATAACATCGCCCTTGGCCAGGGTTTTGTCGGTCTCCAGCAGAAGGCCTGAGCTGCTTACGTTCTGTGTGGAGCCGAAGAACGGGGCCGTGTCGAATTTTCCCCTTACCGTTACCTTCACAAGCACACGGAGACTTTTCCTCTGAGGGATTTCAAGGAGTGTGCTGATCTTTTCCACAAGCTTTCTGGGTTCCACGGGCCTTGTGATGTAGTCGTTTGCCCCGCAGTCTGCACAGCGCTGCATATCGGACTTTTTAAGGCTGGTCACCATCAGGATAGAGACATTTTTAAGCTTGGGGTCGGTCCGGATTATTTTTACCATCTCGTCCCCGTTCATCTCCGGCATGTTCAGGTCTGCAAGAATAAGGTCTACCATTTCGCGGCCATGCACCTCAATCGCCTCACGCGCGGAACGGGCTGTAAACACCTGAAGATTTGCCCGGTTCAGGATTCCAGCCTCTTCCCTCACGAACGTCTCCAGATCGTCGACTATAAGTACTTTTTTCATGCGCCATTTTATCAGAAAGCGCACTACTAAATAAAGCTGGCAGGTCACGCCTGCCGGGCTAAAACAATAGTATTTATGATAAGATAATCCGGCGTGGGGAAGGTAGTTGCCATAGTAAACCAGAAAGGCGGTGTGGGTAAGACCACCACCGCCATTAACCTTTCGGCATCCCTTGCGCTTGCCGGTGTTGACATCCTGCTGATAGACTCTGACCCGCAGGGCAATTCCACAAGCGGGGTGGGATGTACCAAGGAGCCGCCGGGGCTTTATGATGTTTACGCCGGGCGTGCCCGGATGGGAGACGTTATCCGCGAAACACAGACGGAACACCTGTGGGTATGCTCTTCCACACTGGACCTGCTTGGGGCCGAGATTGAACTGGCCGACAAGGCGGGCCGTGAAAATCTGCTTAAAGACGCCCTTGCCGGGGTGCGTGAAATGTTCCGGTATGTATTTGTGGACTGTCCCCCCTCGCTTGGAATCCTTACATTAAACGCCCTGACCGCGGCGGATTCCGCGCTTGTGCCAGTGCAGTGCGAGTATTATTCGCTTGAGGGTGTCGGGATGCTGTCGCAAACGCTGTCCCTTGTGCGGGGCTCTTTTAATCCGGGGCTGGAGCTTGAGGGTGTGCTGCTTACCATGTATGATCAACGCAATACGTTAACCAGGCAGGTGGAGCAGGAGTTGAGGGGCCATTTTGGGCAGAAGGTGTTTTCAACTGTTATCCCCCGCAATATTGCCCTGGCCGAGGCCCCAAGCCACGGAAAACCCGCCATGGTTTATGATGCGCGCTCCCGTGGTGCGCAGAGTTATTTCGCGCTTGCAAAGGAGTTTATGGCAACCAGATGAAACCCGCGCTTGGAAAAGGGCTTGAGGCGTTACTGCCAAAGAACACAGGGCCAGAGTCCAACGAAATGGACCTGGAGCGGATAACGGCTGCCGCCGACCAGCCAAGGAAACGCTTTGAGGAAAATGGCATAAAAGAGCTGTCCGCCTCCATAAAGGCAAAGGGAATATTGCAACCCCTGATTGTAACGCCGAACGGGGACGGCTCCTTCAAGTTGATAGCCGGCGAAAGAAGGCTGCGCGCGGCCCGGATGGCCGGGCTTAAGAAAGTGCCTGTAATCATAAGAAAATCCGCCGACCAGGACAGGCTTGAGACAGCCCTTGTTGAAAATATCCAGCGTGAGGACTTAAACCCCATGGAAATAGCCAGGGGGCTGGAGCACCTTCAGGGGTTCGGGCTTACACAGGAAGCGCTTGCGGAAAGGCTGTCCATGGACCGGGCCTCGATAGGCCATTACCTGAGAATTTTAAAGCTGCCGGAAGAGACGAAGGCGCTGGTGGCCGAGGGAAAACTCTCTCTTGGGCACGCCAAGGTTCTGCTTTCGGTTGAGCGGCCCTCAGAAATAGACTCCCTTGCCGCACGCGCCATAAAAGAAGGCCTTTCAGTAAGGGCGCTGGAAAGACTGGTTAAGGAGACGGCTGCCCAGGGAACTGGCCGGAATAAGGCGAAGGCGATAAAGGCAGTTG
Organism: Nitrospirota bacterium; assembly: GCA_021788025.1. GTDB lineage: Bacteria > Nitrospirota > Thermodesulfovibrionia > Thermodesulfovibrionales > JdFR-88 > JAKAKS01. The sequence continues at coordinate 3,718 of JAJYLE010000148.1, forward strand.
ACCCTAACATCAAGGACCTTGAAGACAAGCTGTTAACCAGCCTGGGGACCAAGGTTAGGATAAAGCATGGCGCGGCAGGACGCGGCAAGATGGAAATAGAATATTACTCGCTGGACCAGCTTCAGGGTATTTTAGACAGGATGCTTTAGGAAACAGCATCTGCTTTTGTGAAAAATTTGGCTTTGAACATGCCAAAGAAGCCAGCCAGTCCCGCCCTAAGCCGTTTTAAAAGGAAAAAAAGATAAAGCGCCAGCACAGCTACATCGCCAGTGCTGATCTTTTCTTTTGCCAAAAGACCTAAAGTGCGATAGCCCTCTTCATCGGACCTGATGTTATGCCTTCTCTTTATTGTTTTCCAGGTCCCAGCCGCTACACAGTCCGGCTGAAGCCTGGCGCATTCCCGGACCCCTTCTTTTTTTGACATGGTATGAGGATTTATACATACGATCTCGTCCACAATGGCGGTTTTCCCAGGACGCATTTTTTCCATAATCCACCAATCCACGCCGAACCTGGACAAAGCCGGATCGTATATGCCCATGAATTCATCCAGCTTGCTCTTTAACATCAGCGGGCAGGTCATCTCAACAAAATTTGTGTACCTGAGCATTGTAAACGGGCGCACGCATGTAATCGGGATAGTAATTCTTCCCAGTGGGCTGAAGGCAGGCTGAAGCAGCCAGAGCCCGAACCGCTCTCTTATTTCAAACAAGCGGCTGATCCCGCGGGCATCGATAATAATGTCGTCGTCCATTATCATCACTGCTTCGTAACTGTCCAATATGTCTTTCCAATGCCGGTAAGCATAGTGCAAGTTCGGGAATTTCCCTCCTTTGCGGCGATTGTAAAAGTCAGATATCGCCTCAAGGCGGTTGTCCTTATCGCCATAATAGGTTGTCCACAGGTCGAAATTCCTGTCGCCAATCAGCCAATTGTGAATATTGGAGCTGTCCCCGGCGGATGTAAAGACCAGGTTTTTAAAACGTGGCGCCCCATCTTTTGTGGTAAGTTGCCCAAAGTCATACATTTGCGCAGCCCTTAAAATGCCCCATGGAATTTGCTTGATAAAAAAACATGCAGCGGGAGGTTCTACGTTTGATTATGCCCAAACGGATAGCCGCGGGTAATTAGTGAAATTGCCTTTTTTCATGCATTGATTGACTGAAAGGGAAACAGGAGTTTTACGGATGGGGCCGCTCATTCACTTTCAAAACCGGATTTCAACTAAGCAAAACATCTGTAAGAAGCAACTCGGCATCTGCAGAAGTTGAGATTCGAATATCCATAGGTCCCATGGCCCTGGCCGCCCCAAGGGCCTCTACTTTATTGTTACTTATTTCAACGCCGCCTCCCTCCAGAACATATAGATATAATCCGCGGCCCTTTTTTAAGGAATAATCAACACTGCTGCCGCCCCGGAGAAAACAGGAATATACCTGCGCACCGGAGCGGATGGGCAGCGCCCCTTCATGCTCATTTGAAACAAGGGGGAAAAGCCTGTCCGTTCTTTCGTCCCTCTCCACGGCTTTCTGCTCCACCGAGGGTGGCAGGTCCATTTCTGAAGGAATAAACCACATCTGGATAAAGCGCAAAGGTATATCCGGTCTGTTATTTAGCTCCGAGTGCATCATGCCTCTTCCAACTGTTGTGTGCTGTACCCAGCCCTTCTTAAGCACCCCGCCTTTGCCGCGCTGGTCCGCATGGCGGAACTCCCCTTCGGTGCAATAAGTGACTACCTCGATATTGTCATGAGGATGCAGCGGCCAGATTGCGCCCGGAGAAAGCGTATCGTCATTAAAGACCCGCAGAGTGCCAAATTGCGTGTTCACCGGGTCGTAATAGTCCCCAAAGGAGAAATGCCAGCGGCCCTGAAATGTGCCGTTCACTATCTTTCCCCGCACCTGATAAATGCTTTCGGGCTTGCGCACATAAATCTCAGGCTTCACGGTGGCTGTTTTCCGGTTTGACATAACGCCCCTTTCAGTTCTTACCCGAATTCCTTATCCAGAGCATATCAAACCGGAATGGATAAACAAGCGCAGCCTTCCCAAGCAGCTTATTTAACCAGCCCTTTTTCCTTAAGATACTCCATAGTGGGCACCTCGATGGATGTTGTGGCCGCGGCATCTGAATACATGAGGCAACCGGTATCGATCAAAGCCCGAAGGGATTTTTTCACGTACTCCGGGGCTTCGCCGGTTGCAGCCGACACCCCTTTTATTACGTCTTTTTCCTTCAATACTTTTCTGCCTTTGGCAGCCAGCACGAATTCGAAAATTTTATCCTGAAGCTCTTCCTGAACCATTTTGCGCCTCCAATTAAAACCTTTTAAAAATTATATCTCCCTTGCCTGTCATTTAATATGATTTAAATCAGGAGAGTAACGGGCCGGCACGAAAGCAGTCTTTCAGGAAATGCCGGAACTCAGCTTTCCAGTTTTTCAGCGAGGTCCGGGACCGGGGTGAAAATGAATTTTTTTCCTTCTTTCCGCATTCCGAGCAGGCCCATGTCTTT
>JAJYLE010000149.1 GCA_021788025.1 Nitrospirota bacterium
AAGACAAATAGGCACGGTCCCGCAGTATGCCCTTCTTTAACGGGAGATGGGCCAGGGGGTCCACACTACCATATAACGGGACAGCTTGCTTGGCTCCGAATTTCATAAGCTCATCAAGGGCCCGTCCCCCGGTATAACTGAGCACTAGATCAAAGCCTGCGAGCCCGCCATTTGGCATATACGGCACGGGCTCTCCCCTAGTAATTGTATCCAATGTCACAGGAGTGTCCAGATCGTAAAAAATCTTCAGGCCCGCCCTGCTTGCAAGCACCACATCCGAGATTTCCGCGCCCTGCGGACAATATGAAGTGACAATCGCCACGTCCGCGTCTTCTGTATGTGCGCGTCCCATCCTTGTCTCTTCCGCAAAATCATTGTAGAAAAGCAGTTGAAGACCCGGCATACGTTCAAAATCACGGTGGGCGGAATAGTAAGGCGCGTTCTTCTCCAGAAATACTATCCTGTGTCCGCGCATTATCAGGTAACGGCACAATCCTCGCCACAGTGTGGCATGTCCATTACCCCAGGCAGAACTTATTGTAAGTCCGAAAATGACAATCTTCATAAAAGTTTTTAGTCTTAGCTTGGGTTAACTGCTTCATACAGAGAAAACGCCTTAGTTAAAAGATATAAAAGGGCCTGAAATTGTCAATAGGCATTTTATAAAACCTGCCGTAAGACTTTCATAAATTGCCGTATTGTATACCGGGGCTTTTACATCTAAACTTATATAAGTCCGTATGCAATGGAGTAATTCCCCGGGGTCTCCAGCGCAAAAATCACGCTCTTTTAGAGGACTAATGCTACTAACATATTTGCTGTATGCTTTCCCCTTTTTTATCATATCCATAATCATACTGGTCCACATCGAAAGGGACAGCCAGTTTTTCTTCGCTAAGAACCTCTGGCTGCTTGCCCTCTTTGCTGTTACCCACGGCACGCATGAGCTTATCGAGATGTTTTCAGGGTTTGAAGAGCCCGCCAGAAATACGATCAACTTTGCTGACGCGTTTACGCTGGCCTTTTCATATTCCTGCCTGCTTCAGTTCGGGATTAATTGCGTGGTCAAATGCAAACAGTTAAGCGGTTGGTACAGGCTGTTGCCCGCGTCCCTGGCAATACCGTGGGTAGTTATATTGGCTGCGGACCACTTAGGCGCGGGCAGGTTCGGGGGCAAAGGCGACGTCTTTGCGCGGTATATACTGGGCATTCCCGGGTGTTTTTTGACCGCGTATGCGTTCATGTCCCAAAGGCCCGGTCTAAAAAACACTGGCCAGCCCGCCTTGGTGAGAGCCGCAACACTGACGGCTGGGGGGTTCGCGTTTTACGGCCTGTTATCGGGCCTGATCACTCCGCGGGCGGGTTTCTTCCCGGCATCTGTCTTAAACTACACTGCTTTCCAGCAAAAAACCGGTATCCCAATCCAACTGGCCCGCGCAACCAATGGGGCGTTCATTGCTTATGGACTGATACGGCTGGTGCGGATTTTCGATTGGGGAGGCCGCTGACTCAGCCAGAAGGGAGAACGAAAAACTTTGGCGCAAGGTAAAGGAACGGACAAGCGAACTGGAGAAGGCCAACGAGGCGATCGCCGAATCCCTCAGGGAAAAAGATACTCTCCTGCGGGAGCTTTACCACAGGACCAAGAATAATTTGCAGCTTGTGTCCAGCTTTATCGGCTTGCAGGCACGATACATCAACGATACCCGCTCAGTCCAGATGCTTACGGATTCCCAGAACAGGATCCAGGCCATGTCGCTTGTACATGAGAGGCTTTATCAAACCAGGGGCCTTTCCAGCATTAACATGCGGGAATACATAAAAGACCTCGCGGAAGCCCTGATATCCAGCTATAAACGGCAGGGGAATGTAATACTGAAGCTGGATATAGAGAAGGACATCAGCTTTGATATAGACACTGCCATCCCGTGCGGGCTCATCATAAACGAACTGATGACCAATTCGCTTAAATACGCGTTCCCTGATGAAACGCCTGGCGAGGTAAGTATATCCATGCGGGAAGAGAACGGAAAGATAAGGCTCATGTTTGCAGATAACGGCACCGGCCTTCCGGAAGGGACAGACCCCAGGCAAGTAAAGAGCCTTGGGCTCAAATTGTTTTACAACCTGGCCACCAAGCAGCTAAACGGCGATGTAAAACTTGGTACAAATAAAGGCGCCTGGTTCGAAGTGGTCTTTACTCCCGGAATTACGAGTGGAAAGGCATGATGAAACGCATCCTTGTTGTAGAAGACGAGGTTGTCACCGCCATGAGCCTGTGCGACCTGCTCCGCATGTGGGGATATGAGGTAAGCGGGCCTGTATCCGATGGGCAAGCGGCAATTAATAAAGCAATCTCTGACCTGCCGGAAATAGTGCTGATAGATGTTAAAATCCGCGGGGACATGGACGGGATAGAAACAGGGAAGCAGATCAATTCTCGGCTTGGTATCCCAGTAATACTGATGACCGGCTATCCGAAGCACGAATTGAAAGACAAGATGAAAGACATACCAGGCGCTCAATATATAAGCAAGCCGTTCGATCTTGAAAAGCTCAAAACAATGATCGAAAATGGGTTGTCCATTAAAAAAATCTGAATACCTGAGGACAAAAAACCCGGCCAAAAACAAAAAATTCACCTCGCTTCAGCCGGGCTCTGAATATGGGACATTCTCTAAAATTTCAAATCTGTAATGTGCGTGTAATGTTCGTGCAATGCCCGGATATTATATTAATGCCGCTTTGCGTCAATCAAATTGGACAAGGCCGCACCTTTGGTTTATCCTTCTTAGATGCATGCGGGGGTGAAAAAATTACTGATCTTCCTCCCGCTCGCGATACTTAGCGGGTGTGCCGCGTTTCATGCAAGGCCGGTCTCTCCATTGCAATCGGCCTCGGCTTTCGAGCAAAGGACTCTCGCCAGCCCGGAACTTGAAAAATACTTTGAAACAAATCTTCATAAAAAAATAGCCCTGTGGCCGCCAAAGACATGGGACTTTAACATGCTGGAAATGGCGGCGGCGTATTACAATCCTGCGCTGGACGTGGTAAGGGCCAAATGGGGCGTTGCCAGCGCGGCCGTTATCACGGCAGGGGAGATACCAAATCCCGGCGTATCGGTTCTTGGCCAGCACCATTCAAGCATACCGGGTGGTATATCACCGTGGACCTGGGGCCTCTCGCTGGACATACCCGTGCAGACCGCCGGAAAAAGAGGATACCGCATCCGGAGAGCCCAGAACCTGTCCGAAGCGGCCCGGCTGAATATTACGGAAGCCGAATGGCAGATCGGAAGCGGGCTGAGGAAAAGCCTGCTGGATCTTTACGCGGCCACCAACAGAGGAAATTACCTGCATAGCCAGCTTGAATCCCAGCAGAAGATTGTAAACATGTTTGAGGCCCGCCTTACCTCAGGGGAATCATCACAGTTCGAGGTAACGCAATCCCGCCTTGCGCTGGATAAAATCCGCCTTCTGCTTGCCAATAATGAAAGGCACAAAGCCCAGGCCCGAAGCGAACTTGCCGTGGCCCTTGGGCTTCCGGCAAAGGCACTTAACGGGATAAATATATCTTTCAATATCTTCCGGCAATTGCCGCTGCCTATCAATTTAAAAAGCATAAAGCAAAAAGCGCTTACGGGACGGGCGGACATACTGGCGGCCCTGCAGCAATACGAGGCCGCCCAGTCCGAATTGCAGCTTCAGATAGCCAAACAGTATCCCGACATACACATTGGCCCCGGATACGAATGGGACCAGGGGGACAATAAATGGACGCTCGGCCTGTCGATCTCGCTGCCCATATTCAACCGGAACCAGGGGCCGATAGCCGAAGCAAAGGCGCGCCGCAAGGAATCAGCGGCAAGTTTTCTGGCCCTTCAGGCAGGCGTTACCGGGCAGATAGACCGGGCAGAAGCGGCATATGCCTTGTCACTTGATACTCTGAAGACAGCCGGCAACATAGTATCCGGAGAGCAAACCGGTATGCGGGCGGCAAAAGACAGGTTCGCCTCCGGCGATACAGGCAGTCTGGAGCTTGAACAGGTAAAGATGGAACTGGCCAGTGCGCAGCTTGCCCAGTTCGAGGCATTCGTTTCGGCGCAGGCGGAATTTGGAAAACTGGAGGATGCCGTGCAACAACCTCTTGATAACGGGGTGGAAAATGAAATCAGCAAATAAAAAAATCCTCGCAATAGTACTTATGTTAATCCTGATTACCCTGGCAGCCTGCCAGGGTAAAAAAGACACCAGTGAAAAAGAAAAAGGGGAAACCCAGCAGGCACAGCCGCAAACCGCCTATACGGTAACAGTGGACGAGAATGCGCAAAAGGTTGACGGCATGGAAACGGAGGCGCTCCAAATGTATATTTACCGGCAGCAGACTCCGGCATACGGACAGGTGCTTTCCCCTGCGGGGCTGGCCGGTGCATATAATAATCTGGCCACCGCAAAATCCTCGCTTCAAAAATTTGAGGCACAGCTGATGGCATCCCGGCTGCAGTACGCAAGATTGAAATCCCTGAACGCAAACAACAAGAACGTTTCAGACCGCGCTCTCCAGGCGGCAGAAGCAAAATATTTCTCGGACAAAGCGGAAGTGGCCGGAGCGCGCGGGGCGTTAATAACTGCAAAGAACACCATAAGCACCAAATGGGGACCGGTGATCTCCGGATGGATATCCGGTTATAATGCTTCCCTCCAGAACGTCATTGGATCAAGAGATGTGCTTATCCAGATTACTATCCCGCCAACCTCCAAATTCAAGACAGCACCCAAAAGGATCCAGATAACCTCGCCGGCTGGGGTCTCCCTAACGGCAAATTTCGTTTCCGGGGCAACTACCGCAAACCCAAGCATACAGGGAATAAGTTTCATCTACGTTGCGCCTTCCCGTTCAGGCAACCTGCTGCCCGGCATGAACGTGACCGCGCAAATGCCAGCGGGGGGCACACAAAGCGGTTTCCTTGTGCCCTCTTGCGCCGTGGTATGGTTTCAGGACAGGGCATGGGTGTACGTCAAAAAAAGCGCCACGGGTTTCAACAGGGTGGAAATTCCAACCTCCACGCCCGCTGATGAAGGATACTTCGCCTCCGGCGTCTTCTCCCCCGGGGACCAGATAGTCGTTAAAGGGGCGCAGGCCCTGATGTCAGCCGAGAGCACGCCTAAAACCAAAGGCGGTGGCGGAGAAGACGAGGACGACGATTGACCCCTGAAACGGAAGATTACCGCAAACAGCCCCCTGCGCGCCACGGAATACTTGGCGCTATAGTCCGTTTCGCCCTGCGCCGTCGCGGCATAATCATAGCGCTGGCCGCGCTGTTCCTTGGCTACAGCGTATACACACTTAAAAGCGCAAGATATGATGTGTTCCCGGAGTTTGCCCCGCCGGAGGTCACCATTCACACTGAGGCCCCCGGATTCTCCCCGGACCAGGCCGAACAGATAATTACGCGCCCGGTTGAATCCGCAGTAAGCGGGGTTGGCGGCATATCGGACATCACGTCCAAATCCATCCAGGGATTATCGGTTGTCAAGATCAAATTCAAGACCGGCACGGACGTATATCTGGCAAGGCAGAAGATAGCGGAGCGGCTGTCAACGCTTACCGGCCAGCTTCCATCAGGGATAACCCCGGAGATGACCCCGCTTACGTCCTCCACCGGAAACGTGCTGGCAATCGGGCTTGCATCACCGAAGCTCTCGCCTATGCAGCTAAGGACCGTGGCGGACTGGACGGTAAGGCCCCGGCTTCTGGCGGCGCCCGGCGTGTCAAAGGTGGCCATATTCGGCAGCCAGGACAAGCAATTGCAGATACAGGTCCGTCCAGGCCGCCTGATCAAATACAACCTGTCACTTGAGGACGTAATGCGGGCGGCCAAAAAAGCAACCGCGCTTGAGGGGGCCGGTTTCATAGATGGCGCAAACCAGCGGATAACCATCAGGAGCCAGGGGCAGGCGCTTACTACCCAGGAGATTGCCGGAACAGTCCTTGTACACAAGGAAGGCGCAAACGTAACGATAGGTGACGTTGCACATGTTGCGGAAGCGCCAGCCCCGCAGCTGGGGGGAACGCTGATAAACGGCAAACCCGGAATACTGATAGTAGTAGATGCGCAGTACGGCGCAAACACCCTGCAAGTAACAAAGGCCCTGGACAAAGCCGTGGCGGAACTCCAGCCCGCGCTTAAGGCGCAGGGGATAATCATGTACCTCAACAGATCGGAA
>JAJYLE010000150.1 GCA_021788025.1 Nitrospirota bacterium
CTTCACCTTCAAGGCAAGCCCGGCATACCGTCGGGGGGGAAGGAGCCCCCCTGCGGCAAGCCGCTGCCTGCCGGCTCTCCTTGCCGTAAACCGGGCCGTCCGGAGCTCAAGCGGAATGGAGACGCCGTCTGCGTCCACCGCGTAAATCCCCCCCAGGTCAAAACTCAACCTTTCGGCCCCGCGGGGGAAAGGCTCCATATAGACATAGACCTCTCCCTCATTCGCAAGGGCGGGCCTCAATTGCTCGGGTTTCACCTGGCAGCCGGTCAGGGCCGCCGTAAGGACGAGCGCCAGGCAAAAAAAAGCGATGGTGCGCCTCACCAGGAAAACCGGGACCTCCTCAAAAAAAATTCCGGATACGGGACTGTTTATTATATGTATTGGGCAATCCAGGGTCAATAAATGTTTGGCGGACCGCAAAGAAAAAGACCTCTTCACCGGATTTCTCAAAAGCAGCTAAAACAAAAAAAACCTTCACGTATAAAAAAAGAGGGCCGGCATAAGCCGGCCCTCTTTCCTGCCAAAAAATCGCCGTACAAAAAATCTCCGGCGCTAACCGAGCAAAGAAACTAGTCTTGCCCGTGGCACTTGTTGCAAAGCTGCCTCTGGTACGCGCCCGCTGTACCTTTGCCCTGCGCAGCCTGGGAGTTGTAAACGGCTCTCCACTCCTGGGCTGTGCCCTTCATGCTGCTCATCTCCACCGAAGAGTTGGACATGAACGTGGCGTAAGTGTCCCACCTGGTGTCGTGGTCGAACGCGGTTGCGTGCGCCCTGTGACAGGTGAGGCACATGACCTGGCTGTTAAGATCAGCCGTTTCGGGGGTGGTGCCATTGGCAAAATTCGCCAGTGTGGCTATACTATCCTGCGCGCCAGCCTCGAAGGGAACAATGCCCCAGTAAGGCGCGGAGGCCGCGAACGAGCCGGTGCCATAGTAGTCGTTATAGTTCACATAGACCAAGTCCATGGCGGCTCCGTTGCCCGCAGGGTGTTTGTGAGAGGAAGTTCCGGACGTGTTGCCGGTGTTCAGCAGCAGGTTGTGGCAGTTCGCGCAGAACTCCGACATGCCCGAGCCGTATGCGTTGTGCTGCTGGGTGCCAGCCTCGTCATCCTTTTCCGCCCATTTCGTCGAGCCGGGAGCAATCGCGTTTACAGCGCTGCCGCCGTTGACGTAGGCAAAACCGGTGAGTCCGCCGTACGCGACCGCTGCGCTGTTGCCGGTGACGGTGGTCTGGGCCGGGAAGCCTAAATAGCTGCCCAGGCCTTCCGTATCCATAGAGTCGTACTGAATGGAGCCGCCCGGATCGTAGCCGGCCCCGGCAAGAAGCCTGTATGGGCCAAGATTAGCGTTGGCAATCCCGCCAACCGGCCCGTAGGAACCGCTGGCCTTGATTATTACCGCGGTGTGGCCGGCAGCCTGACCGCCGGACCCGTTGCCTGCGCCGTATCCGCGGGTGGCATGGCCGTGCGGGTCGTGGCAGGAGTTGCAAGCCAGGTTAGCGGCAGGATAAGGCTTATTCGTGGAGCCAAGGCTGCTGCCCGGCGCATTCGTGAGTATGGAGTTAGAGGTGGTCATGCTGAAGTCCTGGGCTATGACCTTGTGGCCATGGTTTTCACCCTGGGAGACCGCGGTGGCCGTTGAGTTGTCCGGGTTCACGAGCGTGTAGGTGTAGCTCGAGGCTACCCACTGGAAGTCGCCCGCGGGGTTCTGGACCGAGCCGGCGTCTGACGACACGTCGCTCATCTCCTGGTAATAGGAGGGAGTTCCGGTGTTGGCCTTGTGGCAGTTAAGACAGGTGGAACTGGGGTCCGAACCCTTCAAGAGGTACTGGTTCGCACCGTTGCCGGCCTTGATCGACATTGCTCCGCCGTTTGCGCCAGAGTTCGTGTTATACGACGAATTTCCGGCCGCGCCGGTCCAGCCGCCTGTACCCGCGCCGATCAGCTGATCGGGCGCATAAGCGGGCGTCGTGCCGGAGGTTATCGAGTTGTGCATCGTATGGCAGCCTTCGCAGAAGCCTACGCCGCCGTTATGGAAGGCGAAGGCCGCGCCCGACAGTCCGAAGACCAGCAGGGCCGCTGCCATCAGGATTATCATTATTCTTGCTGCTTTCATTAACATTCCCCCTGATTTTCTAGTTTTTCATGATTCTAAAGCTCTGATCCGATTTTTCGCTTTGTTCCATCCCCCCCGGATTTTTCACTTCATCCGTCTCCGGGGAGACCACTTGCCGCGGGTCTTCAATAACCAGACGGCCGGCAAGCCCTTTTTCTTTACTCTCTTCTTTTACGACCACCCCCTTTCATTAACCGCGGGTCCCTTTTATCGGCAAAGGCCCGCCTAGTCATAATCCATCCTGAAAACATCCACTCCCCGGTCGCCCCCCTGGGACACGTAAAGCGTCCCGTCCTTGCCTATCACCATGTCGTCCGGCACGATAAGGCCGCCCGGGCCGTAGCTGCGGAAGCCGAACTCCTTTACGAAATCAAGGTTTTTGTCGAAGATCATGACAACGCAGCGGAGCCTGTCGGAGACGTAGATATAGCCCTTTGAATCCACCGCGATGCCGGAGACTACCCCGAATTTACCGGGGCCGTCTCCGCCCTGGCCAAACCCGGAGGCTTTCCCGTCCGGGGTCACCTTATAGGCCCTGAAGGAGGTTGGCGCCGTGAAGTACATGTTGCCTTCTCCGTCTATGGTGAAGCCGAAGGCGCTTATCGCTCCGGGCTTCAGAAGGCTTCCGTCATCGTTCTTGACCTTGTCCCAGCCCATGATGCGGAACAGGTCCCAGGTCTTAAGACAGACGCCCTTTGCGTCAATTTGAGCAACCAGCATATTCACCTTGTCGACCAGGTAGAGCCGTCCTCCTTTGAGAAGTATCGATTGGGGCTTGAATGCGGAAAAATCCGGCGGAAGACCCGTGACTCCTATCTTGCGCTCGAGTTCTCCCCTGTAGTTGCAAAAGCCTATGAAGTACCGCATCCCGTCCCTCTCGTAGGAGAGGGTCATTATGTTTCCGTCCTTGTCCACGGCAAGGCCCTGGATACTGCCAAGGCCAGCGGACTCTCCAAACCGGAACGTCTGCATGCCATGCGTGTTGAATATGCTCACGCCGCCGTTGATGACGTAGACCTCTCCGGTCTGATCGTCCAGGGCGAGTTGAGTGCCGAAACTGAAGGGTATGAAGCCTGAAAAGTTCGCAAGTTTATAGAGGTAGTAAACCGTGAACCCATAGGCGCGGGCCTGGCCGCAGAAAATAACCGGAAAAAAGATTGCGCCGAATAACGCATACCTCAATTTCTTGAATTTTCCGGTTTTCGCTTTCATTATATTCATCCTGTTTCCGGCCTCCAGCCATCCAGATCCCGGCATTTGGCTTCATGATAGCAATTAACATGCCTATACCTTGCTAATTTACAAGTGGCTGAAAAATAAGGTTTTCATCTGAAAAAACATTTTCAAGAGAGTGAAATCCCCAAAGGTTTTGCGTGATTTCACCAATTCCGATTTTAAAAAAAAGAGTTCTTTGACATGTTTAAAAAAAAGGCGGCAATGTTTATACTGAAATGACTATGAAAAAACTGGGGGGACGCCTTGAATATTGCCTGGCGGGACTGTCCGCGGCGGCGGCCTTCCTGGTTTACCTGCCCGCCCTTCAAAACGGTTTTATCAACTGGGATGATGACAGGTATATTTATGCCGACCCCGGCATCCATGCAATAAACGCGGCCTTTTTGAAATGGGCCTTTTCCGGGTTTTATTTTTCCAATTGGCATCCGATCACTATGATATCGTATGCCCTGGATTACGCCGTCTGGGGGCTGGACCCCCTGGGGTACCATCTGACAAATATCGTCCTCCACTCGATCAATTCTTTTATTGTGGCGGTCCTTGCGATAAGGCTTATCGAGGCATGGGAAAAGACAAAGGCCCTTGAAGCGGAAGGCGGGGGAGGCGGCGCTTTTTTAGAGGGAAACGGCAAACTCATCGCCGGGGTGGCGGCGGGCCTGCTGTTTGGCCTGCATCCGCTGCATGTGGAATCGGTTGCCTGGGCGTCGGAGAGAAAGGACCTGCTGTGCGCCCTGTTTTTCCTGCTTTCAATCATGGCCTACATAAAATATGCAAGCATCCCTCACCCCGGCCCTCTCCCATACCTCCTTGCCCTGGCTTTTTTTGCCCTTGCCCTCATGAGCAAGCCCATGGCGGTAAGCCTCCCGATCGTCCTGCTCATCCTGGACTGGTTCCCCCTGGGCAGAATCTTTTCCTTCAAGTCTTTCAGGGCCGCGTTTTTTGAAAAACTCCCATTCATCGCCTTAAGCCTCGGGGGCTCGGCGCTGGCCGTAATGGCGCAAAATACCGGAGGGGCGATCAAATCGTTTAAATTTGCGCCGCTCAATGTGCGCGCGCTGGTGGCGGCCAGGGCCCTTGTCCTTTATCTCTGGAAGATGGTCCTTCCCATCGACCTCGTCCCTTATTATCCATACCCGAAAGACGCAGCTCTTTTGTCCGCTGCATATCTCCTTCCGGTTGCCTGTCTTAGCGCAATAACGGCCTTCTGCCTCTACTGTCTTAAGGTGGCCAAAAACAAAAAACGAAAATATGGTTTTTGTTTGTTTTTCCCCGCCTGCTGGGGTTTTTACATAATCACGCTTTTGCCGGTGCTGGGCCTTGTCCAGGTAGGAGGGCAAGCGATGGCGGACAGGTACACCTACCTGCCAAGCCTTGGCCCTTTTTTGATGGCGGGAATATTCGCGGCATGGGCCTGGAAGAAGGCCGGTTCTTTCAAATGGGAGCGCCGGCTGAGAATCGCAGGCATATCAGCCGCCCTCCTCGTCGTGCTCTCGATGTCTTATTTGACCTTCTGGCAGATCGGGGTCTGGAAAAACAGCCTCGTCTTCTGGGATTACGTCATAGAAAAGGAGCCGGGCAAGGTCCCCGAGCCTTATAATAACCGCGGGATCGTCTTTGAAGAAATGGGGCAGCTCGAACGGGCCACGGCCGACTTCAATGAGGCGATCTCCCTGGACCCGGCTGCTTTCAGGGCCCATTATAATTTAGGCAAAGTCCTGATGAAAACGGGCCGGCTTGACCTTGCTCTTGCGGAGGATGACAAGACGATAGCCTTAAACCCGTCGTATGCGGACTCATACAACAACAGGGGGATTATATTTGCCATGAGGCAGCGATTTGCCATGGCGCTGACCGATTTCAACAAAGCCATCCTTTTAAACCCCGATGACGCCCAGGCGTATTACAACCGGGGAAAAGTTTACCTGACGTCAGGCTGCGGAGGGCTCGCCGCCCCGGATTTCAGGAAGGCCTGCGGCATGGGAGAAGAAAACGCCTGCAGGGCTTTGCGGGAAAATGGGTTTTAAAGCAGATACCTGCAGCTTGCTGCGAGGTGATTCATTTTAACCGTGCCATGAAAGGGCAAAGAGGACACACCGGATACAGGCTGTCGGGGATGGTTGCGGCGGCAACCTTCCTGGTTTACCTGCGCACCCTGAAAAACGGGTTTATCGACTGGGACGATGGCAGGTACATTTATGATAATCCCCATATCCATTCATTAAACGTATCATTTTTGAAGTGGGCCTTTTCCGGTTTCTATTTTAGTAACTGGCACCCGCTCACATGGATATCCCATGCCATGGATTACGCTGTATGGGGCCTGAACCCGATGGGACATCACCTGACCGGCATCCTACTGCACTCGGCCAACGCCTTTATTGTTGTAATCCTTGCGATAAGACTTATGGAGGCCTGGGAAAAAGCGAAGGGCGAGCGTGACGTCGCTTTTTTAGAGGGTAATGGGAAACTCATCGCCGGGGTGGTGACGGGCCTGATCTTTGGCCTCCATCCGCTGCATGTGGAATCAGTGGCATGGGCTTCGGAGAGAAAGGACCTGCTATGCGCCCTGTTTTTCCTGCTGAGTATTCTTGCCTACATAAAATACGCAATCATCCCTCACCCCGGCCCTCTCCCATACCTCCTTGCCCTGGCTTTTTTTGCCCTTGCCCTCATGAGCAAGCCCATGGCGGTAAGCCTCCCGCTTGTCCTGCTCATCCTGGACTGGTTTCCCCTGGGCAGGATTTTTTCCTTCAAATCTTTCAGGGCCGCCTTTACCGAAAAACTGCCCTTCATCGCTTTAAGCCTCGGGGGCTCGGCGCTCACCATAGTCGCGCAAGATAGAGGGGAGGCGATAAAATCAT
>JAJYLE010000008.1 GCA_021788025.1 Nitrospirota bacterium
GGCCTTTTTTAGTTCTGGGGGGGTGTTTTGGGGGCGGATTATAGGGATGCGGGAAGATTTAATTTTAAAATCGATGTGTTAGCCGGAAGAAGCGCGCGTTTTCAAGGCGTAATCCGGCATAGCGGTGGGGAAAATGTTGAGGGAAATGACACAACCCGTTAAAGGCAGGCTGCAAAAGCCAATTGTTTTTAGCTGGTTTCGTATGTTCAGAGGGAGCAGCGAGGCGTTTTAAAATGATTGGCACAAAGAATCAATCTGCATACAATCAACCCCCTGACCTGGTTCTGGAACATGATGTCATGGCCTTGGACGGGAGCTTATTGCTACCTGCGGGCTCCGTCCTTTCAACTGGCGTTATGAAAGGACTGATCTCATCGAGAAAGCGCGCTTTCCGGACGGCTTTTTTACTGAAACATGGCACGATCAGGAATGATATTGCCGATCTGATGTGCACGCCTCCATATGATACGATCTTCAAGGAAGCTGAGGTCATTGACGAAGTTCTCCGTGAAATGGAATGCACCCAACTTGCAGTCCCCCTTTTGGAGGCATTGGATTACTTCCGTACTAACGATTTCTACTCTTACCGGCATTGCCTCATGGTTTTCGCCCTCTCCATGCTGGTGGCCAGAGAGTTGGTGCCAGATTACAAAAATTTCGCCAGATTTTCCATGGTGGGCCCCGTGCATGACATAGGCATGGCATGCGTTCCGCTGCACGTGCTTAAAAAAAGCACGCCCCTTACATCTAAGGAAAAGAGCCTGTGCCAGAGTCACAGCGCGGCCGGATATGTACTGTTAAGCTATTATCTGGGCAACACGATAAATCCGGCTTGCGTTCTGGCCAGGGACCATCATGAAAAACGGGACGGGTCGGGATATCCCAGAGGCTCAAAACTGACGGATATTCTATCCGAGATTACCTCTGTTTGCGACATGTATGACGCTCTGCTGTCTCCAAGGCCATACCGGACCGCCCCATTTGATAACCGGTCGGCCCTTGAAGAAATAACAAAAATGGCCCAGGAGGGCAGGGTACGCTGGGAGATCGTAAAGGTGTTCGTAGCCCTTAACCGCAGGAGGAGCGCGCCTCATGGTCAGGCCGACGTGTCACTCGATTACAGAGGCGAGCCCCCGGCCAACAATCTGTACGGCATACTCGAAAACGGCCACCAGGGCAAAGCACGGAGTATTTCGCCGCTGGACCGGGCAATGGAAGAAAACCCCTCTGTCCTGGCCGGACAGGAGGACAAGGTTTTTCCCATAGACGGCTGGTATATCTTTCAAGGACGCCGGCTGCCCTATTACCGCATACTGTTTGAGCAGTCGCCTGACGGCATTATGCTTTTAAATGCAGAAGGGGAAGTGGTCCACTTCAACGGTGCCGCGCATTGCCAGACAGGATATACAGAGGAAGAGTTTGCAGGGATCCATATCTCCAGGATATTTCCATTCATAGGCGAAGGAGGCGTTCAGGCCGCGATCAATGATTTTTTGGCGGCAGGAAGCGGCGGATTTGAAACCGTATGCCTTACCAAAAACGGCGCCGCCAGGAACATATATATCACCAGCCAGGCAATAAACCTGTCCGGACATGTCTTTTTCCATATGGTCTTCCGCGACATTACAAGGCAAAAGGAAGGAGAAGAAGCGCTGCTTGAAAGCGAGGCGAAATACCGCTGCCTGGTCGAAAGCATGGGCGACTCGATATACGTTGTGGACAGAGACTACAAATATGTATTCATGAACAAAAGGCAGGCAATGCGGATGGGCCTTTCGGAAAATGCATACGCGGGGCGCTCCTATAGTGAATTCCACACTCCTGAAGAGACCACTGGTTTTATCCGGGATGCCAAAAGGGTATTTGAAACCGGAGAGCCTTCGCGTCATGAATATACAAGCAAGAGAGACGGCAGGCAGTTTATACAGATTCTGAGCCCAATAAGGTATAAAGAAGGGAAAATGGCGGTCGCCGTTATCTCCAGGGACATAACCTCGCTCAAGGTGGGGTAGACATGCGCAGGCGCTATTGATGATAATAGGTAAACCGGCTGTCCTTACAATTGATGAGGAGCCCGGTTTTTTATCCTGCAAAATTGGCGAGGTGGAGGGCCTCGGCTAAAATGTCCGCCCCTCTGCTATCGCAAAAAAGACAGGTGGTAAATTTTTCGGAATCGCGGAATGCGGGTAGTCCCGAAACGTCGATAGTGAGCAGGAATGGCCAGTAAAGAATATTCCTTCTTTCAGTCTATGCAGCCTGACCTGGTGCTGAGGCACGATGTCAGGGCCTTGGACGGCAGTTTATTGCTGCATGCGGGCACTGAGCTTTCCGCCCCCTTGATGAAAGACCTCATCTCATCAAGAAAACGGGCCTTTCAGACGGCTTTTTTGACAGATTACGGAAGCATCAGGAAGGATATAGCCGAACTTGCATGCACCCCTCCCTATGATACTATCTTCAAAGAGCGGGAAAGTGTGGATGTAGTTCTGGAATCCATGAGAGGGACCCAACTTGCAATCCCTTTATTGGAGGCCTTGAATTTCTTCCGGGGCAACGATTTCTACTCTTACAGGCACTGCCTTATGGTTTTTGCTCTCTCCATGCTGGTGGCCAGGGAAATCACATCCGATTACAAAGACCTGATAAGACTTGCTTCGGCAGGGCCCATGCATGATATTGGCTTGGCTAGCATTCCTCTGAATGTGCTAAAGAAAAGCACGCCGCTGACACCCGAAGAAAGAGGCATGTTTGAGAGTCATAGCGCAGCTGGATACGTACTGTTGAGCTATTATTTGGGCAATACGATAAATCTGGCCTGCGTTCTGGCCAGGGACCATCATGAAAAACGGGACGGCTCGGGATATCCCAGGGGCGCAGTGCCAAATGATCTTCTAATCGAGATCACGGCCGTCTGTGATATATATGACGCCCTGCTTTCACCGAGGCCATATCGTTCCGCCTCTTTTGACAACCGCTCTGCCCTTGAGGAATTAACACATATGGCGCAGGAGGGCCGGGTGCGTTGGGAGATCGTAAAAGCGCTTGTGGCCCTCAACCGGAGAACGGGTTCTCCTCTTTTTCAAACTGAAATTTCCCTTGAGCGCAGGGGTGTTGCCCCGGCCGGTAATTTATATGGAATTGTCGAAAAAAGCCCCCCGTGGGGAGGACAAAACATTTTGCTTCAGGAACAGGCGGCCACGGATAAAATCCATGCGCTCTTCCGGCCCCTGACTAAGGAGAGTGCGTCCTCCAAAGAGGATGGCTATGCCTCACATGAAGTCCAGGATGCCAACAGCCTTTATCGCTTCCTGTTCGAGCAGTCGCCTGATGGCATTATAATCTTAAATACGGAAGGCAAAGTAGTCCACTGTAACGAGGCAGCCCTTTCTCAAACGGAATACACAAGGGAAGAGCTTGCCGGAAATTATATCTCCGAAACCGGTCTTTTCGGGCCCGCCGGAGAATATCAGCCATTGCTGTACGGCAAGCCCGCTGCAGACAAGAACGGGTTTGAAACCATGTTTAGGACCAAAAGCGGTGCCACAAAACATGTTTATGTCACCAGCCAGATGGTAAACATACGCGGCCAGAATTTTTTCCATCTGGTCCTTCGGGATATAACCCCGCAAAAAAAGGCGGAAGAGGCGCTCCAGGAAAGCGAGAAGAAATACCGCTCCCTGGTCGAAGGCATGGACGACTCAATATACGTGGTGGACAGGGATTATAAATATGTATTTATGAACAAAAGGCATGCAATGCGGATGGGCCTTTCTGTTCGTGAATACATCGGCCACTCCTATTGCGAGTTCCACAATCCCGAAGAAACAAATGGCTTTATCAATGACGTGGATAAGGTGTTTAAGACAGGTGAGCCCGTCCGGCATGAATATAAAAGCAAAAGGGACGGCAGGTATTTTGTACAGATAATCAGCCCCATAAGAGACAGGACTGGGGAAACGATGGCCGCCATCGTCTCCAGAGATCTTACGGAGCGAAAGAAGATTGAAGAGGAACTGCGGAGGTTGTCCTTTACGGACGAACTCACGGGCCTTTATAACAGACGGGGCTTCACCGTCTCCTCCGAGCAACTATTAAAGTTGTACAGGCGCAACGGGCAAAAGGCATTTCTGCTTTTTGCCGACCTGGACGGCCTTAAAAGGATCAATGATTCGTTTGGCCATGACGCGGGCGACCGGGCATTGATTGCTGCCGCCAATATCCTTAAAATAACTTGCAGGGAATCAGACGTAATTGCCAGAATTGCCGGCGACGAGTTCGTTGTCTTTCCATTTGGCAGCTCAGTTGACGAAGTTGAAAAAATCACAAGACGTTTGGAAAGCAATATTGAAGACCATAATAAGAAAACACCAGGCCGTAACCTGTCGATGAGTTTCGGCGTTTCAAGCTGTGAGCCGGACTCCGATTGCTCCATTGATGAACTGGTCAGGCAAGCTGAAAAATTAATGTACACTCAAAAAAACCGGAAGTGGGCATCAGGCAGCCGAAGGGAGCCGCTCTATGAATGAATGGGCCTTCTCTCTGGCAAATGTAATCATACAAATCTGAACCTCCGCCAAATCTTAGTCTTTTTAGATAAACTGCAATATACGGGGACACATAGTAAAGATGGTGCTATAATCTCTCCAGCATGCTCTTTAAGGACATAGAAAAAGCCGTCCAAAGCATAAAACCTTACGTGCAGCAAACCCCGCTTGTTTTTTCAAATTACCTGAGCCGTTTAACCGGTGGCGAGGTATATCTTAAATG
Source organism: Nitrospirota bacterium (assembly GCA_021788025.1). Classification (GTDB taxonomy): domain Bacteria; phylum Nitrospirota; class Thermodesulfovibrionia; order Thermodesulfovibrionales; family JdFR-88; genus JAKAKS01. Next base: position 4,768 of record JAJYLE010000008.1, read on the forward strand.
CGAGGACCTTCAGGATACCGGCTCATTCAAGATAAGAGGAGCCTACAATAAAATACTTTTAACCGGCGCCAAAAAGGTGATAACCGCTTCCATGGGCAATCACGCGCAGGGCGTGGCCTGTGCCGCAGGCAGGCTTGGGGCCCGGGCCCTAATCGTAATGCCGGAGACCGTATCGGCCGCAAAGGAAGAAGCCGTGAGGGCATATGGCGCTGAGGTGGTTTTGCGCGGTGAAGGGCTTGTCCAGGCGCTTGAGTATGCCCAAAACCAGGAGGGCTGGTTTTTCATCCACCCGTATGATGACGAGGACGTCATGGCGGGGCAGGGCACCGTCGCCGCGGAGATATCCTCGCAGATGCGGCAAATGAATAAAAAACCCGATCTGATTATAGTGCCGGTGGGCGGCGGAGGGCTTGCCGCGGGGATAAGCCTGGCCATAAAAAAATCGTATTTCCCGGAAGCGAAGGTGATGGGCGTGCAATCCCAGGCGGCGCGTTCAGCGCTGCTTTCGTTTAATAAAAAAAATGTTGTCCCAAGCGCGATAACTTCCCGCACGCTTGCCGACGGTATTGCGGTGGCAAACGTAGGTGAAAAAACCCTGCCTGTGCTGCTTGAGAACATAGATGAGATTTTTTCCGTGGACGACGAACTCATTGCAAATGCCATGTTTCTTCTTATGGAGCGCAAAAAACTGGTTGTAGAGGGCGCGGGGGCAACCCCGCTTGCGCTTGTCCTGAAGCAGCCGGAGCTGTTTAAAGGCAAGCGCAGCGTGCTTGTGTTGTCCGGCGGGAACGTGGATTTTACAGTGCTGGACAGGATTGTGCGGCTGGGGCTTATGGCCCAGGGGAGGATAGGCACATTCCGGATTGAGATCGAAGACGTCCCCGGCGCACTGAACCAGATGACCAGTCTGCTGGCCAGCAGGAAGGCCAATATACTGGATATCCACCATGAGAGATACAGGCCCGGAAGCCGGATTTACCATACGTCTGTGGAGTTTGTTGTAGAGACACGGAGCAGGAATCATTTGAACGAGATACTTTTGGAAACCGGCGGGGAAGAGATAAAATCCAAGGTATAAAACATATGCTGGCGCAAAAAGTCTTATAATAGAAAACAGGCTAACGATATGAGACGGATAGTCCACATGAGCTGCGGCCTGATGATTGCGCTTCTCATAGTGCTTTGTTCCGCAGCAGGCGCCCAGCCTGTTAAAGCAGCAAGCCCGGCAAATAATACAAACGTATTCATGTCCGAGGACTTCCACACCCTCGATAACTGGATGCCTTACAACATCTTCAAGCAAAACAAGGAAACGCGGTATGGTTTGGACGTTAAAGACGGCGTGCAATGCGTAAAGGCTCAAAGCGACTGCTCTGCATCGGCCCTTGTGTATAAAAAAGAGTTTGATGTTTACAAGTACCCGATTGTGAAGTGGAAATGGATGGCGGGTAATATATACCCCAACGGAAATCTCACATACAATTCAACTAACGATTCCCCCGCCAGGCTGTATATCCTGTTCAAGTACAATCCCAAAAAGGCCGGATTTTTCACCAGACTTAAATACTCGCTTGCAAAAAAGATATATGGAACTTATCCGCCCGGAAGCAATCTTTGCTATCTTTGGGCCAATCACCCGCACAAGGGAAGGATATTCACAAGCCCTGCCTGGAAATACTCCAAGGACATTGTGCTTGAGGCAGGTCGAAGCCTTCTGAACCAGTGGCGGAAGGAGAAGGTTAATATTCTGGAAGATTACAGGGCTGCATTTGGAAAGAACCCGCCACACATGGCTGCAATCGCCATTATGGACAACTCCAACAACGCCAAAGGCAAGTCCACATCCTGGTTCGGCCCAATAAAGATATATGGCCCCGCAGATGTTGCAAACACCTCAAGCGAGATGCATTAGGCTGGGGGCGCGTAGAATAAGCCATCCGGTATTTCAGAAAAAAACTACCGGGCCTGGAGCGCGCTGTTTATAAGGGTTTCATTACCCTCCCCATTTTAATATTTTTATTGAACGCCTTTTTTGCAACCTGGCAGTTCATATATTTGTACCAGCAATTGAACTTGAATTAAAGGATTTTCAATGTAAACTTTAATGGAGGACTTTTTTTATGGCAGCGCCGTCCGAACCCGCCATAGACGTTATATTAAAAACAGGACAGAGCCTCCGGATAAGGCCCATTACGCCGGAGGACAGAAAAAGGCTTGAGGAACTTTTTTACCGTCTCTCACCATGGAGCAGGTACCTGCGGTTCGGCTATTCCAAAAGTTTCATAAGCCAGGCCGAGCTTTCCTATTTCACGGACATACATCCGCCGGACACCTATGCCTTCGTGGCCACCACAGGCGAGGCCAGGGAAGAGCGCATTGTTGCCGTGGGCAGGTGGTTTCTGCTTCCAGACGGCGAGACGGCCGAGGTGGCCTTTGTTGTAGAGGACAATATCCAGATAATGGGCATCGGCACTGCGCTTCTGGAGCAGCTTGCCCAGGCCGCCGCCAGATACAGGATACGCCGCTTTGTGGCCCGCGTTCTTCCGGAGAACACGCGGATGATAGAGGTTTTTGACGAGAGCGGTTTCAGGGTTGCAAAACGGATAGAGGAGGGCGCGTTCCACATATCAATCGATCTGAGGGAGCAGGAGGAGTTTTCCAAGCGGCAGGAACATCGTGAGCACATAGCCCGCTCCGCCGGCGTGAAAAAGATGCTGTATCCCCTCAGCGTGGCCGTGATAGGCGCATCGCGGGACCCCGGTAGCGTGGGCGGGGCGATATTCAGTAACCTTATAAGAGGTTCGTTTACCGGCACCATATTCCCCGTAAACCCCAGGGCCGTCTCCATAGGAGGCGTGCTTGCGTATCCATCCGTACTTGATGTGCCGGGGGACGTGGATCTGGCGATAATCGCCGTACCCGCAGCAGCTGTGCTTGATGTGGCGGACGAGTGCGGCAGGAAGGGCATATGGGGGCTTGTGATAATATCGGCGGGGTTTGGCGAGGCCGGACCCGCGGGAAAAGAGCGCGAAAAAATGCTTATCGAAAAGGCGCTTGCCTACGGCATGAGGGTAATAGGCCCCAACTGCCTTGGTATACTTAACGCCAGCCCCAAGGTGAACCTTAACGCCACGTTCTCGCCCGTAAGCCCTGTTTCCGGCAGGATGGGCATATGCTCGCAAAGCGGCGCCCTTGGGCTTGCGCTTCTGGAGTATTCAAGGAATATGTCACTTGGCATATCCAGTTTCGTCAGCATCGGAAACCGTGTGGACATATCCAGCAACGACCTCCTGGAGTTTTGGGAAGACGACGAGGACACCGCCATGGTTATTCTCTACCTGGAGTCCTTCGGCAACCCGCGCAAGTTCAGCCGCATAGCGCGGAGGGTGTCGCACAAAAAACCCGTTATCGCAGTAAAGGGAGGCAAGTCCGAAGCGGGCGCAAAGGCTGCCGTCTCACACACCGGCGCGCTGGCCGCTGCCGAAGTGGCCGTTGAGGCGATGTTCAGGCAGACTGGCATAATCCGGGTGGACACGATAGAGGAAATGTTCAATGTGGCAAAATTCCTTTCCGAACAGCCGCTTCCAAAAGGGCCGGGCGTAGGCATCCTTACAAACGCCGGAGGGCCGGGTGTGCTTGCCGCAGACGCCTGCATAGGGTGGGGGCTTACAGTGCCCGCACTGTCGGACCATACAAAAAGAAAGCTGCAGGATTTTCTGCCGGCCGAGGCCGCGATATCGAATCCGGTAGACATGATAGCTTCCGCCCCGGCTGCTGCATATGAACAAGCTATCAATGTTATGCTTGACGATCCAAACCTGGATGCCCTGATCGTGATTTACATACCGCCATTTGTCACACGTCCGGAGGATGTGGCCGCCGCGATAAGAAGCGCCCTTGGCTCCTACGGCGGCGATAAACCAGTGAGCGCCTGCTTCATGACAACTGCGGGCAAGGTGGATCTGGAACTGGAAAACAAAAAACGCGTACCCGCATATATTTTCCCCGAAGACGGCGTTCAGGCGCTTGCAAGGGCGTACAGGTATTCGCTTTTCCGGCAGGCGCCAACCGGTGTGGTGCCGAAATTCGATGACATCAACGAGGCTGCCGCTGCAAAGATAATTTACAGGGCGGCAACTGGCGCGGAAGCCGCGTGGCTGTTGCCTGAGGACTGCGTTCAGGTGCTGGGCAGTTTCGGGATTAAATCCATTCCAACGGAGGCTGCCATGAATGCCGCAGAGGCTGCGGCCAAGGCCGCTCAGATAGGGTTTCCGGCGGCCATAAAACTGCGATCATCATCTCTTACCCATAAGACCGACGTGGGCGGAGTCATACTGGACGTCGGCAGCGAGGCCGAGGCTGTGAAGGCGTTTGAATCCATCAGCGGCCAGATGGCCCAGGCGGGGCTGGAGCGCGATATGCAGGGCGTTATTGTGCAGCAGATGGCCTTTGGCGGGCAGGAGGTTATAGTGGGGATGACGCAGGACCCCACCTTCGGCCCTCTTGTGATGGTGGGCCTGGGCGGCATCCAGGTGGAGCTTATGAAGGACGTGTCCTTCTCGCTGCATCCGCTTACCGATCTGGACCCCGCCCGCATGCTTGGCCGCCTCAAGAGCCTGCCGCTACTGAAAGGCTGGCGGGGCAGGCAGAAAAGAGACATTAAGGCACTTGAGGAACTGCTATTGAGGTTTTCAGCGCTTATCGAAGCGTTTCCAGATATAGAGCAGATGGAGATAAATCCGGTGCTGGTGCTGGACGAAGGTAAGGGATGCGTTTGCGTAGATTCCAGAATCCGGGTAAGGCCTGCCTGAAAAAAGTTAAAGCATGGCCCCGCGGCAACTGAGTGTTTTTGAGCTGTTCACCCCGCCGGAGCCCTCGATATTTGCCTCGATCGTTATCGAACTGCGGTTATCGCACGCCTGTTTTATGTTACCGCCGTAATCTCCGGTAAACCCCACCTGTCCTTTTTCCGGTTCGCCGTTAACAAAAGCGGGCAGGATGTTGTCCCACGGGTTCTTCTTCTGGCCGCTCTTCTCTTCCAGAGAGGCCGAAGCTGACGTGGTGACTTCTGCGGGGTCGAAAGAGTATTTGTCCATCTGGCCCTGCACGTAATGTATCGCCTGGTGATAGTTTTCCCGGACCACCCTGTGTTTTGCTTCGTTTTTATAGCCCATGAATGCGGGGATGGCAATTGCCGCAATTATGCCCGCGATTGCGATACTTGCCAGCACCGCCACAATTATCAAAACGGCATTGCCTACTCCGCCAGAGGCAGCCATTGCAACCCGCTGGGCCTCCGGTGAATAATGCTGTTGTTTTATCTCAATTATTTTTTTCTTTGCGTGATTGTAATATATCCAGTTGCCTGTTATGGCCCAGGCGATGCGGATTAAAAGAGGCCCCACAATGGGTATGCATGTAAGGAAAAAAGCAAACACGGCCCATCCGTAAAGCTTTCTGTAAAGCATCCACCAGAATGTCACAAAAAAAGCGGGCCAGTGCCAGGTTGCCCTGAAGTTGTCCACCCCGGACTCGTTGAATTTGGCGAATTTATAAGAGTACTTGTCCCAGTTGGGCCCGACAAAGGCGGCCAGGTCATCGGTAGTAACTTGCTCGGACGCGCCAGCAATTGTGGACAACCTGTGGCCGCACGAGTGGCAGTATATGCTGCCCTCAGCTACTTCCTTTCCGCATCTGGGACAAAAGGACATGATCAAAAAATTCTTTCCTTGTAAGGCATGGCCGGCGAGTTTAGATTATACAAATAATCGGCAAAAAAGAGGCGCAATTCCTTCACAGCGGCAAATACGCCTGGGCATTCAGGTCTGGCCCGGCAGTCTGTTTATTTTTAAAACGTTTTGCCCCGGCAAAGGCGATCATTGCCGCGTTGTCCGTGCAGTAGCGCGGAGATGGTACAAACAACTCAATCTCGTGCTTTTTGGCCATGGCGGTCATTTTCTCTTTCAGCCCGGCGTTGGCGGCTACGCCGCCGCCTATTGCAAGCCGCCTGATGCCTGTTTGCCTAATGGCCCACTCACATTTCCTTACAAGCACGTCAGTTACCGCCGCCTGGAAGGATGCTGCCACATCTCTGGCAATTTCCTGTCCAACCGGTTTTGCGGAGTCCCCCAAGCCAACCAGGTGATTGACTACGGCGGTCTTCAGGCCGCTGAAACTGAAATCGAACGTTTCGGGCAGGTAGGCGCGCGGGAACCTGATGGATTTAGGATTTCCCTCGTTCGCCAGCCGGTCCATCTTCGGGCCGCCCGGATATTCTAGCCCCAGAAGTTTGGCCACCTTGTCGTAGGCCTCTCCGGCCGCGTCGTCCCTGGTGCGCCCCAGTTCCTCATAATCGGCAAAATCATTTATTTTGTAAATGGACGTGTGCCCGCCTGAAACTACAAGGCATAAATAAGGGAAGCCGGGGCTGGCCTCCAGAAATGGGGCCAGCGCGTGCCCCTCCAGGTGGTTTACCGCCACAAGCGGAATTTTCTTGGCCCAGCAAAACGACTTTGCAAAAGACACGCCTACAAGAAGCGACCCTATCAGCCCCGGGCCGTAACATACAGCAGCGGCGGACAGGTCTTCCGGCCTTGTACTGCCAAGGGCCTCCGCCACCACCGGCACTATCATCTCGATGTGACGCCTGGAGGCAAGCTCCGGCACTATACCTCCGTATTTGGTATGTATCTCCGACTGTGACGAAATGACATTTGTGATAACCGATGGTCTTCCGTTTTCAATGGATAAAAGCGACGCCGATGTATCATCGCATGAGGTGTCTATGCCCAGAATCAGCACTAGTGCGTGTAATCCAGGAACGCGGCGCCTGCGGGCTGGTTTAGTCTGAAAACGGAATCCTTTATGCCGGTGTTGGTCTTAACGTCCTCAAATGTTAACGATACGGTGCTGGATTTCATGTGCATCGTCATGCTTTTAATTGGGAACGGATTTTTGGACGGCACTATCTCGAGAAGCGTTATCCCGCCCATTGGCCCTTTCGGCGTAAGGAGGAGTTTTCCGTTTTTCTCCGTGATATTAAACTCCCGCTGCAAATTGCCAAGACCGCCCAAAAGAGCAACCGGGGCCGCTCCGTAAGAGGCGGGATCGAATTTGCTTTTTACCACCTGGTTCTGGTTCTGCTGGTACAGAAGGATAGTGTTGCCCTCCACCAGGACCTTGTCCTTGCTGCCTTGCCTGTATTTATAAAACATCTTTGAGGGTATCTTCATGTAAAAATCGCCCTTGTAGGTTTCCGTTTCGCCGATCTCTTTTATAAAACTCTTCTGGACAAAGGCCCCTTTTGCGTCTTTCAGGTTTTTATAGGCGGACTGGATATGGGATGCCAATTCAGTGCCGGATGCGCTGGCGATGGAAGTGAAAACTAAACAGAGTGCCAATGTATAAAAAACGGTTATTTTCTTTTTCATTGTGGTTGCCCTTCCTGTTCCTGCTCTTTCTCCAGCTTCCTGAATTCTTTTCTTGAAAATTCTTCATCCGGCCAGTCTTCCTGGATGGCCTCTGCCGTTTCATCCATTTTCTCGGCCTTCATCACCCATATGGGGCCGAACCGCTCTGCCTGGTGGACCCTGGCCAGCCCAAGTTTCAATATCTCCAGCAGGGCCACGAATGTAACGATAAGATGCGAACGTGGCGCGCCAGCCTCAAACAGGTCCTCAAACCGGACGGTGTCTTTTTCCTCAAGCGCCTGGATTATCCTTGCAATCTTGTCGTTGACGGTAAGAACAGCCCTGGTGATATTGGCCATTTCAGCCGGGACCTTTTCAAGTATCTGCCTGAATGCCGTTATAAGCGAGAACAGGTCCAGGTCGAAAAGTGACAGTTCCTGCTGCTGGTCCTCTTCGGGTTTGCCTTCACCCAGTTCCGGCGGCCTGGTGACGGCGCATGCCCGGCTATCGCCCATCTCCTTCAATGCAAGGGCAGCCTCCTTGAACGATTTGTATTCCAACAGTCTGTAAACTAATTCCAGGCGCGGATCCACCGGCGGCTCCTCCCCGGCCTGCTGTTCGTCAACCGGCAGAAGCATTCTGGACTTGATGTGTACCAGCGTAGCCGCCATCACCAGGAAGTCGCCAGCTATGTCCAGATCCAGCTCTTTCATCAGGTCTATATATTCGATATATTGTCTGGTTATGAGGGCAATGGGGATATCGTAGATATCGATCTCATTCTCTTTGATAAGGTGCAGAAGAAGATCCAACGGTCCTTCAAAAGTAGGTATCCTGATTTTGTACTGTTCCGGCATGATCACTATTTTAACCTAAAGTCCCGGCATCACGCCCGTTTGCGGTTCAGACCCCTTCAGATTAGCACTGTTCTGAATTTCCTACGGCAGGCCTTAAGCCTGTTTTGTTAACTTTTTAGTTTAAGTTATTGTGTTAAGTCTTTGATTGTATGGAATTTCATTCCTTATAATTCCGGCACGTTTAAGTGAAAGGTTTCACCACTGGCCAATCTGGCCTGAAAACTCTGTAAAATGACTGTGGTATAATCCGGCACTTATGATTGTCAAACTTTTTAAAATGCCCAAAGGCATGGCGGTAATCGTGTCCCTGGCGGCGCTGGCCTTAATTGGTTATCTGGACAACATAACAGGCAATGAGCTTTCCCTGTCTGCCTTTTATCTGCTGCCCATTGCCGTTATCACGATGAATTTCAATAAAGCCTCTGGGGTTTTAGCCGCAATCGCCAGCGCTGTAGTGCAGCTGATGGTGCATGTGGTTTGGGGAGGGTTTTTTTATCCTCCTCTGATCATGTTCTGGAACATGGGCATTCTGATGGCGATATACATTATTATTTCCCTGCTGATATCGTCGCTTAAAGTGGCCGTCCATCAGGAAAGGGAAAACGCGAGGAAGGATTTTTTAACCGGGATAGCCAACTGGCAGGCGTTTATCGAGCTTGCCGAAAGGGAGCTGGAAAGGGCAAAGCGGTTTAAATGCGCCCTGACCATGGCATATATAGATTGCGACAACTTTAAGGCTGTAAATGACAACCTGGGGCATCGCACTGGTGATGTTGTGCTGCGCAGCATTGCGGCGGTCTTGCAAAAGCATGTAAGGAAGACGGATGTGAATGCAAGAATCGGCGGCGACGAGTTTGCCATTTTGTTTGCCGATTCTCAGGCTGAAGGTGCGCAGAAGGCCATGACGGAAATCCGGCGGCTGCTTCTGGAAGAGATGGCCAAAGGCGGGTGGGACGTTACATTCAGTATCGGGCTGGCAACATTTGAAGAGCCGCCAGGCTCCGTGGACCTGCTTGTCGGCAAAGCCGAAGAGCTGATGTATAGCGTGAAGAAGAACTCGCAAAATGCCATACGTCATGAAGTTGTGCGAACTGAATAAAGGAATTCAGCCGGAGCGACGCATGATTTGCTTCACCCGCATTCTTATTAGGCGGTAAAAAGCGGGAAGGGCCGGATAATCCGGCCCTTTTACGTCATAAAAGGTTTCAGGTTTTTACTCTACCGGGACCTTCTGTGCCTTTTTTTTTGCCTCTTCGGTCTTGGGCATGCGCACTTCCAGCACTCCGTCGTGGAACTTGGCTTTCACCTGGTCGCTCTTTACATCTGTCGGTATCTCAAAGGAGCGGACGAAGGAGCCGTAGGAGCGCTCCAGGCGGTAAAAGTTCTTGTCTTCCACCTTTTCTTCCTGTTTTTTTTCGCCCGATATCGTAAGCATGTGATCGGTCAAATCCACGGAGACGTCCTCTTTATTCATGCCTGGAAGTTCGGCCTTTACTACAATGTCCCCGCCTTCCTCAAAGATGTCCACTGAGGGGGTAGGCTCCATGTGCTCAAAAACCCTTCTGGGCGGCCACCATGGCTGGTTCAGCATCGAAAAAGGCCTGCGGAACATGTCTTCGAACTGCCGTTCCCATCTCTCAAACGGAGTGGGCGCATGCGCCGGCTCCACCTTCGTCAACTGCTCCGATTTTTCCTTCGTTTTTAAGGCCATTTGGCACCTCCTTTTAAGGTTTTGCTTTAATATAGACCCTTACATTGAAACATTTATCAAATAAATGATTAGGCGTCAATAGAGGAAGCGATGGCGTTAATCCGGCTGCTATGCCCGGGAGGGCTTGCTTAAATTCCCGATGGCACGATCATATCCGTACTGCACCATCAGGCTGAAAAGCAGGGTAACACCGAATATCCCGAATTCCAGTAGCACGTTCCTTGGAGACGCCGCTATGGTTATCATCGTGGAAAAATCGATAAACCTGTATTGCGCTATCCCCTGGCGCAAAAGGAATTTCAGTACCGCTATGTTCAGGTTCTGATGGATAAGAAACAAAAAATACGAACCGTATGCGACTATATTCCATATTTTTTGGGTTGCCGGTGATATGGAGCCTGCCAGTTTGAATATCCAGTACAGCGCCAGGAAAAAAAGCATAAAGAAGATATTTATAAAAAGTGGAGTGCCAAAAAAAGCGTGGTTGTTTATAAGATACAGAAGCAAAAACGCCGCAACGTAATAAAAAGGAGCGCAACCCGGAGAAAAGAGTCTTTTGAAAAAGGTTTTTCCGTAATGCATTCCCTCTGCCAGGAACATGCCGAATACGAAGCTGGAAAGATATAATGTAGGCAGCTTGCCCAGCGGTTCGTATCCTGCCATTCCCATTGCTTTTTTAATGAGAAACGTCCCGGACAGGGATATAATCACCAGAAGGATTTTTAGTTTTGTATTCTGAAATGCCTTTACAAAAAGCGGGAACAACGCATACATTTCGGCTATATACCCCACAAACCATACAGCGCTGAACGATAGGGCATATTTCGTAAAATTCTGCAAAAGAAGCAGATGATAGATCAGCACCTTGGGGCCGTCCAGCGGGGTATATAACCTGTTTGCATAAAGTATTATCACCACTATCCAGTAAAGTGGCAGTATCCTTAAAAACCTTTTTTTGTAGAATACGGCCCAGCCTTCATTTTTCCTGAGATAGCTGAGATACAACCCGAACCCGCTGGCAATTATGAACAGATGCGGCATTTCCATTCCAAGGGACAAAGCCATCAGCGAAAATGTCTTAAGGCCGCTTAAAATGCCGGAAGCGGGATAACGCATTAGGAGTTCGGTAAGGGCGTTTTTCTGGAGAAGTTTCATATTGCCGCATGAGGTCAGAAGCCCCCAGTAGTGCCAGCCCGCGATCAGCATTATGGAAATCGCCTTGCAGAAATTGATGTATGGCCTTATATCGGCGGGTTCATTTTCGCCACGGAACATGGTTGTAAAAATAACATTTCTCAGGATGAGAAATCAAAAAGAAGCGGAGGCGGACAGGGGTGGTCCGTTTTTTCCATCTCGCCGGCTTTGCTTAACTGCCACTGCATCCCCAGAAAAAGCAAACAAAAAGCCATTCGGTTATTTTTAAGCATTGGAAAAGGATTGGAAGAATTTTATTTTATAAGCTGGTTCATCTCGAATATCGGCAAAAGCACCGAAAAGACCACAAAACCCACTATCACGCCCATCATAAGTATCATTGCCGGCTCCAGCAGGGCAAGGGAGCGCTCAAGTTTCCTCTTGAAGTCCTCCTCGTAGGAGACGGCGGCCTTCCTTACGGCTGCGGGCAGGTTTCCGCTCTTCTGTCCGGTATTCATCAGTTTCACAAGAACGGGCGGGAACGCCTGGAGCGCCTGGGCCAGGTCCGCCCCTTCCTGGAGCTTCCGCCGGGCGTCATTTGTCTTTTCCTCTATGGCCGCGTTGCCGCTTGAGGGGCCGGCCAGGTCCAGCGCCTTTACCACCGGCAGCCCGCCAGCCAGCAGGAAGCCAAATGCCCGCGTAAAACGGCTCAGGTAAAGGCTGCGCAGTATGCCAATTTTAAGCAGAATCCCATCCGCTTTAAGCCGGTTTTTTTTGAGCCAGTTTTTAAGCGTGTAACCTGCCCCGATTGCCAGGCCAAGAAGCAGCCACCAGTAATGCATGAAAAAATCGCTAATGAAGATGAGTATGGTTGTTGTAATTGGCAGGGCCTGTCCGGAATCCTTGAATATACCCGTGATGCGGGGCATGACAAACGCGAATATGAACACCAGCACAACCGCGCCCACGCAGGCCATGAAGGCCGGATAGAGAAGGGCGCTTTTTACGCGGGAGCGCGTCTTGGCGTCCTCGTCCAGGAAGTCCGCAAGGCTGGCAAGGACGTCCTCAAGAGTGCCGCTAGCCTCACCGGAGGCCACCATCCTGCAATAAAACGTGGGAAAAACCGGATATTGCTCCAGGGCCTTTGAAAGCCCCATGCCGCCTGAAACGTCCTCGGCCAGCTTGTCCAGCAGCCATTTCCAGCCGCGCCCGGATTCTCCGGCGGAGGTCCGCAGCGCTTCCACCACGGGCACCCCCGAAGATATTAAAAGCGACAACTCCCTGGTTAAGCCGGGCAGACCGGAAGGGTCAATTTTCTTGGCGGGGGGCTTTTCAGGGGCAAGCTCACTGGGATAGATACCCAGTTCCTTAAGTTTAAGGGCCGCCTGCCTTTCGCTGTCGGCCGATATTGTCCCTGATGTGAGGCGGCCTGCCTCCGCGAATGCCTTATACCTGAATTCCGGCATACTCCTTCTGTGTTACCCTTAAAATCTCCTCTGGCGTGGTAAGACCGCGCGCAACTTTTATAAACCCGTCTTCCCGGAGAGGCCTCATTCCCTGGCTGACTGCCTTGTCCCTTATCGTCCTGGCGTCCGCCTTTTCAGTTATGAGCGCCCTTATCTCAGGGGTTATCAGCAGCAGTTCGAATATCCCCGCCCTGCCGATGTATCCCGTATTGCCGCAGTTGGCGCACCCGCGCCCCTTTTTATACACTGAAAAATTGAGGCCGTCGATACTGGTGCCAATGTGTTCCAGGTACTCGCTTGAAAGCTTGTGCTCTCCGGAGCAGGACGGGCAGTTAAGCCTTACAAGCCTCTGGGCCAGCACGCCAACCAGCGACGAGGCCAGCAGAAACGGCTCCACCCCGATATCAAGCAGCCTTGTTATGGCGGAAGGGGCGTCGTTTGTGTGAAGGGTGCTCAGAACAAGGTGGCCAGTAAGCGACGCCTGGGTTGCTATCTGGGCGGTTTCAAGGTCCCTTATCTCGCCCACCATGATGATGTCCGGGTCCTGCCTCAAAATGGAACGCAGTCCGGATGCAAAGGTAAGCCCCACCCTGGGGTTTATCTGTATCTGGCCGATGCCCTTCAGTTCATACTCCACGGGATCTTCTATGGTGACTATGTTTTTCTGTTCCGTATGCACCTTGTTCAGGGCGGCGTAGAGCGTGGTTGTCTTTCCGCTTCCGGTAGGCCCGGTAACCAGAATGATGCCGTTTTGCCTCTGGAGCATCTCCTCAAACCTGTTCCGGAACTGCTGCTCCATGCCTATCTCGCCCATCCCGATAACGCCGCTGCGCCTGTCCAGTATTCTCAGCACCACGCGTTCGCCATGGATGGTTGGCATAAGCGACACCCTCACGTCCACGTCCCTGCCGCCGATTAGCAGCCGTATCCTTCCGTCCTGCGGCAGCCGCCTTTCGGCTATGTCCAGGTTCGCCATTATTTTTACCCTGCTTATAAGGGCGTCCTGTATTATCTTGGGAGGGGCCAGTATCTTTCTTAAAACGCCGTCCACGCGCAGGCGCACTTCCAGGTCCTTTTCAAACGGCTCTATGTGTATGTCGCTTGCGCGCTCCTTGAGGGCCTGCCTTAAAAGCGCGTTTAAAAGCCTTATTATCGGGGCCTCGCCAGTAAGCTCCAGTATGTCCTTGGGGCGCTCGAATTCCGTGGCAACGGAAGTGAGGTCCTCCTCGCGGATGTCCTCCATCACTTCCTCGGCGCTTCCAAGCTGGCCGTAGTAGCGGTTTATCGCCCCGGTTATCATCTCCGGGGTGCCCCAAAGCGGCCTGGGTTTTAATGACATCTCGCGCGAAAGTTCACGAAGGGCAAAAAGCCCCTCTTCGTCCGACACGGCGCAAACAAGCTCTCCGCCGCGCACCGCTATTGGCATAAGCAGGTTGCCCTTGGCGTAGGCCAGCGGCACCCCGGCCAGAAGTTTCAGTTCCACCTGGCCGTCCTGAATCTCCTTTACTTCTTCTCTCATTACTGCACCGTCGTTTTTACTTTGTAGTTGGGCGAGGCGGATTCCACCCTGGAATCCTTCAGAAATTCCTGTTGGGCGGCCCTGACGTCCTGGCCTGCCCGGAGCCTGACAAGGTAGGTATGGTTGCCAAGGTCCTTAAGCACGAATGCCCCTTTGGCGGCTATCGCCCCGGTTGCCTGCACTTCCCCGATGCCGCTTCTAAACTGCACAATAAGCTCGCCTTCCTGGAAATAACCGCTGGCTTTTCCGAATGCGGCGCTTTTCATGGAAGTAAGATTCTCCATATCGCTTGGGCTGTTGATCACTATCGGGGTTATGAATACCAGAAGGTTTGTCTTCACCTTCGAGAGGGTATTCTCTTTGAAAAGATATCCCAGTATCGGTATGTCCCCCAGTAAAGGCATCTTGGTAGTGGTATTCTCCATGGTCTCTGACATCAGCCCGCCTATTACCACAGTCTGCCCGCTGTTTACGAAAACCGAGGTTTTGGTTGAGCGTTTTGTCAGAGTAGGGCCTACCTGCGTAAGTATCTGCGTGGCGTTAGTGCCGGCGGCGGTTGATTGCACGGCCGAGATCTCCTGGTAAACGTCCAGCCTTACCGTGTTGCCCTCGGTGGTATGGGGTGTGATCTGTAATTTTATACCGACGTCGTTTCTCTGCACGGAGGTGATCAATCCGGCGGTGGCGGTACCGGCTGTGCCGTAGGCCGACTGGCTTGCTGTCGGGAAAGGCACGTTCTCGCCAACCAGTATCTCGGCCTTCTGGTTATCGGAGGTGAATATCTGTGGCTCGCTCAGCACGTCCACAGCGTCTTTGAAATCGCTTAAGTTGAAGAGGGCGGCATAGCCAGGCACGGTAAGCGTCTGCTGCGTTCCGGTTGACGGATCGGTAAACGAGAAGTTAAGGAAATTGCCCAGCCCGCCAAGCGTTAGCCCGGAAAGTCCGCTTGCTATGCCTGAGATGGTGGAGGCGTCTATGGTGCCTATGCCGCCGATGGCCACAGGGGAACCGCCTTTTGTTGCTATCAGCCTCCATTTGGCGCCAATGTCACGCAGGTCGTTTATGGTAGCCTCAACTATAAGGGCCTGCACAAATACCTGCTTTCTTTGCCTGTCCAGCTTTTTTATAACCGAAACAAGGCTCTGATAATCCGCCTGCGATGCCATGATAACCAGTGAATTGGTGGCCTTATCCGGGGTAATAACTATGTTGCCGGCGCCGGCGAGGGCGGCGGGCTGGGCTCCCGGAACCCCAGGGGCCGATGCCGAAGCTTTCCTTTGCCCGGCTATAACACCTTGGAGTGTTTTGGCCAGGTCCTCGGCGTTTGCGTGCTCCAGGAAATAAACGTTTATCCCGCCCTGCACTGCGGCGGCGGGAATGTCCAGGCGGCTGATAAGCTTGCTCATTGCCTCTTTGTCGCCCTTGTCGCCAAGCAGTATCACCGCGTTCAAACGCGGTTCCGATATTGCCCTGGCCTGAATGCCCATGCCGGGCACACCTCCGGCCCGCTGCATTCCCTCATTAAGTATCCGCGCAATCTCATCCGCGGATGCATATTTTAAAAATACTATCTTGCTCTGCTCGGCTATGGGCGGGGCGTCTATGGTGTTCAGTATCCCGATTATCTTGTCTATGTTCAGCCCGGAATCTATTACCAGCAGGTAATTGCCCTGGCTGAAGCCGGAGATATAGCCGTCTCTGGAGACCACCGGCCCCAGGAACTTTACAGCGTCGTCCGCGGAGATGTATTTGAGCGGAATAAGCCTGATGGCGTAGGAGTCGTTGACGCGCGCCTGCTGGATGGGCAGGTTCTGGGTCTTGGCTTCCGCAACCGGGATTATCTTGTAAGCATTGACGCCGGAGGGTTGGAGCGTGAACCCTTTTAATTCCAGCACGGATGTAAACAGGTTGAACACGTCCTGTTTGCTGAGGCCGGCGGGCGTCATTATCGTGACCTTGCCCTTCAGTCTGTCATCAAAGATGAAATTCTTGCCGGTGGTATCGCTTACGAACTTGGCAAATGTAGCAAGATCCACGTCCACAAAATTCATCGATATCTTGCGTGCCGCCCAGACTGTTGAGCACAGAATAAGCAGGATAGCCGCAATCAGGACGGTTTTCTTTAGCATTTGGAAATTTTTCCCTTGCATTTATCTTATCTGGTAGGAAAGCGTGAGTTTCTGGCCGCCCCTCATAACGTCGAGGTCTACCCGGTCCATTCCCCTGAGCGACGTAAAGGCCTGTAATGCCGCTCCCGGACCGGATATGTCGTTATTATTTACCCTGAGAAGCACGTCACCGTTTCTGAGGCCCAGATTGCTGAAAACACCTCCGGGTTTTACCTCGTTCAGCACAAAACCCTGCTGTTTGCCGTTTACCATGTTGGGCAGCATTCTGGCGTCACCCAGTATCCTGGAAGGGTTGTTCAGTTCGGCAGCCATCGCGCCCTTGTCCACAACATAAGAGTCTGAGCCGGTCTGCTTGATGCCGTCCTGAGGGCCAGCCTGCGGCGCGCCAGCCGTGCCAGGGCTTCCAGGTATCTGCGGCCTGTTTCCCATGTCCTTTATGGCGGCAAGGTCTTTTAACTGCACCGATATATTGCCGCCTTCCAGGCCGGCTATTTCCACATGGTTGCGAGCGATCTTTTTAAGATATCCCACGCCTGGTATCATCTGGTTTGCCTTGTATATCTCCTGCTTTGGGCCCATAAGGAACACGGCGTAATCCAGCGCGCCGGATACAGTTCCTATCAGATCCAGTGAGGAGGGCGCCGCGGCGCCGGGACGGCCGGTTCCGATTGGCTGAAGTTCCACGGGCGGGAACCCGAATACGTTGTCCCTGGTAACCTGGGCGTATGCCATAAGGTTTTGGGCTGGGGCAGGTCCGGCGGCGGGAGGCTGCCCCTGAGTGAACTTAAAGGATTTTTCCGGTGTGCTGGCGGAAACTACACCCCTAATTGCAAGCAGGACGGTGGCCACGATTGCCGCGATTAAAAGCAGATTGGCAACCTTAAGGACCCGTTTTTTATCCATTCCATTAAAATAACAGAAGACATGGGGCAAGTCAAAGAGAACAAAGCTTTAAAAGCCTTATTTTTTGCCGCTCCCCCACCGGAGCTTGTATAGCATATCAAAGCCTGTTTCGGCGCCGGACTCGGCCTGAACCATCCAGCTTCTGGTTACGCTGTAACGTACCCGGAAGATGCTGCTTGGCACAAAAATCCCAATGCCATATCCCACGTAAAGCCGGGGCGAAAGGTATTTGCCCAGAAAGAGCCTGGCCTTCGCCGGCCCAGCGGCTTTTTCCACTTTCACATGCTTGATGCCGAAGAAACCGCCAATCCTCTGTGCCAGCAAACCGCCTCCAGCAATCCCAAGTGTTGTGGCTGCGCTGTAAAGCTTATTGCCCTGGGAAGCCGAGGCCGAGTGCATTGGCTTGCCAAGCACCAGATAGGAGAGGGCGTCCGCCTGGTCCATTGGGGGTCTGGAAAAAATTGTGAACTTTGGGGTTTTGAGTGTGCCGGCGACATTTATCCCGGCAACTATATTGTTCACCGTCCTTGTGGCCCGGATGTCCAGGCCGGGATTGTCCACCGGCCCCGCGAAAAGAAGTTTACCTCTGTTGATCTTCAGGGTCTGCTTGTAAGCGGTGTAATTGCCCTGAGAGATGACCAATTGCCCATACCCCATGGGCGGCCTTTGGGGCATCTCGCGCATTGCGATGTTTCCGGAGATGCGGCTTTTTAATCCGAACCCGTTGAAAAATATCCTGCTGCCAAGGATTACCTTGATGTTGGCATAGAATTTGGAAACTGTTTTCTTTGCCGCCGCGCCCTGCCTTTTCTGCATTATTACAACATCCGGGGAAGGCATTACGGCCGATGGTACGCTGATTGGTTTCACGTTGGCCTGCGGGATTGTAAGAGAACCACCAGCCCGTGTTACGCCGTTTTGCATGACAAGGGTAAGATCCGGGCTGATCAGGGCATCTGCGCCGGGCCGCTTGACGGCCTGGAAATTCTGTCCTTTAACGGTCAAATTCAGCGCCAGCCCTTTTGGTTTTTGAAATCCCGCATCCCCTTTCAATTGAATTTGGCCTTTGCCGGAATGGAACACGCCGTTTATAAGAAACCGGTTTTCCCCGGAGCCGGTTGCCGTCAGGTTGGAATTGGTAAGCGTTATACCCAGGGTTGGCACCGTAAGGGACGCATTTTCCAGCGCCATAATACCGCCCACATTTGGCTGTTTGAGAGTGCCGGAAAGGTTGATATTCGCCCTCATATGCCCGCTTGCATTGGAAACAGAAGGCATTATAGCGGGCAGCAGCTCTAAGTTGGGTATCACCATCCGGAAATATCCCCGCAAGCCCGCGTGCGCCGCAGTCTGCCCCGCGCGCGTTGTAATAACGAGTTTGCTTTCCAGTCCGCCGCCTGCGGAGCCAGCTTTAGGAGGCATGAAATCCACCTTCATAAACAAGGTGGCCGCCAGGCCTGCCTTCTCCCGTGCCGTATTTAATGTGATTACGCCGTTTTTAAAAGAAAGCCTTGCCGCCTGATCCTGCAATACATATTCCATTGTCCCGTTTTGCGCCCTTAAATCCATCCCGCCGGAGATTCCCTTTGCCGTTGAGTAGTAGATATCTCCTTTACCGCCAAACCGCCCGGTTACCGAGGCTCCTGGCGGCAAAAGGGGGCCAAACAATGCAAGCTTCACCCTTGATGCGTTAAAATGCGCCTGCGCGACCAGGGGCGGGTTTTCTTTTGCCAAGCCTTTTTTGTAATCTGCGCTAAGGCACGCATTGGACAGGCCACTTACAATGCACAAGTCGCTCAATTGCATTTCCGTTTTTCCGGCCTTGATTGACGCGGTTTTTTTCAGCCGCCATGTCCGCTGGCCCTTTTCGGTTATGGTCAGCCGTTCCAGTTTTCCGTCCCATGCCTTTTTTATGAGACCGCCAGCAAGCGCAAGCGACAATGAGTTTTTCCCTCCCTGCCCAGCGATTAATAAGGTAATGCGGTTGGCCGATGGGCTTCCAAACCCGTTCAAACGCAGCAAGCTTATCTTGTGACCGCTGAACACCGCACCTGTTACAGTTGCGTTCAGCCTGGACACTGTTTTTCCGGACATATCTATTCTCATATTGGCCAGCACAGTCTTTATCGCCATGCCAGGGTATTGAATAACCGCCCCCGAAAGCCGGGCAACCGCTAATGGTTTTGTGCGCGGGCCGGATAGATAACCGTTTGCGGCAATTGCGCCTTTGGCTTGCGGCATCAGCACGGAAATATCTGTGGCGCTCAGCCTCCAGATTAGCTTCCAAACCTTGCCGATAGCGCCGGACGCGAATGCCGATGCCTTTCCAAGGTGAATGGCAAAGCGCGGAATCTGGTAATCTTTGTTCTTTACAATTATCTGCCCGCCACCGCTTACCGGCTGGCCTTTTAAATTGCCGCTGAGGTTTTTAAGCAGGAAATTGATATCCCTTTGTCCGGGCCCTGGTATTTTGCCGGACGTTGCGGCGGCAAAACTTATGTTGCCTTTCCAGGCAGGCGCAAATTGTCCAGGGTCCAGGCCGGTTGCCGAAAGCACAAAATCCCATGACTTAACGGGTTCCCAGCTTGTCTTTCCGGTTGCGCGCATTTTGCCGTATGGGAGATTGGCCAAAAAATGTTCAATCAGCAGGCCATGCCGGTTGCCGTTGCCGTTCATGGTTATCCGGCCATGCCGGTGAATTTTTTCCACAAGCAGGTCTGCATTCATTCCGAATACGTATTTTTCAATGGAACCGTTTGTATTGAACCTGCCCGTAGTAATTATCCTTGGAGGTCCGGAAGCTGGAAGCTTTATAGATTGCCAGTTCACAAATCCGTTCCATGCAGGTGTGCCAAGCAGGTCCGTAGCAGTGAAATCCATCTTAACAGGGTAAGGGGGCGCTAGAGTTTGCAGTACACGCAGTTGTTTGCGCAGGGAGCCCTCTATGCTCCCCGTGCCGGATATTGCCGGGGTATTTGCCATTGCCATTTGCCATGCCATCTTTATTGAAATGGGATAACCGTTATTGGGCTGTACTCTTCCGTTTGCCGCGAATGAATACCGGGGCGCAACCATATCCAGCTTCTGTACATAAAGAGTATTTCCCGATGTATGGGCGCTCAGGTCTATCCGGTTTATAAGTGTTGGTTTATTTCTCCCCGAGGGCGGAGGCACATAAAGTATATTTTGTACCAATGCCTTATCAATCAGCACTTCTATGGGCGGCATGTGAATTTGAGGAGGCTTGAACTTTTTCTTTAGCGCTTTCGGGACTGGTTTTGCATTTATCTGCACGCCGGAGGCTTCCAGGTTTGTAATTTCAAAACGCAGGGTAAAAAGCGCAAGCTGGCTCCAGTTTGCCCGGAGATCGTTTATCCTTACCTCCTGGCTTTGGGAGTTGTATATCAGGCCGGTTAGCTCTATTGGCCCGGCCAGCCTGCCCTTTACGCTCTTTACATACAAGCCTGGGGGGGCAAAGCGTGCAAAAGCCCACGCAAACACGCCTGGCGAAAGGAAGACATAAAGCACTATCGCCATGATTATTACGGCCAGCACAACGCATATTTGTACGGTCCGCTTCTTTTTGGTCATAGCGCAGGCCCTATATTGATATGGACGTGGAAGCGGGGGCCATGCTCGAATGCCTCCCATGCGAAATCAACCCTTATCGGGCCAAGCGGCGAGCGCCATATAACGCCCGTTCCTATCCCGGAATACCAATGGAAAGGGATGTTGTTGAAGGCGTTGCCGCCGTCATAGAATACGGACGCGCTCCACTTTCCGTATACTCTGTGTTCGTATTCTGCGCTGACAACGAACAGGAACTTTCCGCCGATTGTATTTCCAAGCTGGTCCACGGGGCCAAGCGACTGGTAGCTGTAACCCCTAATGCTGTTATCACCGCCCGCAAAGAACCTGAGCGTGGCGGGGAATTTATAAAAATCGCTTACCGCCGTTGCCCCCGCTTCCGCCCGCAGTATTATCCTTGCCGAATGGCCCGTGCCCTGGACGAATTTGGGCTGAAGATGTATCTGGGCTAAATCATCATCCGAGAGAAAGAGCCTCTGCGCCCCTTGCACCGTGCCGGTAAACCTGAAGCCTTCCCCCCCGTAATACGACTCCTGTGCTTTTCTGTAAGTCCATGTGCCGCCCGGAATGATCAATTTGGAGTTGGTTGATTCCTCATCTATATTGAAATGCTCTCTTTGGAAGTTGATAAACAGCAACTGCGTCCAGAACTTGCTTAACATACGGTTATAGCTTGGGCCCACAATGATGGTCTCCGCCTTATATGTATTGGTCTGTATGGTCTGGAACCCGGCCGAATAGGTAATATTGTCGGTTGCGGGATTGGGGCCTGGCACTACATATCTGGCGGTTGCATCCCTGCTTATCTGGGAGGCTGCTATGGTAAGGTCCGCCTTGTGCCCGCGTCTGTTTATCCGGGTGTCAGCCAGGGTCAAACTGCCCCTCAGCCCGGTATCCGTTCCATAACCCGCGCCAAAGGTCAGGTGATAACGCTTTGAGGGCGTGAGCGCCACATCAACCGGAACTTCCAGCCCGGTTGCCATGTCCTGCCGGGGCGTAACCTGCACATCTTCGAAATAGCCGCTCTGCGTGAGGGCGCTTTGAAGCTCAAGCGTCTTTGAAACATCAAACGGGTCCCCGCGCTTAAAGAAGATATAGCGTTTAAGAAGTTTCTGGCTTAGGATATCCTGCTTATAAACTGTCTTGCCGAACTTATACCGAGGGCCGGTATCGAAATGCAAAAAAATGCGGGCCTGGTGTTTGTCCGGGTATACATCAATGCGGTGTTCGGCCATGTCCGCCTTGAAAAAACCGTAGCCTGCTGCCGTCTGCTGCAGATCTTTTTTGGCGGCTTCATAAACGCGCTGATCAAGAATGCTGCCTTTTTTAAGCGCAAACCTGTCTTCTATGTTTTTAAACGCCTCCAGGTCCTTGCCTTCGCCGGTTACCTGGAAACTCAGCCCGGAAACGATTACCGGAGGGCCTGGGTTTATGTTGAACGTGGCCGTCCACTTTCCATCATTTTTGGTCAGGCTGCTTTTTATGTCTGGCGTGTAATAACCAAACGGAGCAAGCGCGTTCGTTATCTCGCCCGGGGCCTGTTTGTAAAGCGCCCGCATAGTAGTCTCATCGAATTCAGGTGCGTTTTTCTGTTGTTGCATGGCAAGCAAGTTCAAAACGTTTTTCTTCAGTTCGCCTTTAATGCCTTCTATCTTCACATCTACATTCAGTTTGGCTAAGGCAGGGCGGCTGAATGTCAATATCAAAAAAACAAACAGGAGCGCGGACGGAATTTTACTTTTTTTCAATGCCATCGGCATGAATATTCTTCCTGTCCGGCCAACAGCCGTAAGGTTCAGGTTTAATGTTGATTTCGTCTGCAGGAGATAAAGCCGCCTAATTGGAATTTAGCTTTATTGAAATTAGATGTCAATGCGAATTTCTGCTGCTGAGATTACGGCTTTTCAGTAATATGCTCTCGTTAAATTTACAGCGGCGTTCGCTGATATGCCTGAAATTGGTTATTTTAGTTTTGTCAAAAGTAAAACAGTACGTCAAAGACAAAGAATAAAGCGACGTATATTAGCCTTTATACGTTTACCGTTCTCATACCGGCCTCGTCATACCGGCTGCCAGCGGCCGCGCCCAGGGGGAATACGGCTTCTAGCTCTTCAAGATCACTGGCGGACAGCCTGGAAAGCACATCCAGCGCGCCGATGTTTTCATCCAGGTGACGAATATTGGTGGTGCCGGGTATCGGGACAACTTCATCGCCGCGGGACAGTACCCATGCAAGCGCCAATTGGCCGGGCGTGCAGTTTTTTTGTGCTGCCATCTGTGCTACCCTGGCCACAAGTTCCAGGTTGCGACAAAAATTTTCTCCCTGGAAGCGAGGCGAGCTCTGCCGCCAGTCTCCCGATGGCAAGTCCGCCAGGCTTTTAAACCGCCCGGTAAGGAAACCTCTGCCAAGTGGGCTGTATGCCACTAGCCCTACACCCAGTTCACGCAATGTGTCCATAACCGTGAGTTCCAGGTCGCGGCTCCACAGGGAATATTCACTTTGCAACGCGGTAACAGGATGCACGGCATTGGCGCGGCGGATAGTGTTCGCAGAGGCCTCCGAAAGCCCGATGAACCGAACTTTTCCTTCCCGCACAAGGCCGGCCATGGCGCTTACAGTCTGCTCGATAGGGGTGTCAGGGGCCACCCTGTGCTGGTAATACAGGTCTATAACATCTGTTCCCAGTCTTTTAAGGCTGGCCTCGCAGGCGGAGCGGACATATCCGGGGCTGCCATCTATCCTGCGATTGCCGTTTTCCCTTACTATTCCAAACTTGGTGGCAAGCACTACACGGCCCCTTAGTCCCTTTATCGCCCGGCCTACAAGTTGTTCGTTATGGCCCTGCCCGTACATATCGGCGGTGTCCAGGAAATTTACCCCTCTTTCGATTGCGCGGCGGATAGTCTCTATTGATCTTTTGTCATCATGCCCGCCATAAAATTCGGACATTCCCATGCAGCCCAACCCTAAAGCGGACACCTTGAGCCCGCCTTTCCCTAAAATTCGCGTCACCATCGCTGCTCTCCTTTTCGCAAATAGCGCTGCCAGGAACGATTCACGGATTTAAAGCGGATCCCATTGATGTCCATTCCTGGATAACAGGGCCGCGGCCCCGGCTGGGCCCTCGGAGCCCGGATGGTAATTGGGGAAGTCCCATTTCTGGGATTCCGCCTGCTCTATAACGGGCGTAAGCAGTTCCCAAGAGGCGTCAACCTCGCTGGTCCTTACAAACAGCATCTGGTCCCCCTGCATGCAGTCCAGGAGGACTCTGGAATAATCCTTCGGGGCGGCCTCTTCGGGATACGTGTAATCCAATTTTACGGGGCTAAGGCATATTCTTGAACCGGGGTGCTTTGCCTGAATGAGCATCTCCAGTCCCTCGCCAGGCTGTATCCTGAGCACTATCGCGTTTGGCTCGATGCGGCCCATCTGGCTGCCCATGAACATCAGGTGCGGCACCGGCTTGAAGTGGACGGCTATCTCTCCCTTCCGGCTTGCCAGCTTTTTGCCAGAGCGCAGATAGAACGGCACGCCGTTCCATCGCCAGTTCTCCACTTCAAGTTTCAGCGCGGCATAAGTGGGCGTGTTGGAATAGGGTTGCACATCGGGCTCCTGCCTGTATCCGGGCGTTCCGTTACCAGGACCGTATTGGCCAAGCGAAAGGAAACCGGCCAGGCACTCCGGGTTAAGAGGCTTTATGGATCCGATGGCCTTTACCCGCTCGTCCCTTACTTTTTCTGTGCTGAAGGCCTGTGGCGGCTCCATCGCGGTAAGCGCCAGCAGATGCAGCAGATGGTTCTGGAACATGTCCCTGAGCACGCCGGATTCCTCGTAATATCCGCCCCTGTGCTCTATGCCGATTGTCTCCGCCGCCGTTATCTGGACGTGGTCTATGAACCTGTTGTTCCATACGGGCTCAAACACGGAATTTGCGAACCTGAACATCAGTATGTTCTGGACCGTCTCTTTTGCCAGGTAATGGTCCATCCGGTATATCTGGTTTTCGGCGAAATACTTATTGAGCACGCCGTTTAAGTTGCTTGCGGACCGGAGGTCCCGGCCGAAAGGCTTTTCTATTACTATATGGGTGTAGCCCTTTTCATTGCCGGCTGAGGCGGGGCTGGCAAGCCCGGCCTCGCCCAGATTGGTTATAACGTCCTCGAATGCCGTTGGTGGCACGGCCAGGTAGAAAATGCGGTTCTGGCAAGTCTTGTACTGTTTTTCAAGAGGCATGCACCTTTT
The DNA here is from genome assembly GCA_021788025.1 of Nitrospirota bacterium. GTDB lineage: Bacteria > Nitrospirota > Thermodesulfovibrionia > Thermodesulfovibrionales > JdFR-88 > JAKAKS01. Next base: position 29,727 of record JAJYLE010000008.1, read on the forward strand.
GGCCAATGACGTATAAGCCTGGGGGGAATCATACTGCATGGGTATATAATAAAGCTTGTTTGCCAGATGTTCCCATTTGCCTTTGTCAAACGCACTATGCCCTGCCGCTTCCATTACGGCCTGCCGCATTTTATCCCGGAACGCTTCGGTGCTGATGTCACTCCTTGCAGCGCCTATTACAAGGAAGTCCTCCGGCAGCAGCGAGAGCACGCTTAATTGGTAGAGCGCGGGGATGATTTTTCTTTTTGCAAGGTCTCCGGAGGCGCCGAATATGAAAAAGTTAAACGGCTTCGGACGCTCCAGTTCGCAGCTTTCAGACTGCGGCATCGTTTCCGCAATACCGGCGGTTGGCATCTCAGGTCCCTCTAAACATTTGGGTATATTTAGCCCCTGAGAAAAGCGTAGCATGAAGGCAGGGGTAGTCAAGTTGGCGGCGGGATTATT
>JAJYLE010000151.1 GCA_021788025.1 Nitrospirota bacterium
TTTGGAAGCAGAACTGCTCCAGAAATCGGGTTCGTTATTCGCCGTGTACGGCGTATAGGGTTGGTTTAGCCCCGTGCGGAGGTACATCTGGTTCCTGAAGAGGATATCGAATTCCGGCCCCTGGCTGCCTGGCGTGATAACAGCCCCGCTGAAACGGTTCCGGCTGTCAGGTGCGCCTGCAAGCTGAACCCCTGTGCCTGAATCAGAATAATCTTCAGCGACACTGTTTGTGATGCCGGGGGTTGCTGCCTTATTTTCAGGCATATTGCCGCCAGGGATATTGCCCAATATTCCAACTGCCTCCCCCAGTTCCGTATATCCCATTCCGTAATAAAAAACGCTTTTAAATTGCAGGGACGGCCGTGTGGCTGTGGGCGCAGGCAGCTCAATCGTTATATCGGAGATGGTGGGGGCGGCAAGGCGGAATTCCCCTATGGCAGCTTTCGCTTTCACGGGTAAAATGAAGAGCGCCGCAAACAGTACTGATGATATAACAGCTTTACAGGGTGATCTCATAAAACCAAGAAATTATCTTTACAGCGAGGTTTTTAAGGACTACTTATGCCAGCCTGTTTACTTTCACATATATGAGAGGGAATGGTCTGTAATCCAGGTCACACGGGCGGCCCTTCTTTCCAGGGCTGCAATGCGTTAAAATGTCCGCAATGGGACGGATCTCGATCAGAATTTCGGGGGTAGTCCAGGGAGTGGGTTTCCGCCCCTATGTTTACCGGCTGGCATGCCAGATGGGGCTTAAAGGAACGGTACAAAACGGCCCGGACGGGGTCCTGATAGAGATTGAAGGCGGATTCCCGGTGGATTTTATCGAGAGGCTCAGGGCAGGCGCGCCGCCATTAGCCCAAATAACCGGGGTTGCAGTTGAAAAAATGACGCAGGGGAGCAATATTTATAAAGATTTCAGGATTATTGAAAGCAGTCAGGATGGCGGTTTTTCCACACCGGTAAGCGCGGATATCACGGTGTGCCCGGACTGCCTGAGGGAACTGGCAGACCCTGAGGACAGGCGTTATCTCTACCCCTTTATCAACTGCACCAATTGCGGCCCGCGCTACAGCATCGTAAAGGAAATACCTTACGACCGCATGAATACCACCATGGCTGCCTTCAATATGTGCCCCGATTGCAAGGCCGAATACACGGACCCGGCCAACAGGCGGTTTCATGCGGAGCCTGTTGCCTGCCCTGCCTGCGGGCCATCGCTTTCGATTGCGCCAGAATTATATGGAAACTCTTCCAAGGACAATATCTCACTGGCTATAAAAGAGCTGAAGGAAGGCGGAATAATCGCCGTAAAAGGGCTTGGCGGGTTTCATCTGGCCTGCGACGCATCAAACGGCGCTGCGGTGGCCGGGCTCAGGCGCAGAAAGAGAAGGGGCAACAAGCCCTTTGCATTGATGGTGCGCTCCGTTACTGAGATAAAGAAGTTCTGCCATGTGTCTTCAGAGGAAGAAAAAAAACTCTGCTCGCCTGAAGGTCCTGTTGTGCTGTTGAGGAAGAAGGATACATGCAGCCTGCCACCGGACATTGCGCCCGGCAATAAATGGTTTGGGTTTATGCTCCCTTATACACCCCTTCACTGGCTCCTGTTCAATCATAAGGAATCGGACGGCATGGATGTGCTGGTTATGACAAGCGGCAACATTTCCGAAGAGCCTATCGTGATTGACAACGATGAAGCCATTAAAAAACTTTCGGATATTGCGGACCGCTTTGTTCTCCATGATCGGGAAATCCATGCCAGGGTGGACGACTCTGTTGTATACAGCTCACCCGGTGGGCACTTCTCTTTTTTAAGGCGGTCAAGAGGATATGCGCCCGGCCGTATTGAATTAGGCAGGTCCGGCCCGCACGTAATGGGAGCCGGTGGAGACCTGAAAAACACCTTCACGCTGGCAAAAGACAGTATGGCAATAGTCAGCCAGCATATAGGGGACATGGAAAACCCCCGTGCCCATGCGTTCTATCTGGAAACGCTCGATAAATTGAAACGGTTATTCAGGGTGCAACCCGAGGCTATAGCTTACGACATGCATCCGGCATACCATTCTTCCAGCCTTGCCCTTGATTTGGATATCCCGGAAAAGATAGCTGTGCAGCACCACCATGCGCATATCGCCTCTGTTTTGGCGGAGTCGGGTCATTCCGGCAAGGTGATTGGCGTGGTGCTGGACGGAACAGGATATGGCCCGGACGGCACATTGTGGGGCGGAGAATTCCTTATAGCCGATGCCCTGGATTTCAAGCGGGCCGCCCATTTTAAACCCATTCCCCTTCCTGGTGGAGAAGCCGCGATAAAGGAGCCGTGGCGGGCGGCGATTGGTCTTTTGAGTTCAGCTTTTTCGAAAGATGAAGCCATTGCACTTGCGTTAAAGGCGGGCATTGCCGGCAGGTATTCAGAGGAGGAACTGATAAAGGTCCTGGGCATAGCAAAAAGGCCTGAACTGTCGCCGCTCTCATCGGGGGCCGGAAGGCTGTTCGAGGCATTCTCATCAGTGCTGGGCCTGGTGGATAAAAATACGTTTGAGGCGGAGGCCGCCATAGCCCTTGAAAGCATAACAGAAGACATGGAAGGCGAATATGATTATTATATTGGCGGAATGGGTGCTCTGGATTTCTCCATGGCTTTCAAGCAGGCCATAATCGAAAAGGCGGCCGGGGGCAGGGCGGCTGCCATCTCGGCAAAATTCCATAATACGGTGGCGCTGGCCGTGGCGGAGACCGCGCTAAGGCTTTCCTCTGAAACTGGCATAAGGCATATAGCTTTAAGCGGCGGCGTTTTTCATAACAGAACATTGCTTGAAGGCGTGTTGAAGAGGTTTTCCAAAGCCGGAGGGATTCAGGTCCTGACCAACAGGCTTGTGCCGCCCGGTGACGGCGGAATAAGCCTTGGGCAGACGCTTATAGCCAGGGAGAAGCTGGTGAAATGAAGCGGCTTCAGGACGGGATAAACAAGCTGCTGGACAAGATCGGACGGCCTGTCAAATTCATGGAGGTCTGCGGCACTCATACCGTTGCTATCTTCCGGCACGGCATAAGAGGGCTTTTCCCTGGCATAAGTTTCATATCGGGGCCGGGCTGCCCGGTTTGCGTTACTTCGCGAAGGGACATCGATAACGCCATCCTGATAGCGCGCCAGCCTGATGTGGCTCTTTTTACATTTGGCGACATGATGCGCGTGCCAGGCTCGCTAGGGTCTTTAAACAGGGCCAGGGCTGAGGGGGCGGATGTAAGGGTGGTCTATTCACCCATTGATGCTGTAAATGCAGCAGCAAATGAACAGGGCAGGAAGGTAGTATTTTTTGCTACTGGGTTCGAAACCACTATCCCCCTTGTTGCCGCCGCCGTGGAAACCGCCCGCGCATCGGGGCTGGACAATTTTTATATATACTCTGTCCACAAGCTAGTGCCGCCGGCATTAAGCGCACTAATGACGGATGACCGGGTTAGCCTGGACGGGTTTATATTGCCTGGTCATGTAAGCGCAATAATCGGCCCCGCACCTTACGGGTTTATCGCCCGGCAATTCCATATTCCGGCGGTGGTAACAGGATTTGAAGCACAGGAGATAATGGAAGGTGTTCTTATGCTGCTTTCACAGATAACAGCTGGCAGGGCCGCCGTGGAGGTGGCATATAAAAAAGCTGTTCCGGATTCAGGCAATCCCAGGGCCCTGACGTTGATTGACGGGTACTTCGAGCCTTGCGATGCCGAGTGGAGAGGCATTGGGGTCATCCCCGCAAGCGGGCTAAGGCTGAAAAAAAAATGGGCGCTTATGGACGCGGAAAAGGTCTTCCGCCCGGAGCCGCCTTCATCTGCGGATTTGCAGGGATGTTCCTGCGGTGAGATTTTAAGGGGGCTGAAGCTGCCAACGGAGTGTAAGCTTTTCGGGACAGGCTGCACGCCGGATCATCCGGTAGGCGCGTGCATGGTGAGCACGGAGGGGAGCTGCGCCGCTTACTATAAATACAGAGGGCCGCGTGGATAAGCCGGACCGGATATTGCTGGGGCACGGCAGCGGTGGCCGGCTGATGAAAAGGCTTGTAGATGAACTTATCGTAAAAGAGTTTGGCATGAAAGGGCCGCTGCTGGATTCCGCACTCCTTAATCTGGACGGGAAATTTACTGCGGAAAACTCACGCCTTGCATTCACCACGGACAGTTATGTTGTATCTCCTATCTTTTTTGAAGGCGGCAACATAGGTGACCTTGCCGTAAACGGCACCATAAACGATCTGGCCGTATGCGGCGCGGAGCCGCTTGCCATCTCCGCCGGGTTCATAATCGAAGAGGGTTTCCCACTGGAGGACCTGAAAAAGATAACATCCACAATGGCAAAGGCCGCCCGGCTGGCCGGCGTGCGGATTGTTACCGGCGATACAAAGGTGGTGGAAAAGGGCAAGGGAGACGGCATCTTCGTAAACACATCCGGAATAGGCATTGCGGCAAGCGGCGTAAACCTTTCCCCCCGCAATATCAGCCCTGGTGATGTTATCATTGTAAGCGGTGACGTGGGCAGTCATGGCATCTCGGTGATGGCCATAAGAAACGGTGTAGATTTTGAGCCGCCACTTGCCAGCGATACCAGGCCCTTAAACGGGCTTGTAAATGCCATGCTGTGCCTGAAGGGCTCGCTCAAGGTCATGCGTGACCCCACAAGGGGAGGGCTGGCCACGGTGCTCAAGGAGTTTGCGGTTGATTCCGGGTTGGCAATGGTGATACGGGAAAAAGACATACCGGCGCACCCCTCCGTAAAGGGCGCGTGCAGCCTTCTGGGGCTGGATCATCTTTACGCTGCTTCCGAAGGCGTCCTGATGGCGATAGTCTCGCCCAGCTCGGCTGATGGCATGCTGGAAATCATGAGGGCAAACGCGGCGGGGTGTGCTTCCGCTATTATCGGCGGCGTGGTTAAGCCGGGCCGTGATTATCCTTCCGGCTCAGTTATTCTGGAGACCGCTGCCGGAGGCGAGAGAATGCTTGATATGCTTGCGGGGGAGCAGCTGCCAAGGATTTGCTAGGGCGGGCCGGTTCTTGGTGACCCTTGTCATATTTTGATGCCGGCCAATTCCGTATAATTGATTAACTACACGCTGGATATTATTCAGCCGATTGGAAGGCCGGAATGGACACACCTGCAAAAGAATTTTTTGACAGAGGGCTTGCCTTGCTTGAAAGAGGCGAAATGCTGATGGCGCTTCCCTTCTTCGAAAAATCTTTCACACTGGATCCTTCAAACAGCATGTGCCTGTCATATGTGGCGCTGCTGACGGGGCTTGAGCGCGGACTGGTGCTGGAAGCTATAGATTTGGCCAAAAAGGCCGTCGCGCAGTCACCTGAAATGCCTGTTTTGTATATTAACCTGGGCAAGCTATATGCCAAGGCCGGAAAATATCCGGATGCCATGGATGCCATCCGCCAGAGCCTGACCTATGGTGTTATTCCCGAAGCGAAGTTGCTGCTGGATGAGATAAACCCGCGAATGAAGCCGTTTTTCCCGTTCTTTCAAAGAGGGAATTTTTTAAACAGATGGGCCGGCAAGCTGATGAAAAAGACCGGGCTCAGGCGGTTAAGGATGCCGGCGCAGAAGAAAAAGAGTTCCAAAATTCAACTGGTTGCCAAAAAAGGCTGGTAAGACGCGCGCTGGTTCCGCTCCATTTCATTTTAACCAATTACAGAGGCAACCAAGCCAAAACGCCTAGACAAGAGGACGCGTTATGAATTTAAGCCCAATAGGATTTTGCAGAGGCTGGAGCTAAGAAATCTGCACAGAAAAGGATTACATTTTGTTGGGGACTGGCATACTCATCCTGAGGAGATTCCTATGCCATCTGGAAAGGATATAAACGATATGACTGAATGTTATCGTCTATCTACCCGTACTCTTCGGGCATTTGTCATGATAATAATAGGAACTCTTCCAGGACCCCAAGGATTATATGCTGCACTTATTAATGAACGAGGGATGATAAATCTGATTCCCGATTAGTATTAAGTAAGCTCGATAATTTCCCAGTTAAGCAAATCAGATCAAAATAGGAACCATAGTTTGTCCGCCCGTGTAAAAGAACTATAATATGGCCAAACTATGGTTCCACGACACACTTAA
>JAJYLE010000009.1:0-11222 GCA_021788025.1 Nitrospirota bacterium
AATGTGATAGTCCTCTTCCATTGAGAATCCCAGGCAGGTTATATCGTGCTCCAGAAGCGCCGCCTTTACGGTTATATGGCCATCGGCAAACACTATGCCTCCGGTTACCGGCAGGGTTTCAGCCTCCGAAGGCTCGAACCGGCGCTTGGCATGGAAACTTACGTGGCGCATGCCCGCCTGCGATATGCCATATGCCTCTATCTTAAGCGGGTATTGGCCGATGAGGTTCCATGCGTATCCGGAAAGCTTGCCCTGTATGCAGCCGATGATCTCGTCCGGCCCGTATATACGGAGGGGCTCGCGCCTGCCCAGGATGTTTCTAAGCAGGTGGTCGAAGCCTATGAAATGGTCTATGTGCGTATGGGTGACGAACGCTTCCGTTACTTTATTGGCTTCCGATGCGGCGATGTGGGCCAGCTTCCCCATGTCAAACAGAATGGCCCGTTTTTCCCTGAGGAGGCGGACGTATAGACACGGGTCCTCAAAGGGATTGTTCAGGGCCTTTGCTAAAAAAGTGGGCTTCATGTAGCCTTCTAGTATAATTTATAGTATTAAATTTGGCTTTTGTTCTCTCCATAGGAGGTTTAAGTGCCTGAACTAAGAAAAGATCCGATACTGGGCAGATGGGTGATCATATCCGTTGAGCGGGGTAAAAGGCCCAGGGATTTCACTTCCATTACACACAGGAAAAAGGGCGGTTTCTGCCCGTTTTGCCCCGGCAATGAGTATACTACGCCTCCGGAGATAATAGCATTCAGGCCGGCCGGGGCCGAGCCTAACAAGCCTGGGTGGACGTTAAGGGTTATGCCCAATAAATTCCCTGCCCTGGACCCCGCAGGCATGCTGACCAAAAGCGGGGAGGGGATGTTCGACCGTATGTCCGGCGTGGGCATGCATGAAGTAGTGGTTGAGACGCCGGACCATTATCTTACGTTTGCCACCATGGACCAGAAGGCTGTCGAAGACACGTTCTGGGCCTGTTATATACGCCTTCTGGAGATGAAAAAGGACCAGAGGCTGAAATACGCCCTCATATTCAAAAACGAGGGCGATGAGGCCGGGGCGTCTCTGGAACACAGCCATTCGCAGATAATCGGGCTGCCGATTGTGCCAAGGACGGTGCAGGCCGAGATGAAAGGGGCAAGAAACCACTTTGAGACCAAGGAAAGATGCATTTTTTGCGATATAATTTATCAGGAGATGTCCGATGGCAAAAGGGTGGTCTGCGAAAACGACGGCTATGTGGCAATAGCCCCGTTTGCGCCCCGCGCCCCTTTCGAGACCTGGATACTGCCCAAGGCCCATGAGGCCGCATTCGGACCCCAGCAGAAGAGCTTTGTTGGACTGGCCGGTATTATGCAAAGGGTTTTAAGACAGTTCGATTCCATCCTGGAATCCCCTCCCTACAACTTTATCATCCATACGTCGCCGTTCAGCGAGGAGCAGAGCGAGTACTTCCACTGGCACATAGAGATTATGCCCAAGCTTACCAAGATAGCCGGATTTGAGTGGGGCACCGGGTTCTATATTAATCCCACCCCTCCGGAAGAGGCGGCCAGGTTCATGAGGGAAGTGAGATGAAGGTGCTGATGGTCTCGCCAGAGGCTGTGCCGTATGCCAAAACCGGCGGGCTTGCCGACGTGGCCGGCGCTCTTGTTTCCGAACTGGTTAAAAAGAAGGTGGACACGCTCCTGGTGATGCCTTTTTACAGTACGGTGGCCAGGCACTTTAATCCAGAGGACACCGGCAAATCCGTAAAAATCAAAATCGGCGATAAAACGCACGAGGGGCGGATATTAAGGGACAAGCACGCCGTCTTTCTGAAGTGCAGCGAGCTTTACGACCGGGCCGAGCTTTACGGCACACCCGAAGGCGATTACCCGGACAACGCCAGGAGGTTCGTATTCCTTTCAAGGGGCGCTCTGGAGGCCGCAAAGGCGCTTGATTTCAAGCCAAACATAGCCCATTGCCACGACTGGCAGGCCGCCCTGATACCGCTTTACCTTAAAAGCCTTTACTCGAAGGACCCGTTTTTTGCCGGCACAAAGTCCGTGATGACCATTCATAACCTGGGCTATCAGGGCGTGTTCCCTGCGGATTTGTACGGCATTACCGGGCTTGGGCCGGAACTGTTTACACCCGAAGGGGTTGAGTTCTACGGCAATGTCAACTTCCTTAAGGCCGGGCTGATCTCCGCGGACATGATAACAACGGTAAGCCCAACCTACGCACGGGAGATCCTGCTGCCGGAAAACGGGTTCGGGCTGGACGGGGTGCTGAAAAGCAGAAGCGGGTCCCTGCGGGGGATCCTGAACGGGATTGACGAAACGCAGTGGGACCCGGCAAAAGACAAATCCCTGCCGTCAAATTATTGGGCAGTGGACCTTGCTGGAAAGGCCGCCTGCAGAAAAAAACTGGTTTCCGAATGCGGCCTGAAAGACGGGCGCGGCGGCCTTGTGGCCTCTTTCGTGGGCAGGCTTTCCGGCCAGAAGGGCGTGGACGTGATTATCGAAGCGGCGCCTGAAATCCTCTCGATGGGGGTGAATCTGGTGTTCCTTGGAAAAGGCGATGAGGCATACCAGAAGGCCCTTCAGGAGTTTGGCCGCGCACACGAAGGCAGGGTGTTTGCCAATATCGGTTTTGACGAGGGGTTTTCCCGTCTTGTGTATGCCGGAAGCGACATCTTCCTGATGCCCTCCAGGTATGAGCCGTGCGGGCTTGGGCAGATGATCGCCCTGCGGTACGGCACCCCGCCGGTGGCCTGCCGGACGGGAGGGCTGGCGGACACCATTACGGATTATGATCCATACTCCGGCAAGGGCAACGGGTTTCTGTTTGACGGCGCCTCAGCCGCTGGATTGCTGCAGGCCGTGAAGCTGGCCGTTTGCGCCTTCTCCGTGCCAAAGCGCAGGGAATTGATTATCAAAGCCGGCATGAGGGCCGGGTTTACCTGGAAGAAAGCCGTCCTGGGTTATACCGGGATTTACAAGGAGCTCTCGGGATGACCTTGAGACTTAAAATAATCTTCTTCATGCTTGCCTTCCTGGCCACCGCCGGGATGCTTGGCTTCGGCGCAATATACATATTCGCCAGCCTGAACCGGAACCTGAAAGCGGTGGAAGTGGAGATGGACAGGAACAAGGTAAGCAGCGAACTGAAGGCCTCAATCCAGGACCTCACCGAAGACGTAAGGAACTGGGCGTTTACTGGGAGAATGAAATACCGCGTTCTCTATAAGGCCGGAATTTCAGGCGTAAACGGCCAGCTTGGCGAACTTGAAAGCTCCCCGACACCGGAATTAAACCAGATACAAGCCCAGTACCGTTCATTGACGGCCATGGCCAACAGGATACTGGCCAGCAGGCACCCCATGAGCGATATAGGCGCATTCGAGGAACTAAGCCGGATGGAGCAGCGCAAGGAGACGATATTCACCCTGCTGGACCAGTATTCCGCAAGCTCCATGCGCTACATGACAAGCCTTGTGGCCATGGGAGAACGGATCAGGCGTAACACTATCATGTACCTGATTCTGCTGGTGTCCATAGTGTCCATGATGTTTGTGTTCCTTATGCTGTTTTTGCGCAGGATGCTCAGCCAGCCCTTCGGCGAGATGCTGGAGGCAACAGAGCGCGTGGCCTCCGGGGACCTGGACTACAGGATAGCCTCAAAGCGCAAGGACGAATTCGGCCTGATATCCTCAAGGTTCGACAAGATGGTGGAGACCGTGGCCGAATCCAGCCGCAGGCTGGAGGCCAAGCTCAGGGAAGCCGAAATGCTGGAGCGGGAGGTCTCGGAGGCAAAAAAGAGGCTGGACATACTTTTTGAGACGGTGCAGGGCGGCATCGTTTCGCTGGACAGGGATTTCAATATACTTGCGGCCAACAAATACGTGGAGAGGTGGGTGGACCTGCCATTGTCCGAGGTTGTGGGCAGAAACGCCAAGGACGTGTTCCATCCTACCGGCGGCATATGCCCGCACTGCGCGGCCAAGGCCACGTTTGACACCGGGGAAATAAACTCCATAACGCAGTCCAGCGGCCTTAGTTACGCGGAACTGGACGCCTACCCCATGAAAAACGGCGGGGTGGTAAGCGAAACCGTAATATTCATACAGGACATTACGGACAGGATCCTGTACCAGGAAGAGATAATGAGCCTTTACCGGGAGGTGGCGCAGACAAAGGAATACCTTGAAAGCCTTATAAAGAACTCCGCCGACGCAATCGTCACCACGGACTTAGACGGCACCGTCACAAGCTGGAACGAGGCGGCCGAGAGCATTTACGGCTTCAGCGAGCAGGAGGCCGTGGGAAAATTCCTGCCGTTTCTGCCGGATTCCCTGACGGAGCAGGAAAAGGAGTTCATAACCCGCATAAAGGCAGGCGACGTGATAAAGACCGAGACCGTCAGAAAAACGAAATCAGGCGAGATCATCGAGGTGAGCATAACGCTTTCGCCGATAAAGGACGCCACAGGCGAGACCATCGGCATAAGCGGCATATCCAGGGACATCACCAAAAAGAAGCAGGTGGAACGCGACCTCATAAGAAAAAACCAGGAGGTGTCCAGGCTGTACTTTATAAGCTCCGCCATGCGCGGCACGCTGGAACTGGACCGCCTGCTGAGGATGACCCTTACCACGGTCACCATGAGCGACGGGCTGGGGTTCAACCGGGCCGTCCTGTTCTGGCTGGAAGACGGGGTGCTGGAGGGCGCGATGGGCGTTGGGCCGAGTTCGCCTGACGAAGCCGGCCGCATCTGGACTGACCTGACTGTGGAGCACAAGACCCTGCACGACATTACACGGGAGATAGAAGAAAAAAATCAGTCCGGCGAGACCACGCCGTTTGATGCGGTTGTGAAGTCCATCAGGATCGGGCTGGACCAGGCCGGTGCGCTCCGCAATGCGGTGCTGGAAAAGAAGTCCTACATCGTGGACAATGCCAGGGACAATCCGGATGGCTGCCAGCCGCTGGTGCAGATGCTTGGAACGGAGGCGTACGCCGCCGTACCGCTAATTTCCAGGGACAGGGTGATCGGCGTGCTGTGGGTGGACAACCTCTACAATAAGCGCCCTGTTACCGCGGAGGACATGCAGTTTCTCAGCGCTTTTTCAAACCAGGTGTCCTCGGCCATCGAAAACGCCAGGCTCTTCAGGGGCATTTCGGTTGCCGAGGCAGAGCTTGAAAACATATTCCGCTCCATCTCCGACATGGTGTATATTACCGGCAAGGATTACACGATAAGAAAAGTGAATGACGCGGTCCTGAAGCGCACGGGAAAGAGCGCCGCGGAAGTGATCGGACATAAGTGCTTCGAGATATTCCACGGCCTTGCGGAGCCATTGGCCAGTTGCCCCCATTCCAAAACTATACAGACCAGCGGGTATAATATTGAAGAGTACGATGATCCATGGCTGGACGGGTCCTTCCTGTCTTCCACCTCCCCCCTGCTGGACGCGGGCGGCAATTTCCTGGGGGTGGTCCACGTGGTCCGGGACGTTACCGAAAGGAAGGAGATGCGGGAGCGGCTGCAGAACGCCGAAAGAATGGCCGCTCTTGGCGAAGTTGCCGCCAAGGTAGCGCACGAGATAAGAAACCCGCTTGTTTCCGTTGGCGGCTTTGCAAAGCGGCTGGAAAAGAAGCTTGACGGCGAGATGAAGGAATACGCGGCCATCATCTCCGTGGAAGTGGACAGGCTGGAGCAGATATTGAAGGAGATACTGGGCTTTGTGCGCGAGGTGCGTATATCCAGGAAGAGCACGGACATAGGCGATTTCGTAAACAACGTTTCGGGGCTGATAGAGCCGGAGATAACCGGCAAGGGAAACATGCTTTTGAAGGAGCATGAGCCGGTAAGCGCGTTTATAGACACTAACCGGCTGAAGGAGGCGCTCTTCAACGTGATGGCCAACGCAAACCAGTCCACCGAGCAGGGCACTATAAAAACAAAGGTGTTTACCAGCCGGGGAGAGGCCGTAATAGAGATAACGGACACCGGCTGCGGCATCGCCCAGGAGGACATCCACAGGATATTCGACCCGTTCTTCACCACGAAACCGACGGGCACGGGGCTGGGGCTGGCCATAGCAAAGAGGATAGTGGAGGAACACGGCGGGAGGATAACCGTGACAAGCAAGGTCTTATCGGGAAGCACATTCAGGATATATCTGCCGGGGAAGGAGGGACAATGAAAATTCTGGTAGTAGATGACGACGAGCATATTCTCAGGCTCTACAAGGAGGAACTGGAAGAAGAGGGGTATGAGGTCACTCTGGCCAGGACCGGGGCGCAGGGGCTGGAGCTTTTTGAAAAGACGGACCCTGATCTTGTAACGCTGGACATACTCATCCCGGACATGGACGGCATAACGCTTTTGCGCAGGATGAAGGACCTCAAGCCCAGGGTGCCGGTAATCATGTCCACGGCTTACGATTACAGGGACGATTTTGCCGTGTGGGCGTCCGAGGCGTACATAGTGAAATCAGCCGACCTTACGGAATTGAAAAGCGCGATAAAAAAACTCCTTGCAAAAAACGCGGAGGCGTAAACGGAGGCAACTGAAATGGCGGATAAATGCAGATGATACGTGTAAGGGCTGAAAGTGCGGCTTATGGGGGGTTTTCCATAGCCCGCGGCGAAGCCGGAAACGGCGGGGGCGAGGTTGTTTTTTTGAAGGGGGCCATACCCGGCGAGCTTGTTGACGCCGATCTGGTTGAAAAGAGGAAAGATTACAGCGTGGCTGTTACAACGGCAGTTATAGAGCCCTCGGAGCGCAGGGTGGAACCTGTATGTCCGGTTTTCGGCATCTGCGGCGGCTGCCAGATGCAGCACATACAGCATGCCTTCCAGGTGGAGATGAAATCATCCATAATAGCGGACTCACTGGCCAGGCTTGGCGGGCTGGATTTGCAGGCCGTTGCCGCTTCCCGGCAGCAGCCGGTGTCCGGCGGGCCGCTTGGTTACAGGAGGCGTGCCCAGCTTAAGGTATCGCCCGGCGGAGAGACCGGTTTTTTCAAAGAGGCGTCCAGGGAGGTAATTGGTGTAACGAATTGCCCGGTGCTTTCTCAGGGGCTGAACGATTTTCTTTTGAAGCTTTCGCAATTCCATCCAAAAGGATTGAAAGAGATACACCTTACGGAGGGGGACGACGGGGCCATGGCCCTGCTGAAGGGCCTGGATTTTGACGAGGATGCCGGGGCGGCCGCCATGGCAATGGGGTTTGCAGGCGTCCATTTTGCAGACGGCAGTTATCTTGGCCGCGGCCATGCGGTTTTCGGCCTGCCGGGAAGAGGAGAGGGCGGAGAGGCGGTGAAGCTTAAATATACGGTTTCGCCAGCCAGCTTCTTCCAGGGCAACTGGGAATTGAACGTTAAGGCCGTGGAGGCCATAATAGAAGCGCTTTCCCCGCTGGAAGGCAAGTCCATTCTTGACATATACGCCGGAGGAGGAAACTTTTCGCTGCCGCTTGCAGGGGCCGCAGCAAAGGTGACGGCGGTTGAGGAAAACCCGTCCTCCGCAAAAGACGGCGCCAGGAACGTGCAGATAAACGGGCTTGAAAAAAAGGTCCGCTTCCTCAATGCCGTGTTCGAGAAGGCGCCGCTTAAAGGCGGTTTGGATATTGCCATAATAGACCCGCCAAGGCCGGGGCTTACCAAGGAGGCCATTACAAAACTGGCCGGGCTCTCCCCGGAGACGGTTATCTATATCTCATGCAATCCGTCCACACTGGCAAGGGACCTGAAAAGGCTTTCGGGTAAATATGCGCTTTCTTCCTGGAGGCTGCTCGATTTCTTCCCGAATACCTATCACATCGAGACCCTCTGCGTGCTGAAACGGGCCTGACGGCCTCCGGAAAAATTCTCTAAACCTGTTTTCCCCGGTATGGGCGCAGAGTCATACCGGGTGAAAGCGAGTGCCCGGCGGCTTCGCTTCTGTCAGCTCCAGATTCATTTGACGATGCCAGTCTGTTCTCTGGTTTTTTAGCGGGTGGTGTTCGCCTCCGCTGGGCCAAACGGACAATAAAAAGAGTTTTTTGCCTGGAAGAAATCCTGAAGAGCCAAAAAAGAAAAAGGGATGCATTTATGTGACATATGTCACAAAGTCCATGCGGGTTTTTTGCTTGTGGGCGGAGTTGGCCGATGCCACCGTAATTGATGGAAGCGGGACGGGGCCGCGGGCTAACCCGCCCCGAGAAAAAAGAAAAAACTAAAATGAGAGATTCAGGCATGCCGGTGAATTGCGCAAGATAAAAACAAAGCCGGTGGCTCCAAGGCATTCCGGTTGGTGCGGAATTTTTAAAGGTTTCTAATTATTTAAAAGAATTTGTGTTACAAAGTACTTTATTTTTTTGTATGTTTATATTAGAATCAGTTGCTAGGAACTTACGTATTAACCGCTAACTCAAGGAGTTTTTGCTAATGGGTCAAGTCTCAGGTTCCAGGCGGTTTTTCCTGGCAGCTGCTCTCTCTTTAATTTCCATCTTTTTTCTTTCCGGTATTTCTTTTGCAGACGGTATAGGCGCCAGGGCCGCGATTGTCCTGGATGGCAGCACAGGCCGGATATTGTACGCCAAGAACCCGGATTTAAAGCTGATGCCCGCAAGCACCACCAAGCTGGTGACAGCCATGGTTGCCCTGGACAAGCTTAATCCCGATACAGTTGTCACCGTAAGGGCCGATGCCGCTGACGTCCCTTCGGTATCTCCGCATATGCGCCCTGGCGACAGGCTTACCGTAAGGGACCTGCTTTATCTGGCGCTGATGCGCTCGGTAAATGGCGCGGCTGTGGCGCTTGCAGAGGCCACCGCGGGCACCCAGCAGGCGTTCGTTCCGCTCATGAACCAGAAAGTGGCCGCAATAGGCGCGGTGAACACCAGGTATGCAAACGCCTCCGGGCTGCCGGCGCCAGACCAGTACATAACCGCGCACGACCTTTCAAGGATAATGATAGCCGCGCTCCGCTATCCGTTAATAAAGCAAATAGTAAGCACCAGAGAAATCACGATAAGAGACGGCAGAAGAAATCTTTACCTGAGGAATACGGACAAGCTGCTGTGGGCCAATGACGACCTCATAGGCGGCAAAACCGGCTATACGCGGGCGGCGGAGCATTGTCTTGTATTTGCGGCGGCAAACGGGCAGGACACTCTTGTTGCGGCACTGCTGGGCGATCCGGTACGCGATTACCTTTGGCGTGACGGCAACACGCTTATCCATAAAAGCGAGCAGGTGGCCGACGGGAAGGCCGAGCCGGAGATATATGTAAGCGATTCCAGGCAAGGGCCGGTGGTCCTTACCTCATACAATCCGTACGGGAGCTGCTCCACAAGGAGAATTGGCCGCCGCCGCTATGTGCGCCGCTACAGCCGCCGCGTGATGCTTTCGCACCGCGCAAGGCGCGTGCGCGCCCTCAGCCGCAGGCTTACGGCCAGGCATTACAGGAGGCATGGGCGCCTTCACAGGCGCATGCTTGCCCGCCATTACAGGCACCGCCGCCACATAAGGCGCAGGCTGGTACGCCATTACAGGCATTTGCGCCACCGCAGAAGGGCTGTGCTTGCCCGCCATTACCACAGGAAGGTAGTTTCGGGCTGATTTCCAACCAGGCCGGTATTATGCGGCCCGGAAATTGACTACCCCGCGCAATCCGTTTTAATCTAGACGATGTCCGAATCCACGAATCCCGAATCAGCTCCCGTTTCCGGGCGCGAATTTAACGCTGGCCGCCCAGGGCGTTTGCCGTCTATAACCATCATGTTAAAGGCAAGCTGGAGGCGGTATGCGGCCAGCCTTAACGTATTTGCCCTTATCTACGTGCTTTATTTTGTTCCGATGGCCCTGGTTGTGGCCGTAATGTCCAGCATTTACCGCATGGCGCCAAAGCCGCTTAACCCGCTGGTGCTGGCATGGCTTGTGGCTGGCGGCGTGATGGCGCTGCTGGTCAGCGTATGGGGGCAGGCGGCGTTTATATATGCGGCCACAGGGCGCTTTCAGGAGACAAGGAAACTTCTAAAGGAGGCGCTTGAAAAAACGGCGTCGTTTGCGTGGGTTTATATCATATTCGGCCTTCTGGTGCTGGCCGGGATGGTCTTTTTTATTGTGCCGGGGATCATAGCGCTGGTATGGTTCTCGTTTTCCGTTTATGTGCTGGCCATAGACGGGGACAAGGGCATCGGCGCCATCATAAAAAGCAGGCAATATGTCCGGGGCCAGTGGTGGCCCGTATTCTCAAGGTATTTGCCGGTCCTCTTGCTTTACATAGCACTGAACCTTACGCCAGTGCTCGGCCCTATGCTATGGATGATTTTCATGCCGTTTTTAATCACTTACCAGTGTATCCTTTTCGAGGAGATCAAGGCGGCCAAAGGGCCGGTTGAATCTCCGCAGGCGGCCCACAAGAAAAGATGGGCGCTTGCGTGCGGCCTGGTTATAATACTTGCCGCCCTGTTGACGGCCTCCGCCTTCTCCGGCCTAAGCCGCACGCAATTGGAGCAGTTTATCAAGGACCCGGCCAAGGCCCTCCAGCAGTTAAACAGTAAAAATCTGAAGTCTCAGATTTAGCCGGGAATAATTTTAAGCCGAGGCTAGGCCGGCACGGCCGTCCGTGCCAGCTTGAGCGCCTCCCGCATGAAGTCCGCCAGGTCTTCCGGTTTCCTGGATGTAACAAGGTTGCCGTCGGTAACAACCGCATCGTCCCTGTACAGCGCTCCGGCCTCTTTCAGCTCCTTTGCCACGTCCGGCCAGCAGGTCATCTGCCGTCCGCTTACCACGCCTGCGCTAATCAGTATCTGCGGGCCGTGGCAGATGGCCGCAACAGGCTTGTTCTTGCCCATGAAGTCCCTGGCTATTTTAAGCGCGTTTTCGTCCTTGCGGACCTTGGCCGGGGCCTTTCCGCCTGGCAGGAAAAGCATGTCGTAATCGCCGGGGTTTATCTCCGCGTATTCCTTGTTGGCCATTATCCCGTAATCGTGTTTTCCCTCGATCTCTCCGGTTTTTTTTGACGCCACATCTATCACGAACCCTTCCTCCCTGAATCTGTAATAGGGGACGAAGAGCTCCAGGTCCTCGAAACCGTCATCGCTCAGTATCAGAACTTTCATATTGACCTCCTTCTGGTGGGGCAATGCGCCGGCGCTACAGTTCCGCAGTCTTTTTACTTTTTATCCTTATGCGGCCTTTTTTGGTTTTGTTTTTTTTCTACCGCGTTTCTGCAACAGCC
>JAJYLE010000009.1:11232-29757 GCA_021788025.1 Nitrospirota bacterium
TAGATCAGTCCTTCTCAAGCAGTGTTGAAAATGTGTTGTGGTGGTCCTCTTCAGCCCGCAGGATGCCTTCGAAGATGGTCCGCGTGGTGACATCGCCTTCCTCCGATGCCTTCTGTATTATTTTTCTATACAGGTTTATGGCGCCTTCCTCGCTGGCTTTGTCCAGCGACAGCATCTCTGATATGGACCCGCCTACCTGGATGGGGGCCGGTTTTGTGGTGAGCTGGCCGCCAAGATAGTCCAGCCTGTCCGCTATGGCCTCGGCGTGCTTCATCTCGGCAATGGCGATCTCCTTGAAAACCTTCCCGGCGGTCTCGGAGTTTATCCCCCGCGCCGTCACGTGCTGCCATAAGTACTGGATGCTCACCTGAAGCTCCATTGCAATGGCCTTGTTCAGCATCTCTTTTAATTCATTGCTTGCCATGGGAATTCCTCCGGGGTTTTGATTGGAGCAAATCAATTAAATTCTATTATTTTCTTCGCGGAACGCAAGCTTGGCTGCAGTTTGCAGGAAGGCTCATATGCACCCCCCGCTTGCTTTAGCATGCGGAATATTGTATACAAAGTCAGTTGTAAAGAGAGGGGAAAAAATGAAAAAGATCATCGCAGCAGCCGTGATTCTTCTTCTTGCATCAGCTGCAACCGTACTGGCTGAAGTAGGCACCGTCAAAAGAATACCCAAGCCCGATGAATACGGGAATGTGGACATAGACAATTATTCCCAGTACAGCGGGATGGCCCCGGTAGTCTTCGAGCATTGGCTGCACCGTTCAATTTATACCTGCCGTGTCTGTCATGTGGATCTTGGGTTTGCGCTGAAGGCGGACGCAACCGAGATCAGGGCTGCGGATAATGAGAAAGGCTATTACTGCGGGGCCTGCCATAACGGGAAAATGGAATACAAAGGCGAAAAGATATTTGCTGCCTGCTCTACCATGCCCAGGGGCGGTTTTGAGCCGGCCGACATCAAGCGGTGCGAAAGGTGCCATTCCAAGGGCAGGTACCCGGACCGGGAATTCGATTTTTACACGTTCACCAAGGGATTTCCCAAGGCGAGGTTCGGAAACGGCATAAACTGGATGAAGGCGGAAGAAGAGGGGAAGATAAAGCTGATAGATTTTATTCCCGGTATCTCGATTGAAAGGCCCAAACTGGGGGCACAGCAGGACGTGGTGATAACGCCCACGATAAAAGGGATGCCAAAAGTCCTTTTTTCGCACGACAAGCACACAGTTTGGAACGGCTGTGAGCTTTGCCACCCGGAGCTGTTCACGGTTAAAAACGGGGCAAGCCATATATCGATGGTGGACATCTTTCAGGGTAAGTTCTGCGGGGCCTGCCATGGCAAGGTGTCTTTTCCCTTAATCGACTGCCAGAGATGCCATGAATTCCGCCGGCGTTAGCCAGAGGTGGCGGCGTCCTGCAGTGGCCTTCCTTGCGGCCATGTTTACTGTTTGCCTGTTGCCCGCGGCTGCGCTGGGCGGAAGCAACGATTATTTCAGCTTCCCGCCTGAACCTGCCCCCTGGAGTTACGGCAATGTAATTATAAACACGATGAGCCCGGATGCAAAGCCGGTCACTTTTTCCCACTGGGTGCACAGGATCCGCTATACCTGCCGTGTATGCCATTTTGAGCTTAATTTCAGCTTTACGAAGGGCGGCACCGGGATGACCATGGAGGGTATAGTGGAGGGCAAGTACTGCGGAGTGTGCCACAACGGCACCGCGGCCTTCGGCCCGGAGAATTGCAACCGCTGCCATGATGGCGGCAAAGGGCCCTCGAAGGAAGAATTCGATAAACTGACCCGCGATTTTCCAAAGGCCGGGCATGGCAACCACATTGACTGGACGGAGGCCGTCAGGCACAGGCTGATCAAGCCGGTGCATTTCCTTCATGACAGGCCGCCCCGCGGCTTTCCAACCAGAAATCTTGTGCTTCAGGCGGAGTGGAGCGGCGTGCCCCCGGCCATATTTCCGCACACAATCCACAGGTTCTGGCTGGACTGCAATAACTGCCACCCGGACCCGTTTAATATCAAGAAGAAAGGGACCCCGGGCAGCAACATGATGGCATACCTGAACGGAAAGTTCTGCGGCGTCTGTCATGGGAAAGTGTCTTTCCCTCTGCAGGACTGCAGGAGATGCCATGTCACCATGCAATAAAGGAGGCCGATTTGAGAAAACCTTTTTTTATCTTGTTTGCCGCGCTTTACCTGGCCCTTACGGCAACGGCTTTGCCCTGCCTGGCGGCTCAGGAGAAAGCGGACCAGTCCGCCCCGGCCCAGTCCGCCAGTGCAGGCCAGGCTGACTGGCGCTCGGAATTCAATAGCGTGTGTTCCAGGTCCGGGCAGACGATGGCCCTTTCCAATGACGAGCTGAAGTCCCTTGTAAAACGCTGCGGCGGCCTTGAAAAACGCATCAGCCAGGATGCCGACGGCAGCGCAAAAAAGGTGTTTCTGCAGCGCCTTAAAACCTGCTGCGGAATGTACCGCTTCATGCTGGAGACCAGGCAGGCGGAGGGGAAATAGGCTTCCCCTGGCCCCCGCCCTGCCGGCCTGCCGGTGTATCCCGCGCAATAAATTCGGTTATAATAAGCAAATTATTCTTTCGGGGGCCGTATGAAAGAAAAAGACGAGCGCCTTTCCTTCACTCCTTTTGCCGCCCTGAATAAAATGAAGATCGTCCGGCCCGCCGCGCCAGCAAGGAAAAAATCTCCCGCGCAGCTTTCCGCCAACCCCATTTCCGCACCTGCTGATGAGCAGACGCGTAAAAATGAGGATGCGGAGCTTTTTTACCGTGAGATGGCTTCGGTGCAGGAGATAAAGGAATTCCGCGAGCTGGACAGAAAGGCGTGCAAGGCAAAGCCGCGCGCCCCCCAGCCGGATAACGCTATGCTGGAACTGCGGCGCATTGTGGAGGGCACGGCCCCGATAAGGATATCCGATACGGGCGAATACGTGGAATGGACATCCCCCGGTATAAGCCGCGAAATGTCCCGCCGGCTGCATAAAGGGGAATTTGCCGTCCAGGACGCGATAGACCTCCACGGCATGGTGCTGGAAGAGGCCCGGGAAGCTTTTTCAGGGTTCATGAGGCATGCCCTTTCATGCGGATATTTCTGCGTAAAAATTGTGCACGGCAGGGGGCTGAGATCACCGCACGGGCCGGTGCTGAAGGAAGCCGTAAAGCTCTGGCTGTCGCGCATGAGGGGGAGCCTTTGGGCTTACGCAAGCGCCAAGCCCAGGGATGGCGGCCTTGGGGCAACTTACGTCATTTTGAGAAGGAGAAAACTCCGGGGCTAAAACCGCCCGCTCGCGTAAAAAGGCGTAAGCCATGCCAGGGTTTTCCTTGCAAGACAATGCGCAAATCCGGGAAATTCGCTCTGAAATCATCCGGAAAATATCTGTAAAGAACTGATTGACAAACGAATATAATTATTTTAAAATCTTTAGTCATTTCTTTTTGCTGGGCCAGCACTGGATACAAGACTGTTAAGGTTGCGAGTTTGTAAACACAGAGAGAGGAAATGGGAAAGAAACTACTAGCCATAATCGCGTTGCTGCTCCTGCCGTTGTCCTTTGCCTTTGCCGACGAACATTCCAACAAAATGACTCTTATGAAAGGTGTTCCGGCGCAGAAGTTCATCATGCCGCGCCCCCCGATCGACAAGGGGTTGTGGCCGTGCTCACAGTGCCACAAGGGAATGCCCCCAGGGCCGAAAAGAAAGCTTACCATGATGCACCAGGATATCGTTCTGAAACATATGCCTGGCGGATGGTGTTACGACTGTCACAACCCAACCGACAGGGACAAGTTAAGGTTGTTTACCGGCGAATCGGTCAGTTTTGATCAATCCTATCTGGTTTGCGGCCAGTGCCACGGCTTCATATTCCAGGAATGGAAGCATGGCTTGCACGGCAAAAGGGTTGGGATGTGGAATGGGGTCAAAACATATTACCAGTGCATAAACTGCCATTGGCCGCATGAGCCGCACTTCAAACCCATCGTGCCTTGGCCCGCTCCGATAAAGCCGGCAGACATTAAATACGGCAATTAAATAGCAGGGGGATTTTAAAAGGCGTTATGAAAAAGACAAAAGACGAAAGAAGGGCCCTGAAAGTAAACCGCAGGACCCTGTTGAAAGGCACTCTGGCAGCAGCGGCTGCCACCATGCTCCCCCTGAACAGGGCGGATGCCTCTTTCAGCGATTTCTGGGAATCTTTTTTTCAAAAGCACTTCAGGGAAATGACCGAGGCTGAAAAGGAAAAGGTTGTAGCCCGCCTCGAAAAGGAATACGAAGAAAAGTATAAGATAGCCATAAAGGTTGGCATCGAGCCGGCCATGCCGGGCGTTCTGTTTGGCTACGGGCTGGACCTTTCACGCTGTATCGGCTGCAGGACCTGCGAGTATGCATGCGTGGCCGAGAACAATCAGTCCATTGACCCCCAGATACATTGGATACAGGTGCTCCGGTTCAAAAAGGAAGATCCGAAATTCCCGGATTTTGAGCACGCGGAAAAATACTATAATGCGGCGCTGGCGCCTCAGCCGGGCTATTTTTATATGCCAATTCAGTGCCAGCAATGCGAAAATCCTGCCTGCACAAGG
Source organism: Nitrospirota bacterium (assembly GCA_021788025.1). Classification (GTDB taxonomy): domain Bacteria; phylum Nitrospirota; class Thermodesulfovibrionia; order Thermodesulfovibrionales; family JdFR-88; genus JAKAKS01. The sequence continues at coordinate 15,841 of JAJYLE010000009.1, forward strand.
GCGTGCCCCACACAGGCCACGTGGAAGGAACCGGACGGGATTGTTACTATCGATTACAACTGGTGCATAGGTTGCAGGTACTGCATGGCCGCCTGCCCGTACGGCGCCAGGCACTTCAACTGGGGGGAGCCGCACAGGGCGCCTCAGGACATTAACCCTAATACTCATTACCTGGGCAACCGTCCGCGTTACAGGGGCGTTGTGGAAAAGTGCACCTTCTGTATCCAGAGGTCCAGGAAAGGCAGGTACACGGCCTGTGTTGAGGCCTGCCCGGTGGGCGCCAGGAAATTCGGAAATCTCCTGGATCCCAACAGCGAGATCAGATATATGATCGCGAACAAGAGAGTGTTCAGACTTAAAGAGGATCTGAATACAAGTCCGAAATTCTTTTACTTCTTCGATTTCGGGGGAACAAGATAATGGTGCAAGCGACAAAGGACTTTTTCATAGCATGGCTGTCTATATTCAAAGGCGGCCCTAAGTATTACCTGTGGCTTGCGTTTCTGGCTTGCCTTATGGGCGTTGGGGTATACGCGTACATCGGCCAGGCGGAGCATGGTCTTATAATGACTGCCATGAGGGACCAGGTGTCCTGGGGGTTCTATATCTCCAACTTCACCTTCCTTGTGGGTGTTGCCGCTGCGGCCGTTCTGCTTGTTATCCCCGCATATGTGCATAATCATCAGCCCATTAAAAAAATAGTATTGTTTGGCGAACTGATGGCGATCACCGCCATCATAATGTGCATATTGTTCATTATGACGGACCTGGGGCAGCCCCTCAGGGTATGGCATATCCTTCCGCCCCCGATAGGCATGATGCACTGGCCGACATCGCTTCTGGCCTGGGACGTTCTTGTTTTGAACGGCTACTTTATACTGAACGTAATTATCGCGTTTTACGTCATGTACAAGTACGCCCACGGGGAACATTACGAGATGAAGTCCTTCATCGGCTTCCTGATTTACCTGTCGATACCTGCGGCCATCAGCATACATACGGTGACGGCGTTTTTGTATAACGCCGCCTTCTCCAGGCCTTTCTGGAGCGCCTCGATTCTTGCGCCCCGGTTCATAGCTTCCGCTTTATGTTCCGGGCCTGCGCTGATGCTTTTGGTGTTCCAGGTGCTAAGGAAAGTTACGGATGTGGAGATAGAGGACAAGGCTATCTTCAGGGTTGCCACCCTGATCACATATGCCATGGCTGTGAACCTGTTCTTTTTACTTGCGGAAGTGTTTGGATCGTTCTATCCCGGAACAGCCGAGTCGGTTAATATCCATTACCTGTTCTTCGGTATTGACGGGCAAACGAACCTGGTGAAGTACATATGGACTGCAATGGCGTGCAACGTCACTGCGTTTGTGCTGATCCTTAATCCAAAGACGCGTGAAAAGTTTGCAACTCTCAATGTAGCATTAGTGCTTATGATCGTGGGTATATATCTTGAAAAGGGAATGGGCCTTGTAATTCCCGGGTTTACCCCCGATGTGCTTGGCGAGATATATCAATATACGCCCACCGCTACTGAACTTCTGGTTTCACTTGGTGTATGGGCTACGGGGGCAATGATATACACATTTCTGGTCAAGTTCGCAATTCCTATACATACTGGCAAACTGAGATTCGCTTCCGGGGAACACGCAGTAACGGCAAAAAGGGCCGTTATTGATGATGTGACCTCCGAAAAAGTCTGATACTTCCGTAAGCCGGCGCGTGGTAACTACTGCGCGCCGGTTACAATCCCCTCCAAACCCCTTGTCCATAGCTGTTTTATTGCTGGCCATATCTGGTAATCCAATGGTGTCTGTTGTTCTCAAAAGCCGCTGAAATTCTCCCGCGGATAGACCAAAAAGTTAAATCGTGGTAATTATATGTATTATTGTCCCATTTGCAGGATTTGGCATTAATCAAAAAACGTCCGGGACTGAGGATATGAACAAAGAAAAATTTGCACTTGCGATGATAGTTTTCACAATGGCCCTTGTGTTTCCCGTTAGTGTTTTTGCGGCCGGCGCCGCCCCCGGCAGCGTTTCATGTTATAACTGCCATAAAACCCTTGGCGGCGGCCTGGCTAAACCGGCCCTTAACTGGGCCCATTCAATCCACCAGCAAAACGGCGTGACCTGCGACCAGTGCCATGGCGGAAATCCCAGGGCCACAACAATGGAAGGGGCGATGTCGAAAGCGCACGGGTTTATCGGCAAACCTGCTGGTGTGGCAATTGCCGGCGTGTGCAACAGATGCCATCCCGATATGGTTTTGGAATACGAAAAGAGCATAATGGGCAAGGCCTGGCTGGGAGGCTCGGGCGGACCGTCCTGCACGAAGTGCCACGGAGCGCACAACAATACAATCCCCGTGCTGCCTCCGGCCAAGCACAATATCTGCCTTCAGTGCCACAAGGACATTACATGGTTTGATCAGATTGACCCGATGAACGTCACCCAAAACACCGTCGAGATGCTTTCCAAGATGCAGATAAAAAAAGGCGAGCAGGTGATCTTAGGCAAAAGGCCTCCGGTTATTCCCAGCATAAGGCAGGATCTGGATCCGTATAAGATCGGGCTTATAGCGTTTGGCGGGGCAGGTTTCGTCTTTGTTATGGGCTTCATAATATATTTGCTTCTTGAAAAGAGGGACTGAGAATGAGTTTTAAAATTATTCACGAAAAGAAACCCTCGTATTCGGGGGCCCTGGCGGCGGTTGTGATCGCGGTTTCCATTGCCCTTCTGGGGCTGGCAGCGGCGTTTGCGTACCTCCTCATATCGGGCAAAGGCAGCAATTATACTCTGGGCACGCTTGCATCCTTGATGTTTCTGTTTGCCGGATTTGAACTTGTCTTTTACGCCAGGGCATTTGTGCCTTTCCGGGAAGTGTCTGAGGACCGGGAGGAGGAGTTGCTATGGTAGAAGGCCAGCGGCCGGAAGGCGGCATAACCCGCAGGAAATTTACTTTCGGGATCATGATAGCGTCCATGCTTGGCGCTGCCGCTTCCTTTCTTTCACTGCTTAAAGTGGTGACCCCTGCCAAGAAAGGCGCCGGCTATGTGTCCACCATTAAACCCGGAGACCAGCTTGTGCTGGCAAAGGGCGCAAATGCCGGGGCGCCTGTAAAACCGTCCAGCATGAAAGTGGGCGATGCAGTGCTTGTTTATCCGGCTGGCAAAACATCTAACCCGGCCAATATTGTGCAGTTGATCAAACTGGACCAGTCCGCTTTCAAGCCGCCAACAAGAATGGAGCTTGTGGACCAGGGGTTTGTGGCGTACAGCGCCATCTGCACCCATCTGGGCTGCACTGTTTCGTGGGTGAAAAACCCTGCCGACCCGGATGAATCCTTCACGGAGTGCTTCTGCCATAACAGCATGTTCAGCCCGGTGCAGGGGGCCAAGGTGATTGGAGGGCCGGCGCCGATCCCCATTGCGCAGATTGGCGTAAAAGTTCAGGGAGATTCACTGGTCTTTACAAGCGGCTTTACCGGCCCCATCGGACCGCAGGTATAACAAGGCGAGGACAATATAATGATTTCCAAGTGGTTAGACGAAAGGCTGGAGCTGAAGAAGTTTCAGGCCAAATTCCTGTCCAAGACGTTCCCGACACATCCGGCCTACCTGCTGGGCGAGATCGTTCTTTTTTCTTTCATCACGCTGGTTGTCACCGGCATATTCCTTGGCTTTCTGTATGAGCCATCCGTGAGGCTGGTATCGCTGTTTGGCGCGATGGTGCCCGCCTCGTACGCAAGCGTAGTGCGTATAGACCTGAAGCCGCTTGGGATGCTTATCAGGCGCATACATCACTGGTCCGCCATGCTGATGATAGCCTCTATCATCCTCCACCTGCTGAGGGTATATTTCACGTCCGCTTACCGCAACCCCAGAGAGATCAACTGGCTGGTCGGCCTGTCGCTGCTTGGCATATCGCTTGGTGCGGCGTTCACCGGATACCTGCTTCCCTACAGCCAGTTTTCCGTTACCGCTACGTCCATAGCCTATTACATGGTAAAGTCCGTGCCCTGGGTGGGCGACTGGATTTCAAGGCTTATCTTTGCCGGGGCGTATCCCTCTGACGGCATGGTCCCGCGTTTCTTCTTCTATCACGTGATGCTGATACCCTTGGTCATAATGGCCTTGATAAGCGTGCATCTGACGCTTATCGTAAAACAGAAGCACACGGAGCCGCGCTCCAACATCGGCAGGCCAGAGGCCGAGGGCGGCAGGAGGCTTATAGGCATCCCGATCTGGCCGGAACAGGCAATCATAAGTCTGTCTTTCTTCCTGTTTCTCCTGTTTGCGCTTGCGGTTCTGGCTACCTATGTCCCGATAAACCCCATAGAGGTTTACGGCGCGCCCCATCCTGGCACGCCGGTTATGCGGCCGGACTGGTACTTCCTTTGGGTATACGGCTTCCTGAAGCTGATACCGGGCGACCTGTCCGTTACCATATTCGGAGGCAAGATAACCCCGGAGACCATCGGGGGCGTGATATTCCCTGGAGTGATCTTTTTCATTGTTGCGCTGATACCGTTTCTTGACAGGTCCGGAAAGATGCAGAACTACAACACAAATCCGATTGACAGGCCTTTTATGACCGCGCTTGGCCTGGGCGGGGCGGCCTTTCTTATAATGACGGCCGTGGCAGGCTATATAGACGTTCTGCATATCACCCCGACGGCAATGCTTATTTATACGATCATAGTGACTTTGGCGGTGTTCGGCGGGATATTCGCCGCATTGTCCGTGCGCAAAAAGAAAAGCGGGGCTTAAGGAGCTTAGAACCTGTCTCAAAATCACTTCTGGCTGCAAGGGGGTGTCCTGAAAAGCCGCTGGCTTTTTGGGGCAGAACGTACCGGCGCTATGCCTCCTGGCGGTCCCCCCTTTCTTCCTTGTCTGCCACAATTACCGCTCTCTTTAGCTTCTGAATCAATTTTTAAATAGGTTCCGGGAAAAAGGCCTCGGTTATCCGTGTCTGGCAGGGCAGGTTACGTTTTTTCCAGTCCCATGGCCAGGGCAGTCAGGCAGGCCTCTATCCTGCTGGAGCAGCCAAGCTTTCTGTAAAGGTTGTCAAGGTGGGTGTTTACCGTGCCGGGGCTTACACCAATCACCTCGGCTATCTCCTTGTTTGTCAGCCCCTTTACAAGATAAACAAGGACTTCCGTTTCCCTGTGCGTAAGGCTTTCGCGTTCTATATTGCGGCTTCCGGCCATTACAATCACCAGTGCGCCGCCAGGCAGTCTGGTCAGTTCCATATCCAGCCCGTTCAGACACAGCTTCTGGAAGAACGCGCCAGCCCTGGCAAAGTCCACCACATGACTTGAATCCAGGCCTAGTGAGGCCAGCAACTGTTTTGCGACGCTGTTCATTCGTGGCTGGCCGGACTTTTCCACATATATACAGGGTCTCTCTTCCCAGAACCGGCGAAGCGAATCGGCCAGATGCGCCAGGTCTGCGGCAAAATCGTTCCTGCCGGTTTCAAAGACGTTAGTTGCCAAAATGCCTCCAAGGGGATAACAGCCATAAATAGGGACAAGTGAATCTTATCAAAAATCGCGGCCTTGCGTAACCCCCTTCAGTACCGTTTTAAATGGCAGGCCAGCCCTCTTCTGGGCAAAAAGTCAAAAACATGACATGAACTTCATGACATATGTCATATGGACGATGTCATGGTACCCCGTTTTATTCTACAAGCGTGGTTGATGGCGGATTCATAAGGTGGGCAGGAAAGAGGGCGGGAAAGGTCCGGTGCCGGATAGAAAAGTCTTTCCAATGCCTGCCTCTTGAAAATGACGAAATATGCCTTGGCTGCTACCAGACGGTGCTGGAGGCCAGGGATGACGGCAATGGCGGAGCCCCTGAAAGAGAAGATATGAAAGGAGAGTCTGAATGAGCAGGGACCCTAATGAATTGGTTGCGGCGGTACGCGAGCGGCTTGAAAAATTACAGGCGGCCGCGGCGCACGAGGGGATCGGTTTTATCATTACCTATACCATGCGCACCGATGCCGAACAGCACGCGCTTTTTGCACAGGGCAGGAAGGGGCTGAACGAGGTAAACCGGTTGCGCACGGATGCCGGGCTTGCGCCGATAAAGCAGAGCGAAAACAGGATTGTGACGAAGCTGCTTACTAGCGTACACCAGTTCGGGTGCGCCTTTGATATTGCCATTGTAAAAGACGGGAAACCGGATTGGGCGGACACCGCATCATTCGAAAAACTGGGGAAGTTGGGCGAGGCCATCGGCCTCAGGTGGGGTGGACGTTTCAAATTCCGGGACCTCTGCCATTTTGAGTACACGGGCGGGCTTACAATTGCCCAGCTTGAAAAAGGGGAAAGGCCAGCGGCGTGAAAAATTTGAGACTTGAAATCCCGGATTTGATATTGAGGAAGCAAGAATGTTTGGCCCGTTAAGCCCGCAGATAGTGCAGGCCCTGATCAACGCCGGCGGCGGGCTTTTAATAGCCCTGGTTATTCTGTTTGGCCTTTACCGCCTTGCAAACAGGTTTGGCGGCCGGTTCATCCTTGCGCAGCAGGCGCAGGCCGAGGCGCTTGGGGCCCAGGCCCAGTCCCTGGCAAGGCAGGCCGTAAGCATGGAGGACCTGAAGGAATGCATAAACAGCCTTATCGGCCGCGACAACTCGGAACACAGGGAGATGCTGGTACTCCTTAAATACATAGCACAGCAGCACAGGGACCTTACAGCAAGAAAGTTTTGCGAGAGTCTGCATTCAAAGGGGGAATGAGATGAGTTCGATTTCGGGTGAAAAGAACAAGATTATACGGTCTGCATTGCTTGGCCTGCTGAGGACCGAGTACCCGGGGAGCCTGGATTTGAAGGTGCTCAGCTTTTCCCTCGACAGCCTGGGGTTTCCAATGCCGGAGGCAACGCTTAAGGCGCATCTGAAGTACCTATCAGAAAAGGGCCTTGTGAAGCTTGCGGCCAGGAAGGGCTACGGGTTCAGGTTCGTATACGCCTCGCTTACGGCGAGGGGATGGGACCTGCTGGACGGCAACGTTACCGAAGACGGTGTATCCATTCCGAAAAGCCACGGCTTTTTGGAACCAGGGGAGGGAGGCGACGGTGCCAGCGAAAACGGGCGTTAAGCCGGACGGGTTGGAGATGAAGCTGGTGAAGGACCTCCTTAAGCACAAGAAGCGCTACGAGAGGTATTTCAAGGAAAAGGGGCAGAAAGGTGAGCCGGACCATCATGCCCTGTCCGCCTACACGTCGGTCATCAAAACTGCGGCTGTGATTTACAGGCAGATGAAGAGCGAAGGCAAATCCGGCGAAGCCGAACTCAAGGCAATTGCAAGGGACATACTGGAAAACGATTATGGCGCAAACCGCAATTAACCACATACTTCTGCCTTATCAGAAAAGGTGGATTGAAGACAGAAGCCCCATGAAGATATGGCTTGCCGCAAGGCAGACCGGGAAGTCCTTTACCCTGGCCCTGGAGGCAGTAATGGAAGCGCTGGAAAAGAAGCGTTCCACCAGCCTCATTCTCTCGGCCTCGGAAAGGCAGTCCAGAGAGGTAATGGAAAAGGTGCACACCCATCTGCTCTACTTCGGCGTGAGGTCCGAGGACGTTATATCCACCGAGGGCACACGTGAGGAAGCGCGCCTTCCAAACGGCTCCAGAATAATAAGCCTGCCGGCGAACCCGGACACGGTGCGCGGCTTTTCGGGCAACGTGTTCCTGGACGAATTCGCCTTTCACACCAGCACAGAGGAGATTTGGCGCGCCATGTACCCCGCCGTAACCAGGGGGTTCAGGGTGCGCATCTCTTCCACGCCTAAAGGCAAACGGAACCTTTTCCATACCCTCTGGCAGCGCGCTGAAGGTTTTTCCAGGCACATTACCACCATCCACGACGCAATCAATGACGGACTGAACATAGACATTCAAAGGCTCAGGGCCGGGATATTCGACCCGTCATCATGGGCCCAGGAATACGAATGCCAGTTCCTGGACGAGACTACGGCATTTATTACCTATGAAATGATAACGGCTTGTGAGGATGCGGGAGCGAAAAAGGAATTGATCAGCCTCTCCCAACCCTCATCCCTCATGGGGGAGGGTGATTTTTACCTTGGCATGGACTTGGCGCGGAAAAATGACCTTACGGTCTTCTGGTTGTGGGAGAAGATAGGCGATGTATTCTGGACGCGCATGGTTAAGGAGATGGGCAATGCGCCATTTGCCGCCCAGAGAGACTATCTTTACGCGCTTATGGACGGCTCCTTAGGGTTTCGTGTGCGAAGGGCCTGCATAGATTCATCCGGGATGGGCGCGCAGCTTGCCGAGGAGGCGGTACACAGTTTCGGGCCCCTGGTTGAAGCGGTTGTGTTTACCGCGAAGGTGAAGGAAGACCTGGCCGTGACGTTCCGCCGGAAATTCGAAGAGAAACAGGTGCGTATTCCTGTGGATGGGCTTATCCGTGAGGATTTTCATTCGGTGCGCAAATTCATAACCACGGCTGGAAATATCAGGTTTGACGGGGATAGGACCGGGACCGGCCATGCGGACCGGTTCTGGGCGGCCGCCCTTGGCCTGAACGCGGCTGTTTGCCGCCCCAGCGCAAACCAGGCAATAGAGTTCGAGGCGCACAGCAAAAAACCGCGTGATTTCGCCGCGATGAAAGGATTCTGAATAAATGCCTGAAAAAAATGTTACAACTCCGGAAAACGTAGCGCAAATTATTGAGGACGCGCTGGAGCAGCCAAAGAATTATCCGGCTGCCGGGAAAAAACCAATACTGGATGAAATATCCAGCGCGGTATCCGACCCCTTCTGGGCCTACTACACGGGCCAGGTGCTTCTTAACCCGGACAAGACCCTGCGCACCGAGGGCGGGGGCAGGGCGGTGGAGATATTTGAGGACCTGGAAAGGGACCCCCAGGTGCGCTCCAATCTGCAAACCCGCAGGCTGGCGGTGGTTGGCAAGGAGTGGCATGTGGAGCCGGCCACAGACAGCGCACAGGATGCAAAGGTTGCCGGTTTTGTTACCGGCGTGCTTTTGAACTTCGATTTCGATTCGGCGCGTTTCAATCTTTTGCAGGGCATACTGCTTGGCTACAAGACGGCCGAGATCATGTGGGAGTATTCCGAAGGGGACGTGTGGATAAGGGAGATGATCGCCCGTCCGTCCAGGCGGTTTGCCTTCGGCCTCAAGCGCGAACTGCGCCTGCTTACCAGGGACAATATGGTTGAAGGCCAGCCTGTCCCCCCGCGCAAGTTCCAGCTTTTCATCTATGGCGGCCAGAACGGCTCGCCCTATGGGGATGGGCTTGGCAGTTCGCTTTACTGGCCGGTGTGGTTCAAGAAGAACGCAATCAAGTTCTGGATGATATTTTCCGAGAAATTCGGCTCGCCAACGGTAATCGGCAAATATCCGCCCGGCACCCCCAAAGAACAGCAGGACGCCCTTCTTGCAGCGCTGGATGCCATCCAGCAGGAGACCGCCATCAAGATACCAGACACGATGCAGGTGGCCTTCCTGGAGGCGTCGCGCGCCGGCGGCCTGGGCAACTATGAAAACCTGTGCACATTCATGAACCAGGAGATCACAAAGGCCATCATGGGGCAGACGTTAACCACGGAGATGGGAAGCTCCGGCGGGCGCGCCGGCGGCTCCTACGCGGCCAGCAGAACGCATAACGATATCCGTCAGGAGTACACAAAAGCGGATGCGGACGTTTTGTGTAACGCATTAAACGGGCAGATGATCAAGTGGCTGGTGGATTACAACTTCCCGGGTGTCAGGCGTTATCCAAGGCTGTGGATAAGGACGGAGGGAGAAACGGACTTGAAGACGCTGGCGGAACGCGACCAGATACTTCTTGGCATGGGCCTGCCCATTTCGCAGAAATACGCTTATGACACATACGGCATTACCCAGCCCTCTGTGGGCGAGGCATTGCTTGAGAAAGGAGCTTGATATGCGCATAGCCGTTTTCAAATCAGGTACGCACACGGACGCGCAAGGCAACACACGGACATGGACAAACAGCGACATGGACGCAATCGCTGCCAAGTACAATCCGGCGGAGCACGAGGCCCCGGTGGTGATCGGCCATCCCAGGGAGAACGCCCCGGCCTACGGCTGGGTTGAAGGGCTTTCAAGCGAGGGCGGCACGCTGTGGGCGGAGATAAAGCCCACGGTGGAGCAGTTTACGGACTGGCTTAGGCAGGGGCTTTTCAAAAAGCGCTCGATTTCGCTGTATCCGGATTTGACGCTGCGGCATATCGGGTTTCTTGGCGCAACGCCCCCGGCCGTGAAGGGCCTGCCGGACTTCGCGTTTAAAGATAACGGGAGTGTTTTGGAATTTCCGGACTTGCCGGAATTGCCGGACGGGCCTGGCCCGTCCAGGACAACGAAAGGAGGAAGTATGAACTTCTGGGAAGGTCTCAAGGAGAAGCTGGCCCAAACGGGCATGAGCTTCAGGGAGCTCTTCGGCTCGGACACGCCTCCGGTGCTTTACACGGAGGACGATGTGCGGCAGGAGAGGAAGAAGGCGGAGGACGCGGCCAAGGAAAAGGCGGCCGCCGATTTCGCCGAAAGGGAAAGGACGCTTTCGTCCTGGGAAGACAGGCTCAGGGCGATGGAGGCCCAGGGCCGGATGAAGTCCGTTGCGGAATTTATGGAGGGGCTCAAGCAGAAAGGCACCCTGGTGCCGGCCATGGAGAGGATGGGGATGGGCATAACCAGTTTCATGCAGGCCGTGGCCGGCATAGATACCGTTTATGAATTCTCCGCAGACAAGACCAAAAAAGAAACTCCGCTGGAATTTATGAAGGCGTTTCTTTGCACCCTGCCTGCCTCCATAAACTTTGGCGAGGTTGCCGAAAGCGACGGCAGCGATGAAGGCAGCGTGGAGGAAAAACGGGACCGCATGATCCGGCAGCACATGAAGGAAAACGGCGTGAACTACAAGGAAGCTGTGCTGGCAGTGTCCAAGGAGAGGCCGGACCTCTTCGGAAAGGAGAAATAACCGATGGCAATGGGAGCCACAAAAGGGATCAGCAAGGACGTCAAGGCATCTGCTGCTGTAGTGCAGTACACCATAGCAACGCCCGGAGCGGATGACGATACGTATTCCACCGCATCTGCGGCAACAAACCCGATGGTGGGTGTATTCCAGGCCGCGCTCAGTTCCACTGACCAGGCGGCGGGCAAGTACGTGGAGGTAATGGTGACAGGCATCTCTTATCTGGTGCTGGGCGCCGGAGGCTGCACGAGGGGCAACAAGCTTACCTCCGATGCAAGCGGCAACGGAGTTGTTGCAGCTGCCGGAAACCAGGCCATAGGGATTGCGCTTAAAAGCGGCGTGCAGGGAGATGTAATCCCGGTGCTGCTGGCCCCCGCTACTGCGTAGCGGGATTTCAAATATTCGATTTGCAATTCCAAATTCAGACCGAAAGGAGAATTAATATATGCCGCCTGTAGGGCAGTTGCATGTAGACGCAATACTTACAAACCTGTCGCGCCAGTATAAAAATGAGGAGATGATCTGGGACAAGGTGATGCCGCTTCTGCCGGTAGGCAAAAGAAGCGATCTCTACTTCACCTACAACAAGGCCGACGCATTCACCCTTGGCGACGACAAGATCGGAGCCACCGGCCTCGCAAACGAGATGGACTGGGGTGTGCAGACGGACAACTACTCCGTTACGGACCACGCCTTTGGCGACTGGCTTGCCCAGGCAGCAATAGACAACGCCGACAACCCGCTTCAGCCGGAAGTGGACACCAACAACTACCTGAACCTGCTTCTGGACATAGCCCAGGAAAACAGGGTTGCAAACGTTGTCTTCAACACGGCCAGTTACGCGGTTTCAAACCAGAAAGCGCTGTCCGGGACCGCCCAGTGGGGCGGCGGCTCGGATGACCCCATCGGTGACATCCTTACCGCGATAGAGTCCTGCTATCAGAGGGCAAATACGCTGGTGCTTGGCGTTGCCACATGGACGGTGCTGAGGAAACATCCGAAGATCATCGATGCCGTAAAGGCTATCCCCGGTGGCGTGTGGCGCGGCGGGATGATTGGCGCAAGCGAGCTTGCAGCGCTCTTTGAGGTTAACCAGGTGCTGATCGGGCGTTCAAGGTATAACGCCTCCAGAATGGGGCAAACTGCTTCCTACGCAAGGCTGTGGGGCCCGCACGCCGCCGCCCTTTATGTGGAGCCCAAGCCCGGCCTGAGGAGCATTACCTTCGGGGCAACCTTCAGCGAGATGCAGCGGCAGACGCAGAGGGACTTCGACCCGAAGCGCGGCGTTAAAGGCAGCCATTATTTCAAGGTGGCCTGGAACAGCGCGGAGAAGGTGATCGCCAACGATTGCGGCTACTTTATCCAGAACGCCGTTAATTACAGCGTGTAAATAACTGATGGCCTTGCCGGACAGTCCTGAAAACCATGGCTGTCCGGCCGGTCTGAAAGGAGATGTTATGCCTAAATTCATTGTAAAGGCCGCAACTATTGTCCACGCCCGGAAGGGCGACAAAGCGCCCGTTGAATACAAGCCCGGCCAGGAGATCGAGCTTACAGAGGATGAAGCAGGATTGCTGAAACACAATCTGGAAAGTGCCGGAAAGGGAAATGTAACCGGAAAGTCCGAAACGGCGGATAAAAAGAGATGAGCTATTGCCAGCTTTCAGACATTCAGAACCTTGTGCCAGATGACGTGCTTGTGCAGCTTACAGACGATGCCGGTAACGGCTCTGTAAACCAGGCTATCGTAACGGACTGCATAGCCGAGGCTGACAACCTTATTAACGCATGGTGCGGCGCAAGGTATCAAATCCCGTTTAATCCCGTCCCGGCAGTTATCACCTATGTTTCAGTTGCCATTGCGGCGCACAGGCTCTTTGGCCGGAGGCTGGAGAAGATACCCGATACCCACGAAAACCGGTACAAGGAGGCCCAGGCGCTGCTTGCGGGCATATCAATCGGGAAAATATCTCTTGGGATTCAGCCCCAGCCCGCCGTTATCGAGGAGCCGGCCACGTCCACAGCCGACAAGAACACAAGGACGTTTACAACTGTTGGCAGCAATGTGGACCCGGCGGCAAGCACAAACCCAAACAGCATCGATCTGGACAATTACTGATGGCAGGCAATTTCAAATATCAAATCTCAAATCTGAGATTTGCTAGGCGGAGCTGGCGTTATGACATTTCAGGACATTGAAAACGCGATAATTGTTGCCCTGCAGGGGCTTTCCGTCTTCAAAGTGGTCAAGACCTATGCTGGGGAGGCATCCGGTGAAATAGAGCAACTCCCCATTCAGTTTCCTTCGGCATTCGTGGTGTACAGCGGGTCCAAATACGAATGGGCGGACACGAAGACGGGGATGGAGACGGCCACTTTTAACGTGCTTGTTTGCGCCAGAAGCGCAAGGACCATTTTGGGCGGCATCAATGAGGACACGCGCGAGAATGCGGCAACCGGCGCCTACGCGCTCCTGAACGCAGTGATTCCGGCCCTGGCGTGGAAGGACCTTGGGCTGGCCCTGTCGGTGCCTGTGGAGCCGGTTGGAATCCGTCTTCTGGCGGCAACAAAAACAACGGTGATTTACGCCCTGGAGCTGGAGGCCGCATTTGACAGGGATTATTTGTAAGGGATTTCAAATCCCAGGTTTGAAATGTCAGATCAAAAGAAGGAGGCAGTTTTGAAAAACTGGAAGACAACTTTAATTGGCGCAATAACGGGCGGGATTGTGGCAATCGCACCGGTTCTGCAATCGGGGCATATCGAGCTGGCCAGGGCGGTCACAGGCTTTTTAATCGCTGCCCTTGGGTATCTTTCCAAGGACCACGACGTAAGCGGCACAGGGGCTTAAAGAATTTCAATCTCAAAATTCTGAAAATTCAAATAACAACGTAAGGAGGAATGCATCATGACTATGTTGGGCATCATCAGTT
>JAJYLE010000152.1 GCA_021788025.1 Nitrospirota bacterium
AGGCCCGCCAGTGGTCACGTATTACGCGCCGCCTCCGGATTACGCCTATCTGTATACCTGGGTGCCTTATCCCTTCTGGTGGACGAATCTCTGGTTTCCCGGTTTTTTTGTCCTTGGGGATTTTGATATAGTCGTGTTCGACCATTTTCACCATCATCACCGGGAATTCATAAGCAACCATTTCCGCGATCCCGTAACTGGCAGGTTTTTCCGAATCGACCCTACAAACAGGTCTCGCGGCGGGTTTTTCCCGCAGCGTGGAGCAAGGGCGTTTGGCCCTTCGGCCAGAAGAGGGGCGCAATCGATCCTTAACAGGAGCGCGGGCCGGATTGGTCCTGGACAGTCCAGGCAATTCAGGGGGTTCGGCACGACCCGGCCTTCACAAGGGACTCGCTCCAGCGCCTTCCAGCGATGGGGAAGCAGCCGGTTTGAAGGGGCCGCAAGCACGCGCGGGTTCCAGAGCCGCTCAAGTGCGGGCCAGCTCCCGTCCCGTAGTTTTGCCGCACCTGGAAGGGCCCCCTCAGGCGGGGTTTTCCGCGGCGGCGGGGGCGGTTTTCAGGGAGGAGGGTTCCATGGCAGCGGCGGTGGTTTTTCCCGCGGCGGTGGCGGTGGAGTTTCCCGCGGCGGTGGCGGGGGGGGGCGGCGTTAGCGCGTGGAGATAAAAGGAAAACATTTTTTTGCGGAGGAAGATTGAAAGATGTCTGAAAATAAAAAAATGTCCAAACTTGCTTCTATATTACGGCGTATACCGGCAGTTTTCCTGGCGGCGGCGATTGCCGTGGTCTTCGGGTTTCCCGTTTACGCCCGGACGGCCTCTGCCACGAAAATAAAACAGGAGAAATCCGCTTCCGCCTCGAAAACAAATCAAATGGAGTTCGCGTCTCCCCGGCAGGCATTTGCTGCGCTGGTGAATGCCGCCGCCGGTAATGACACAAAGGAACTGCTGGCAATCTTCGGGCCGGATGGAAAGGACTTGATCTCATCAGGCGACCCCGTGGCCGATACGGCGGCGCGCGCCCGGTTCGCCATGGCGGCAGGAAAAGGAGTCAGGTTCAAAAAGCTGGACAAAGGGACTTTTTCTTTTCTGGCGCTGATCGGGAAGGACGAATGGACTTTCCCGATCCCGATAATAAAAAAGGGAAAGTCGTGGATCTTCCTTACCGGGGAAGGGAAGCAGGAGATCATAAACCGAAGGATAGGAAGAAATGAACTTAACACTGTCCGGACCTCGCTTGCCTATGTGGAGGCGCAACGGGAGTACTCCAAAGAGGAATTCGCCAAAAACGGTGTTCCCCAATATGCGCAGAGTTTTATAAGTCATCAGGGCAGCCGGGACGGCTTGTACTGGCCAGGCAAGGGAGACAGCCCGCTGGGGCCGCTCTTTGCCCGTGCCGCTTGCGAAACAAATGCCCCCCGGCAAGATATGGTAAAGCCTGTGCCGTACTATGGCTATTATTTCAACATCCTCAAAAGTCAGGGCAGGCACGCCCCGGGCGGCTCAATGGACTATGTAGTGGGAGGCAGGATGACGGCTGGTTTCGGCCTGGTTGCGTATCCCGCGAAATACGGGGCCTCAGGGGTCATGACCTTCATGGTGAACCAGCAGGGCGCCGTTTATGAGAAGGACCTCGGGCCTCGCACGCAAGAGCTGGCAAAAAAGATCACGGCTTACGACCCCGACGGGACATGGAAGAGAGTGGACCTGACGGAGGCCTCCCTGCCTTAAAAATAAAAAAGAGATGCGGGCTCGGTGGCCATGAGCATGGTTCTGGCATGAATTTTTTCACGATCTGTTCCGGCGGGGTGCCCTTCATGAAGACCATCCGGATGTTCCGCGCCAGTTCCTCGCGCTTCAGGTCAAACACGTCCGCGGTCGCTAACCTGCCATCCGAGACCGTCTTTTGCCTCTTTATCTCCATCACGAATTCCACGTCGTCTTCACCCAATTCACCGGCAGTGGCGGAAACTCCTCTCTTATAGATTCCAGCAAAAAATCCCTTGCGGAAGTGACGGGGAGCCTTGTAGACCTTAATAAAATTCTGGCCGGAATGACAACTTTTTATGCAACGTTAGGGTTTACTCTCAAAGATGCCGGGTTTGATGTCGTCGCGGCTGTGGATGGAAGAGATGCTCTTGGGAAGCTGAACGGCGTAAAGGTGGAGATAATAATCACGGACCTGAACATGCCTAACCTAAACGGAATAGACCTCATAAAACAGGTGCACAGACTGCCGGGTACAAGTTCACCCCTATTGTCATGCCGACAAAGGAATCTCAGGAATCAAAAAAAGCGAAGGCAGAAACCCCGGTGACATACAGAATACGCTTTCGTCCATTCCTTTCCATCATGTCCACGGGAACTGACCCCCTGCTGCTCATCGATGAACTGCGGGGGCTCGGCGAATGCAAGGTGATTGCGCAGACAGAGGCGATTCCGGACCTGGAATCACTTGATCCGGAGGCCTGCTATATTTACTGGGACATAATTCTTAATACAAAAGAAGGACTGAATGCCGTCAAGGACGTTTTCATATTCGTGGAGTGTGACTCGGAACTCGGGATCGACGTGCTGGCCGAAAAAGGCCCTTCATCGGCCCTTGCCGAGCAGCAATGTACGAGAGAGAAGCGCAACGGCGTCAGGGAGGCCGAAGCCGCATCCAGCGTACGGGTGCCTTCGTTCAAGCTCGACAGGCTGGCGGACCTGATAGGTGAACTTGTGACCGTGCAGGCAAGGCTGAGCCGTTTTTCCCTGCTTAACGGCGCGCCTGAGCTGACCGCTATCGCTGAAGGATAGTGATTACCGAAACGGATGGCAAAAGGGTGGGATTCCTGGTGGACAGCGTAATCGGGGAAAACCAGACCGTTATAAAGGCCCTTGGCGGTGCTTTTAAGAACATGGATTGGATATCGGGAGCGACAATCCTCGGAGACGGCACGGTCGCCCTGATAATAGCAGTTTCTCACATAACGAAGTGGATGGAACAGAAAGAGTTGGACAACACCGCCTGCAAGGCGTAATAAAAAATCAGGAAAGGAGTTTTTAGATTTATGAAGCGGATTTTTTTATTTCTTGCTATTACATTGTGCCTGTCCCTGCCGGTTTTTCTTGCCATTGGAGGCGGGAAGGCTTATGCAAAGGACGGCAACGCGGAGATTTTCGACCCCTGTTCGGCTTCAAATCCGACCGCATTGCTTTCCCTTCTGGACCGTCCAACATTCTCAGACAGCGCCTGCTCCGCCCCGCTGGGCCATGCCGTTTTGGAGTTGGGCTTCCAGCACGCCAATGTAAGGGGAGAAGGCGGGGGCACGGCTGACAACTACCCGGAGGCTGAACTGAGATACGGACTTCCGGGCGCAAACGAGTTTAAAGTGCTGGCGTCCAATTACACCAGCCAAAGGGCGGGCCTGCCGGAGGAGGCATCCTTTGGACTTTCGGCCACCAGCGTCGGATTTAAACATGAGCTTGGCTATAATGCCAAATGGCTTGGCGCGGTGGAGGCCATCCTGACCCTGCCCTCGGGCAACGATGCCTTTGGGAGCCGGGGGCTGGGCGCTACATTCAGCGGGATAGCGGCGTATTCCCTTACCGATCAGATAGGTCTTTCGCTTCAACTGGGAGTAGGTTCTCTGACCGACCCGGTTTCGGCGGGAGGCGGGCGCTTCACAAGTTTCAACCAGTTTCTCACCGTTACCTGGGACCCGGTTGAGCGGCTGCAGTTCTATGGCGAGGTCTGCGGTCAGACGAAAACATCGCATGATGAGGGGGCGGGCTATAACTTCGATGGAGGCATTCAATACATAGTTGCCCACTGGCTGGAGGTGGATGCCGAGGAGGGGGTGCGCCTTTCGGGCAACCTTGGGGGCTTTACCCATTACTACGGCGCGGGAATGGGATTCCTGTTTTAAATAAGCCGTCGTTGCAAAACATGAAACTAGGGTTAAAGTTAGCTTTGGGATTCGGAGTAATACTGCCTTCATGGTCGTCTGCTTGTTCGTAACGATCACCTTGAAGTCATAGCCTTGCTCATGCGGGATAAACAGATCAAACTGGACGGGTTCCTTCGACTGTATTTTGACCTTGTGCCTGATAAAGAGAAACCGGAAACGGTTGTCCCACTTCTTGGGTTTCCACTGCGTATCGAAATACGAAAGCTCGCTGTTGAAGCACCGCCAGCGCCTCCGTCCCTGGTTCATCCCCTTAAGCTCGGTAAACCTCTCAAACGGCACCGATATAGTAAACTCGATGCGCACTTCGATAATTATCCTTTAGTTGCATAAATGCGATGGTGACGAGGATGACAAAAAGCCTGATCAGCCAGTCTCTGTTCAAGGCCGTGACGGCTAAGCGACAGGCAACGGGGCTAATTCATCATTCGGACCGGGGCAGCCAGTACTGTTCTCATAAATACAGGCGCTTGCTTGCCCAGTTCGGAATGAAGGCATCGATGAGCGGGAAAGGAAACCTTGATTTTATTCCCTGCTGGAATCGAATGTAAGGAATTTTAATTAAATTCGCCCGCTTACCCTTTGGGGCACGCGGGCTGTCCATTTTCGTTGGCGTCCCTTTATTGATGATTTTCGAACCTGGCTGGTGCAAAATGCGGCTTAAAACATCTTGATTTTATTGAAATTTAATTAACTTTCTGCTTTTTCTGTTTGCCTTTATAAATAGCGGGGCCGTCTTCTCCAAGCTCATGTTGGCGAAATCTTGAAAATAATATATCGTTTAATAAAGCTTTGTCATAATCAACGATGTGCTCAAATTTAAGTTTTTTTTGCAAATCCTCCTTTGTGTGCTGGAGGGCAAGTTTACCAAAAGCCTCATCCATAAAAGAGACAGAGGCCACGAGAACATTATCAAAATCAATGACAAACTTCTCTTCCTTAGCCCATGCCTCATTTATAATTTTCTGAATTATTTCCCCTTCGTCTCTGGTCACGGTTTTTTTTTTGCTTATGTCTTTTATGTCGATTTTCATATTCATATTCACCTCTAAAATATTGGATCAGATTCTGATTTCAAAAAATAAAAACCTTCCTCGCTAGCATTTATTTCCAGTTCAATTGCCGTGCCCTGGAAGGCGTTGTGCATTGTTTGTCTCTTTTCTTTGTATTCCGAATAATCCCAGAGAATTTTACCGGCTCCGGAAAGCATATACATCTTACCCTGATTAACTTTAATGAATCTTTGAATGTGTGTCAATCCATAGCCCGCCGTTCTGTCGGTACGGCTTGAGACGCCTTCTACTACAGATAATTTAAGTGCATCGTAGTCATCCTTTAAGTATTTATATTTGGGGACCTTTCTTAAGGCGGACAGAATGCCAATCCCAAAGTCAGCTATGCAAAGCCGTATTTTCTTCGAAACGTTATATGATTGTGCGCAAACATAGCATCCTCTTTGTGATTCGCTATGATCGAAAACATTGGTCATTAATTCATTTAACGCAAGCTTTAGAGAACCTATCACTCCTTTGGACAAATGAAGCGAATGACAAAAAACGGCAATAATTTGATCCGTTAAAAGATAGTCGATTTGGCTCAATCTTCTGAGCTGGACATGGGGACTAGCCACCCTATGCTCGTCGTTCGTTGAAAGTTTAAAAAATCCATTAAACCCGATGCCAGATAAAAATTTTTGCGTATCGGCTTTTTTAGGCTTCATATATTTGGCTGCTTTGCCTTGAGCCTGACATTCCGCAATTGTTCCTGTTAATAATGCCAGCCCAAAAGGGCTTATAAATTCAGTTTTAGAAAGATCAAAAACGATTGTATCTTCTTTCGAATTTCGTGCGCTGTAGCACAAGTCGATTAATGCGTTCGAAAAGGCGACAGTTTGTAACTTAGGGAAAACAAGGGCCTTTTCCATTTGTTAGTATACCACTCTCCAGACAAATTAGGGCAGTAGGGGTCTAGCCCATTGAATTTACCCATCTAAACCCTTTATTATTAAGCTATTTTTAGAGAACGGATAAGGGAAAGACAGGGGGTAAACAGGTCTATTTTATGGCTCTAACCGAGTCTGATACCAGAGCCAAGCTGATTGACCCCGCTATCCATGCAAGGGGATGGACGGAAGACCTTATCCGGCGCGAGG
>JAJYLE010000153.1 GCA_021788025.1 Nitrospirota bacterium
ATCCATGAGCAGAAAAGGAAACTGTTTCGACAACGCGCCGATGGAAAGTTTCTGGGGCACGCTTAAACAGGACCTCGTCCATCACCGTCATTACAGGACCAGACAGGAGGCGATTCAGGAAATTACAGAGTACATAGAAATCTTCTACAACCGGATAAGAAGGCAGGCGCGGCTGGGGTATCTTTCCCCCGTTTGCCTATGTGCAAAAATTCCATGCCGGACAATTGGCGGCATGAAGAGTTTGGTGTCCACTATTGACATCAGACCTCAATATACGCAGGAATTGGAGCGGGTATTGGATATTTAATCGGCGTTATAATAAGCTGGTTTATTAGGGGGAAAACAGATTTAAAAGTTCTCACAATAACAAAAAACAAAGTGAACTTTTTTACAGGAATAGCGAGTTGTTTAATGGCGATAGCAGGCATTGTGGCTTTTATTTCAACTAAAGAATGGATGGACGCCGTAGGCGTATTGTTCTTTGGTGGCGGTGGCATATACCTTTTAAATAAGAAGGATAGATGAGAGTAGTCTTGAGAGTAGTCTTAATTCAGGGGACACAATACTTAATTCTAGTGTCCTGTCCAGCCGTCCGTAAGGCGCCGCCAGCCGCTTGTGAGGCGGTATTTTTAAAAAACGGCCATTAAATTTTCCTCAAAATAACTTCGCTGCCCCGATTTTTTTGGCTTTTTACAGGCATCGAATTTTTTATTCTGTTTTTTCCCTTTTGAGCGCCAACCACCCCGGACGCGCCCTTTTTTTATTTTTGTCTTGGTTCGTCCGCCATACGTTTTGCCACCGGAAAAACGATTTTTTTTGAAATCAGGCGCTTAACAAACTAAAAAGCGGCAATAAGGAGCTAAGGTTTGAACGGATTGAACAAGAGAACCCGAAAAACCTTTTTAGATCTGCAACTTGCAAAATTTGCTTTGAACACATAAAAAAGGGGTTGAAAAGGGGAAAGGCAGCGCGGAATTTTAGCCGGGAATTCCGGGATTAAAAACCTAACTGCCTGTGCTTTTTCTGATGGCCCTGCGCAGCATCTCTACCGAGGGTGCATTAACAAGCCGCCCGGACTCGTCCGTAAACATTCGTCAGGAAAAGCCGGAGATTTCCTGCGGCTCTATATTCCTTTCCGTCGATAAGCACAGAAGGCGAGCCCCTGAGGCCAAGCGCCGCGGCCTCATCCTCCGTAATCCGGCTGAACACGGTTTCGGCGGACGCGCCCTCCAGATTAAGGGCCGCTTCAATATTTCTTCTGGCGGCCTGCTCCGGGCCACAGCCGGAAGACATGTAACACTCTATCTTCATGCCGCCCTCAAAGAAGCTGCCTGCCAACCCAGAACACCCGCCCAAGCACGTAATGGCCAAGCGGCTCGGCGGGTTTTTTCTTTATCTCGAACGTGTCAAATGCCTTGTTGTCGCTAATGCATAAAAGCCCTTCCGCAGTTGCAACCAGCCTTTTTATGAGTATGCCGCCGTCGGGCGCCCTTACAACGTAAATGGCGTCATTTTTTATTGTTGTGTTATGGCCAAGATTAACGAGCGCCAGGTCGCCGTTATTGATGGTAGGTTGCATGGACTGCCCCCTTGCCTTCAAAAGTACCAGTTTGTCCGGCTCCTTGCCGCCGGCAATCTTTTTTAGCCAGCCCTGGCTGAAAGGGAAATAGTCTTTGATGTGGCCCCTGGAAACTGCCTCCGAAAGCCCGTCCGCGTCCTCGGCTTCCACAATAGGGACCATTACATCGGGCTGGGGCTCTGAAGATGGCTCCTTCACCTTCAAAGCCTCTTCCCGCCCCGCGCCAACTCCCCTTACCAGAAAATCTAGGGAGTATCCTTCCCTGTCGCAAAGGCCTATTATGGCCTCAAACGGGATCGAACTGCGCATCTTGGATGTGGCCAGGGTCTGGGGTTTTATCCCAAGCGCCCTGGCAACGTCGCCATCGGACCGGAGGCCTTTTGCGAGCTTGATGCGCTCGATTATCTCCGCAGTCGATGGCAATATGAAATCGCCCCTTGACTTTTCCATTTCAATTTGTGATAATGCTTTCAGTTAGTTTATCTAATTTCTTCACCAAATGCAATATCTTTCTGAAAAGGAGCGCGGTCATGGAAATAGCAGAGAGGGGATTGATGGAAGATTTGCCAGGGGACCTGGCGAGGATAGCCGATATTGCCGGGCTTGAGGTGGCCCTGAAACTGGGCCAGGCGTTCAGGGGCACTTATCTGTACATCACAGGTTTTGACGCCATCAAACGCAAGCTCCGGGATGAAAGCATTCGCCGCGCTTACGATAGCGGAGAAAAGGTAAAGGTCATATGCATGCGTTACGAACTAACTGAAAGGCAGGTAAGGCGCATACTGGCTGAGGCCCCGATAGCCGTGCCGGATCATATCTTCGAAATCATAAAAATCTAATAGATATATAATTTCATTGCATGGAAAGCGCGCTTGAACTGATAGGCAACACCCCGCTTGTAAGGGTAAACAGGCTTGCTCCGCCCGGAGGGGCTGAGATATGGGCCAAGCTGGAGGGTTTTAATCCGGGCGGCTCCGTTAAAGACCGCGTTGCCCTCTCGATGATAGAGGCGGCCGAAAAGGACGGAAAGCTTGCCCCCGGCCAAACCATTATAGAACCCACAAGCGGCAATACCGGCATCGGGCTTGCGCTTGTGGGCGGCCTGACGGGTTATAAAGTAGTGCTGGTGATGCCTGAATCCGCATCAATCGAACGGCGGCAGATATTAAAAGCATTTTGCGCGGGGCTTGTCCTTACACCAGCCCAGGAAGGCATGCTTGGGGCAATTGATAAGGCGGAGGCGCTTTTAAAAGAAAACCCGGGCTGGTTCATGCCGTTGCAATTTGAAAATCCAGCCAACCCGGAAGCGCACAGGCGATGGACTGCCCCGGAGATAATAAGCCAGATGGGCGGCGTGCCGGACGCCCTTGTTGCCGGCGTAGGCACCGGAGGCACCATAACCGGGGTTGGCGAGATGTTTAAGAACATAAGAAAGGACGTGCTAATCGTGGCCGTGGAGCCGGCATATTCGGCTGTGCTCTCGGGCGGCGAACCCGGCAAGCACCGCATAGCGGGCATCGGAGCGGGTTTCTATCCTGGGGTGCTCAATACAAAAATTTATGACGAGATCATACCTGTGCGCGACGAGGACGCAGAGGTTGTCTCAAGAGAGCTCGCCCGGCAGGAGGGCATGCTGTGCGGAATATCTTCCGGGGCCGCGATGTGGGCCGCAATTGAATTATCAAAACGCCTTGGTGAAGGCAAACGGATTGCCGTTATACTGCCGGACCGTGGGGAAAGATACTTTTCCACGGGGTTGTTCCCCGCTTAGCCAGCGTCAATAAACCCCCACGGCAGTATCTCTTCCGTCCGCTCCTTGAAAATGTAATCCTCTTCCGATAGCCCGGCTTCTTTCATCGCCGCTTTGTAATCCATGCCTTTGCCCATCAGCTCCAGCACCGCAGCAAGCTCCCTGCCGCCCAATGCAAACACCCCCTGCATATAGGAGTACTTGATAACGTCATGGAATATCGCAACTCCCATTCCGGAAAGCGCTTTTTTCAAATATTTCAGTTTCTCCTTTACGCTCTCCGGCCTCTCCATTGGCGCCCTCTCAAAGCACGTAAAGGGTTTGGGAATAAACAGGCTCACGGTTACGGATATCCTGCCGCCGGAAAAACCTTCCTTTATCTTATTTACAAGCACAGGAATGCCTTCGATATCCGCCATGGTTTCCGTGGGCAGCCCCACCATGAAATAAATCCTGAGTCCCATGCCGTTACCCAGAATTGCCCGGCCTGTTTCGATTATGTCCTGCTCGCTTATCTTCTTTTTTATGACCTGCCGCAGCCTCTCGGTGCCGGCCTCCGCCGCTATGGAGAGGGTTTTGTGCCTTTTCAGATACGGCAGCATGCCGATGCTCTTTTTGCCAGCCCTAAGCGAAGTGATGGAGAATTCCACATCTTTTTTATCAAGGATAGAAACAATGCCCTGGAAATCGGAGATTGATGGGCCTATAAGCCCCACCCGCTCGCCCTTTGAGAGCGCCTCTTCCACCTCTTCAAGTATGTCCTCCGTCTTCCTCGCCCTTGGCGGATTATATACCTTGCCCGCAAGACAGAATGCGCAATCCCATGGGCAGCCCCGCATCATCTCCACAAGCCTCATCCCCGCAAATTCGGTATCCGGCGTGGTTATCGAATGCCTCATCCCAAGGGAAACAGCGCTCTTGGCAAAGCGCCTTTTTATCCTCAGCGGCGCGCCTTCAAGGGCTTCTCTTATATGCGAGATTTTATAAAAGGAAGGAACATAAAGCCCGTCAACGCCCAAAAGAGACTTTAAAAGGCCGTGTTTTCCTGCCGGAGAATTTCTTACCCGGTCCAGAAATTCCGGGATTAGCGGCTCGGCCTCGCCAACAAACACCACATCGAAGAAAGATGCAAGCGGCTCCGGGTTTGAGAAGGCGCATACCCCTCCAAGCGTAAGCAGCGGGCCGCCGTTTCTCAACGCTGCGCGCGGTTCAATCCGGGCAAGATTCAGTATCTTCAAGATATTCGGGTAATCGTTTTCAAACGGGACGGAGAAGGCCACAATATCAAAACGGTTAAGCGGCCTTTTGGACTCCAGCGCGAGAAGCTCCGTGCCATCTTCGTATTGGCGCAGGTCTTCAGCATCCGGAAGAAAGGCCCGCTCGCATACCACGTCCGGATACGAATTGAGCATGCCGTAGACGCCTTGGAAACCGAGGTTGGACATGCCAACGCGATAGGTGTTGGGGTAAACAAGGCAGATATTTATCTTTCCGCCGGGGTCTTTAAATACAGTGCCTCTTTCTCTTGAAAGGACCGCCCCGGCCTTTTCGATAAGTTTTCGCCTGCTCATGAGAGCATCGCCAGAATGGCGAGCATCGCGCCGCACCAGATCACGTCCAGCGGCAATGTGCGCTCCACAGATGGGTCAAACAGAATGTCCGCCCTTGAGGGGAATTCCTCGTCCTCCAGCCAGAGGACCAGGCACACGGCAAATCCGGCAGCAGGCTCCAATAAAACAGAGGCGTCTCCCAGTTCCGCTGGCCGGCCCCCGAAAATTTTCGACTTCTCCAGGAACCCGGCTTTATCATTGCCGAATTTTTGGGCCAGAGCATCCAGGGGGAGGGTGTGAGAGCCCCGGAAGAACATGTCCCCGCCGTTTAGCTGCCGGATTGAGATGAAATCAGCGGGCCGCGCCTGTAGCCGTTGTCCATTAAACAGGGCGGCCCACCAAAGGAGCAGATATTTAAGAAAATAGCCGTATCTGGCATGGAGCATCCAGCCCGTGCCGGAAGAAGGCGTTATTGTCTCCTTTTCCGGCTCAAGCCTGAAGATGGCCCCCATGCAGGCAATCTCCAGTATACCTTCCGCGCCTGCTGAAGCCCACGCGGTAATCTCCCCTTGCGGCCTGCCCTTTATTTTCTGCCAGGCCGCTTTTATCCCGCTATCCAAAAAGTACCGCCTATTCCGTTTCCGCCGGGGTCACAACGGCCATAACCACCAGCCTTTCCCCAAGCGACGCCTTGAACCCGTGCTGGACCATCGGGTCACATATTATGGCCGTCTTTTCATCGGCCTCTATCTCCTGGTCTCCAACTATAAAAATGCCTTTACCCTGCACGCAATACATCATCAGCCTTAAAGGCGCCTTGTGAGGGGCCAGTTCCTGGCCGGGTTCCAGACACATAAGGGCCACCCGCATCTCCGGCGTTTCTGTGAGCATCTCCCTGGTTATCTTTGCAGAGTCGAACCTGATGGACTTCTTTAAATCAAGAACAACCGGACCAACCGTTTTCTCAGCCATACTGCCTCCTTTTTAAAGGGTTTCCCCCTCTACCTGCCTTATAATTCTATCTTAACAGAAGGGCAATTCTGACCTGTTAAAGAGTTTCGATTCTTCTTGACAATTCCGCGCCCCTTTTTGTATATTAAATTTCACAAGAAGGCACTTAATGGTCTTCTTTCCCTTCAAGGTCCTGCCCGCGCCCACTCGGTCAGGACCTAACCCTTTTTTAAGGGCCTGCCTTGAAATTGCTTCC
>JAJYLE010000154.1 GCA_021788025.1 Nitrospirota bacterium
CTTGCTCGGACCGGGGCTTTCTGCGAAGGGTCCGCAGATGAAATCCTGGGAATACCGGCGTTGAATTTTTCATTAAAAATTATGACATTCCGGGCAAATATTTTCACCAGTTTTTTCATGCAAAAGACCCTTAAACTAGTGCCATTCGTATGTGTCCCGAATTATTCCTAAATGGTCTGCATTTTAATGAAAGAGCGCTTTCAAGTTTTATTAGTTCAACCCATGCTGACCTGCGTGAACAACCGTTCCGTTCTTTTGCTTTACAGGGGGCGGACATAAAGCATTTATGGAACAAGCAGGCATAAGCATACCTCGCATCGAAAGGCCGGCTGAAAGCCCAGGGCAGCGGGTTTTCTATCTTGATTTCATTAGAGCGATAGCCATCCTTTTCATAATGACCTATCATTTCAACATCTTTCTGGTGAATTGGCATGCAATGCCGTTGTTTTGGCCGGCCTTTTTGAACCATTTAGGCACATCGGACCTGTTTGGGGATATCGGGGTCTCACTCTTCATTATCTTATCGGGCTCATCTTTAATGCTGAGCACCAGAAAAGAATTGAATGCCAGAAATTTTTACAGAAAGAGATTACTTTCCATATATCCTTTATTCTGGTTGTCCTATTTAGCAGTCTTTTTCGCCAGATTCTTTATTTTAAAGACAGTGCCTCAAGCCGGCCTGGCGACACTTCCTCTCACGCTTACAGGATTCGACGGTTTTATGAATTACAAAATAAATAGTTTTTATCTGATTGGCGAATGGTTCCTTGGATTTATTTTGATTTTTTACCTGTTGTTCCCTCTTATAAGATTTTTGTTTTTAAAAAATAGAAACATTATGATAGGTTTTTGCATCTTGCTAACCCTGGTCCTGCCGAAATTTTATAAGCTCCACATGCTGATTGGCCATTTCCCATTATCCAGGCTCCTTGAATTTGTAATGGGGATGTGGCTTATAGATTTGCTCATGCCGATAAAAAAAATAAGGAATGTGTTATTGCCGGCAATGGCTGCGGGCCTGTTATTTTTCATAAATGCAGATGTGGCCGGTCTTTTTAAAACAGCGGTTTCAGGCACGCTGGTGTTCGCATGCCTGGCATGGATTTCGCTATTAATTCCAATCTCGCTCCAAAAATACTTTAATTTCCTGGGTAAATATTCTTTTGGAGCATTCCTCATTCATCATCAGTTTTTTGTAATCGCGTTAACTGAGATATATATCGCCGGCTTTCTGAATTTACATAAATTGCCAATCTATGTTGTATTCACTTTACTCCTGATTTGTATCTATGTCATTTCATTCGTTCTGACCAATGCTGTTAAACTCATTCTTAACGGCCTTGCGGCCATTTGGGAATTCTTTATTCGTCCGGGCGAGGGAAAGCGGAGTCTTGATAACACTGGCTCTGCTTCGCGGATTTAATCACCATGGTAAATTTTTCAGCGCTGGTTGTCGTACGATTCCGGAATTTTGGGTTGGTTCAGGTTTGCAACATTTATAACCTGAACCATGTAGTTGGGTTATCGTGTTAGACAATCGAGCATGATCTAATTATTGGGTTTAGGGGTGCAGCCCTGGCCCCCCAAGAAGAAAAAAACCGGGGCTTTAAGCCCCGGTTTTTAAACTGGTTTCATTTGCGGCGTTTGAGCATCAGTTACCTGACCACCACCCGGTGGTGCGTAAGCCAGAGGATGACTACCACAAGAAAGACTATTACGATGAGCGCGCCAAGCACCGCAATCCCATCACCGGCGGGCCGTAGCTTGTCGATCTTCTGCGCAAGAAGATGCACCTGCTGGTCACTTAAGCTGGCAAGCCTCGTGTTTATCTCCTCTTTTGTGAAGCCAAGCTGGCTCAGTCTGGAGCTTACTGCCTTCATCTCAAGTGCATGGGTTATCCGGTCCATGTCGGCCTGCCTGTCTATCTTTGACATGGCAGAGCTTGAAGACGCAACGAACGCCGCCTCGGCAGGGGCCGCCTGTACTATGCCGATGACGAAGATAGCCAAGATGAGATATACGGCTATAGACTTGTACATACCTTATACCCTCCTTTTAATGTAATGTTTCAAATAAAACTGGCCGGCAACCTATGCCGCAGGCCCTTAATTCTCTCCTCTTCTTTTTTGCTCTATGGCCCTTGATATGGCCGGGATATTGTCGCCGGTTATCACGGTGCCCTCCACGTCCGTAACCGGTATCCCGCTCTGGCCGCTCTTCATCCGGGCCTCGCTTGCCTTTTCTTTATTATTGTCCACGTCATACTCGGTGAGGTCCACGCCTCTGGAGACAAGATAGGCGCGCACTTTTTTGCAATACGGGCACCAGCTTGCTTCATATAACGTAACATGAACATTGCTTGCGGCTTCCTCCGGCTTTTTCGCCATGCTTGCCCGAACCGGGCTGGATTTCCGCGGGGTTTCAGGCCGTACTATCTTGTTCAGCCTGATTTGCTTGTCAGTTGCATCAGCGCCATGTGGAGGGGAGTCGCCGAAAACCATGTTGCCGTTGGTGTCTTTCCATTGGTACATCTGCGCAGTGGCAGGCTGAATGAACAGGCAAACAAGCGCAAGCGTTAAAGGCAGGACAAATGCGGCGCCGTCCCTTGCTCTGGCACGTCCGTTTCCCGGCATATTTTCAGGCAACCCTCCAGACGGGATTTTACGACGCCTATTCTATGCCGGGCGGCTGCATATTTCAAGGCGTAAGATTGCTGTGGGGCTGGCTAAAATGGCTTCAAATTCCAAAAAAACTAAAAAAGCGGACGGAATTATGTTATATTTCAAGGAACCATTTTATTTATTTTCTGCTATTTTAGGCGGGGTCAATGCAAAACAAAAATCATGGAAAAGAAAAAAGGGTTCTCTTTCTGAACCCTCCGTCATTTGGCGGGTTTGACGGCGCGGCCGGCGCAAGATATCAGGCCAGAAGGGAGATACGGTCCTTCTGGTATCCGGTGTGGCTTGCCGTGCCTGCCGGGATGATAGAGGGTAGCAAGCTCATCGACGCCCCTCCGGCCAATATCGGCGTGGAGGAAGTTGTAAAACAGTGCGCCGGGTTTGGCCTGATTGTGATGTATACCAGCACGCCCGGCTTCTCAAACGATTGCAGGGTGGCAGGGCTTATAAAGGAGGCCTGGCCAGGCGTGGTTATAGGCATGGTGGGGCCGCACGTGATGACCCTGCCGGAAGAGACGCTCCGGGCCTGCCCGGCCATAGATTTCGTATGCACCGGCGAGTTCGATTACACGATAAAGGAACTGGCGCAGGGGCAAAAGCTGGAGGATACTGACGGCGTTGCGTATCTTTCCGGCGGCGAGTTCCGCAGGACAACTGACAGGCCGCCCGTTTCAGACCTGGATGCGCTTCCCTATGCAACGCCAATATACGCCCGCGACTTGAAAATAGAGCATTATTTCAACGGCTATCTGGAGCACCCATACATGGCCATCTACGCAGGCCGGGGCTGCAAGGCCAGGTGCACTTTCTGCCTGTGGCCTCAGACAATAGGCGGCAGGAATTACCGCACCCGTTCCGTGGATAACGTATGCCGTGAGGTGGAGCAGGCAAAGGGGCTTTTTCCACAGGTAAGGGAATGGTTTTTTGATGACGACACATTTACGGGCGACCTTGCCAGGGTGGAGGCGATTGCAAAACGTATAGGGCCGCTGGGGCTTAAGTGGTCCGCCAATGCAAGGGCCAACGTGCCTTTGGAAACGCTTTCGATAATGAAGGAAAACGGGCTCAACCTGCTTACGGTTGGTTTCGAGTCCGGCAACCAGCAGATTTTAAACAACGTGAAAAAGGGCATCACCGTGGAGGGCGCAAAGCGGTTCATGGCCGATACGAAAAGGCTGGGCATAAAGGTGCATGCCGCTTTCATCCTTGGGCTGCCCGGCGAGACTGCTGAAACCATTGAAAACACAATCCGCTACGCAATAGAGCTGGACCCTTACAGCATACAGGTTTCCCTGCCAGCGCCTTACCCCGGCACGGAATTATATGAACAGGCCATAAAAGAGGGCTGGCTAAAGAAAAGCGATCTGGTGGATGGCGGCATTCAGAGCGCGGTGCTCCAGTATCCTCATCTTTCGGGTGATGCGGTTTTTAATGCTGTTGAACGTTTTTACAAGCGGTTCTATATGCGCCCGAAGCCTATTCTAAGGATTGTGAAAGAGATGCTGGTGGACAGGCACACGTTTGCCAGGAGGACCAGGGAAGGGTTGGAGTTCTTTTCCTTTATGGCAAGGAGAAAGGAAACAGCGGGGTAGGCTTATCCCGATGGCTCCCCTTTACGTGGTGATTAACGCCGACGATATGGGCGCAAGCCCTTCGGTTAACGACGCGGTCTGCCGCGCCCATGAAAAGGGTGCGCTCACATCGGCCAGCCTAATGGCTGGCGGGGCCGCATTTGGCCAGGCTTCAAAAATAGCTCATGCAACGCCAGGGCTGTCCACCGGCATTCATATAACGCTATGCGACGGCAGGGCGGTTCTTCCGCAATCCAAAATACCCGGCCTTGTGGACGGTAACGGTTTTTTTGAGGAAAGCCCGGCAAAGGCTGGCTACAACTACTGGCGGCACTGGAAAACCCTGTCCGGCCAGATACAGGCGGAGATGGAGGCGCAATTCGACAGACTTGAGGCGGAGGGGATAAAGCCGTCGCACGCCGATTCACATCATCATTTGCATATGCATCCGCTTGTCTTCCGCTCGCTTTCCAGCATTTGCGCCAGGCGTGGGGTGAAATGGATACGAATAACGCGTGAGCCAATAAGGGCCGCAGCGGAATCCGGCGCCAAGATGGCCGAATGGGGAGTTTTCAGGGCGCTTGGCGGAATAAATTCACCGTATTCCGGCCAGTTGGGTATCAGATCTGCCTCCTGCTCCATTGACCTGTCCAGGGCCAGGGCCGTAAAAGCCACTGATAATGTGGCAAAATCCGGCAGTTGCCAACCGGTACTAAGGTTTATTAAAATCGCTGGTGGCACTGTGGCGGAATTTTACTGCCATCCGGACACGGCAACTGAACGCGGGCGCATGGAGATGGAAGCCGTTGGTTCCGGGCTGCTCAGGCGGCGGATAGAGGAGGCCGGTGTTAAGCTGGCCGGTTTTGCGGAATTGGAGGGAAAGTCAATAAATTGAAGACCGTGCTTATAACACTGCTTGCGGCGTTCTCTGCGTCCGTAGGCGAAACTTTCCTTAGTTACGGGATGAGCAGGATCGGCCAGGCGGACTGGAACGTCCGTTCGATAATCAACTGGCTTCTAAGCGTATTTACGTGCCCCCAGATAATCGCGGGTATCCTGTTTCTGGCCTGTTTTTTCTTTCTTTACCTTATAGCGCTGGCCAGGGCGGATTTAAGCTATGTGCTTCCGCTTACGGCCGCTTCATTTGTTTTTGCCGCCATCCTGGCCAGGATATTTTTGCGCGAAGATGTAACGCTCATGAGATGGCTTGGCGTGGTAGTTATCATAGCCGGTATAACGCTGGTGGGCGCCGGAAGCCGCCAGCGCACGGTTACAATAGAGCCCGGGCAAGCGGGGCCGGGCCAGCAAAATAACGCCCGGTAAGGCATATCCCGGGCACGAAAGGAAACGGAGGGAGCCTCATGTATTGCCATTTTCATGCCGCCGGTCTTTTTGACAATCGGGAGGGGCTCTGCTATTTTTTATTACAACAGGTTCCGCCCCATAACTAATGAGCTATAAAAATAAACCTGATATAACGGCGCCCGCGTATATCTCGGCCTTCCCTTACACCAAATCGCCAGCCCTGCTGGAGAGGACGAGGGCCGCGGTAAAGAAGCTGCGCGCCCGATACCTGGTGGAACAGCACCAGACCGGTTACTGGTGGTACGAGCTGGAATCCAACGTAACGATTACCGCCGAATATCTGATGCTGCTTTATTTCCTTGGGCTGCGGGACAAGGAAATCTTCAAAAAAATAGCCAATTACATTCTTAACGAGCAGAGGCCCGATGGCACATGGGCAATACACTGGGGCGGCAAGGGTGATCTTAGCGCCACTGTGGAGGCCTACATGGCGCTGAAGCTTGCAGAGTATCCG